>CAZXYA010000944.1:0-2622 GCA_964644655.1 uncultured Saprospiraceae bacterium | reverse complement strand
ATTGAAATTTAAAAATTTATCGACAATTTGTTGGTGTTAAAATTTACGTAAGAGCCTATACAAGATGAGATTTTCCTACTTTAGCTTCTTTTTGTTTATTGGTCTATTCATTAGCTGCCAAACCACCTATCAAGCCCAACCATATGATTTTCCTAAACCAGTAGACACGACTGATAAACCTGTCGAATTCCAAGAAAAAAAGGTTTATACCATTAATGGCATAGCTGCCGATAACCAATTTGATGGCGCAAGACTCAACGATTTTAAACACCTGAGTCAGGATACCTTCCAAGCTACGATTCATCCAGAAAATAAGCCGATTAATCCAAGTGCTTATTATGCTTTTCGACTAAATTCCAAGACCGCTAAGGAAATAACTATCGAATTAAATTATACTAGTGGTTTTCATCGGTATCCACCAAAAATTAGTAGCGATGGGGAAACTTGGACTTTATTAGATTCGACGAAGGTGCAATTGGCAAAAGATAGTGTGAATGCCTACGTTCAACTAGGGGTAGATTCCGATCCTTTGTGGGTGGCTGCCCAAGAATTACAAACCAGTACCCATGTTAAAAATTGGTGTTTAGAGCAGACTGAAAAGTTAGGTGTTCAATTCCAAGTCGTAGGAAAAAGCAAGCAAGGAAGGGATATGTATTTGTTGGATATTACACAAGGAGATAATAGAAAAAAAGATATAATTGCGATTATTAGTCGCCAGCACCCACCAGAAGTAACAGGCTATTTAGCAATGAAAACTTTCATTGAAGAAATTTTAGCCGATAAGCCTTTAAGTAATGATTTTCGCAAAAAATACCATTTACTAGTTTTTCCTTTGATGAATCCAGATGGGGTAGACTTGGGACATTGGCGGCATAATACGGGAGGGGTAGATTTGAATCGAGATTGGGCTTACTATCATCAACCAGAAGTAAAGCAAGTGGCAGATTATATTGTCAAAACAGCTAAAAAGAATAAATCAAAAGTAATTCTAGGAATGGATTTTCATTCTACTTGGTACGATATTTTATACACCAACAAACAAGCTGCGGATAATTTACCTCGCTATAAAGATTATTGGGTGGCAGGTTTTAGAGAAGTGTTAAGTGGAGAAAAAATAAGAGAACGTCCTTCCAATGTTGGTGCGCCTGTTTCTAAAGGCTGGTTTTTGACTCAATTGGAAGCAGAAGGCATTGTCTATGAAGTAGGAGACGATACGCCTAGAGATTTGATTGGCAAAAAAGGGCGAGCTGCTGCTATAGAAATGATGGAGTTATTGATTTATAAATAATATAGCCGTATAAAAACTTATTTATTGTTTTATGGGCTCAAAGTAACTCGTTTGTATATAGTCTTTAGTGGAATATTTAAATTAACAGACCGCAAATGCAAATCGTTTTTTATTCCAATAAATTCCTTATTGCGCCACAAATTAATTTCTTCTCTAAAAGAAGTCTGTATTTCGGCTTTGTCTTGTCTAATTAACACATATTCCTTAAAAGAAGGAAGGCTTTGATATTGAATATATTTATTGCCTTTATCATAACCTTCTGTACTAGGAGAGAGTACTTCAATAATTAAAATGGGATTAATAATGGCGCTAGAAACTTTATCAGATTCGATTGGCGTTCCTGCAACAACTACTGCATCAGGATAAACATAAAAATCATATTTAGGTAGAAATACTTTTTGGTCACTCCCAAATGCTTCAAAGTGTTCTTCCAAAACATTATCAAGCGCTGTTAAAATATTTCTCGCAATTCGATTATGTGTGAGTGTTCCTCCTGCCATTTGGTATAATTTTCCATGATAGTATTCAAATTTTTGACCAGATTGCCTTTCCATTGCTAGATATTCTGGCACACTATACGTTTTATTATATGTTTGAGAAATGGCAGTCATTGGTATTTTATTTTTATCAAAAATACGAAAAAGGAAGGAAAAATGCTAAGAGCATGTTTAAATTTTTACTTCCAGAAAACCAACATTTTAAGAACCTGAGTTCCTATCCAAATAGCCGCCTAGCTTGCTAGGCGACGATTTCGATAGTTCCTCAGAACCATAAACTATTGATTTTCAATTCTTAAAATTTTTAAACATGCTCTAAGGAATTACCTGACAATCCCCACAAACCCCAGACAGTACCAATTGACTATCTTCTAATTGAAAGTCATTAGGTAAATTTAAGGTAGGAATTTTAACATCATCTAAACAAACTGTTTGTTCACATTTTTTGCAATAAAAGTGCGCATGATGGTCTTCGTGATTATGATTGGTACAATCTTCGGAACAGATGGCATATTTAGATCGACCACTAATGTCTACTGCCTGATGAATAATACCACATTCTTCAAAAGTTTTTAAGGTACGGTATAGGGTAATTCTATCTAAATCTTCAAATTTTTTTTCGATTTCATAGCTAGACAAAGCAGTAGTACCTGCTTCTAAAAATTCTTTTAGGACCAACTTCCGAACAGCCGTCGTTCTCAAATTGCCATGCTTTAATAAATGTTTAATTCTTTGGTCTAATTCCATGCTATAATGCTATAAGTATTGAAGATTGAATACAAATAAGTACCAACTCATAATTAGATTAAAATTTCAGGGAGATTATTTTTTCAATAG
>CAZXYA010000943.1:0-2624 GCA_964644655.1 uncultured Saprospiraceae bacterium | reverse complement strand
CTAAAATAAACAAACATACTATGAGAAAACTTAGACAAAGATATATAAAAATAATTACACATTATAATTTTATTTAATTTACGGTTAATTATATTTGTTTTTCGACGCAATCTATTGAGTAGCTGGTATTCTATAGAAAGAATAATATGAAATTTAGTCTCCGATTTAGCTCATTCTACCTATATTTGCGAAAATTTTAAGGAGTAAGGAACATCATTTTAATAACTTTACATACTTGCTCACCGGCTTCACCGACTCGCAAAAGGGCATTAAGAGTGAGACAGAATGTAAAGTTATTTTTTCTGCGTTCCCAAGCCGAGAACTTTTACCTTACATTATTCCTTTATCCAATCCGACTTTATTATTTAATAAACTTTACGCAAATATGAATTTTGACTTAATCGTTATAGGAAGTGGTCCTGGTGGTTATCCAGCAGCTATTAGAGCTTCTCAATTAGGAATGAAAGTAGCCATTATTGAAAAAGAATCCTTAGGTGGCATATGCCTGAATTGGGGCTGTATCCCTACAAAAGCATTACTAAAAAGTGCGCAAGTTTTTGAATATATCAATCATGCAGCAGATTATGGCATTAAAGTAGACAAGCCTGAAGCTGATTTTACAGGAATGGTTAAAAGAAGTAGAAATGTAGCAGATGGTATGAGTAAAGGAGTTACTTTTTTATTAAAGAAAAATAAGGTAACTGTTATCAAAGGATTTGGAAAATTAAGTAGGGGTAAAAAAGTAGAAGTAACCGACGATAGTGGAAAAGTGACTACTTACGAAGCGAAAAATATTATTATAGCAACGGGTGGTAGAGCCAGACAATTACCAAACTTGCCAATTGACGGTGAAAAAATTATCGAATATCGAAAGGCAATGAGTATGGGCAAGCAACCTAAAAGCATGGTGGTAGTAGGTGCAGGAGCTATCGGTGTTGAATTTGCCTATTTCTATCATTCTATTGGTACAGAAGTAACTATCGTGGAATTTATGGAACAGGGTTTAGTCCCAAGAGAAGATGCAGATGTGTCTAAACAATTAGCTAGAATTTACAAGAAGAAAGGTATCAAAGTCTTAGCAAATACGGCTGTAGAAACAGTAGATACCAAAGGAAAAACATGTGTCGTAACGGCAAAGAATAGAAAAACAGGTAAAGTAACAACTATCAATTGCGATGTAGTATTATCTGCCGCTGGTGTTAGTCCAAATACGGAAAATATAGGTTTAGAAGCGCTTGGTATTACCACAGAAAGAGGATTGATAAAAGTGGATGAGTTTTATAAAACAAATGTAGCAGGTATCTATGCCATCGGAGATGTAATTGCAGGGCCAGCATTAGCACATGTTGCAACCGCAGAAGCCATTACTTGTGTAGAAAAAATTGCTGGCGAGCATCCAAGTCCAATTGACTATAATAATATTCCTGGTTGTACTTACTGTTCACCAGAAATAGCTTCGGTAGGCTATACGGAAGCAGCTGCCAAAGAAGCTGGTTATGAAGTCAAAGTGGGTAAATTCCCATTTTCTGCTTCTGGAAAAGCAAGCGCAGCAGGTGCAAAAGAAGGGTTTGTAAAAGTTATTTTTGATGCTAAATATGGTGAATTCCTAGGAGCGCATATGTTAGGTTATAATGTAACAGAAATGATTGCTGAAGTAGTAGCTGCAAGAAAACTAGAAACAACGGGACATGAAATCATCAAAACCATTCACCCCCACCCTACTATGAGTGAGGCTGTTATGGAGGCAGCCGCAGATGCTTATGGTGAAGTGATTCATTTGTAAAAAGAATTATGAGGTGATGAGATGGATGAGTGAGTGAGGTAAGAAGACTGCCCTTATTAACTCATTTATCTCCTTGCCTCATTTCCCTATCAACTCAATAATACCATGGTACAAATTTTTGTAACAGGAGGGACCTTTGATAAAGAGTATAATTTTATCACAGGAGAATTATACTTTAAAGACACCCATCTAAAAGAAATGTTGGTCAGAGGTCGTTGTAATATCGACATTGATATTAAAACATTAATGATGATCGACAGTTTAGAGATGACAGATACAGATAGACAAATCATTGCCCACAATTGTCGCCGTTCCAAATCTAAAGAAATCATCTTGACACATGGAACTGATACAATGGTTAAAACCGCAGAATATTTAGCCAACGAAAATATTGAAGGAAAAACCATAATCATTATGGGTGCAATGGTACCTTATGCTTTTGGTACTTCTTCGGATGGTTTTTTCAATTTAGGCAGCGCCATAGCTTTTGCGCAAGCATTACCAGAAGGTGTTTATGTTGCTATGAATGGTCGGTATTATTTATGGCATAATGTTAGAAAAAATCGAGAAACTGGCTTTTTTGAAGAGGTTGATTAAGAAAAAATGAGTAAATGATTGAATGAGTAAATTCGTAAATAAAAAAATAGAATGCAATTAATAGCATTTCACACAATTTATTCATTTTATCCTTTATTAATTTACTCATTTCTCTTACTCGTCCATAAAATTGTGACTATTATCTAAAAAGTTATTATGCAAGTAGATAAAATGCTAATTTCGAAGCTAGAAAAACTAGCTCGTTTAAAATTATCAGCCACAGAAAGTACAAAAATTCAAGGCG
>CAZXYA010000942.1:0-2636 GCA_964644655.1 uncultured Saprospiraceae bacterium | reverse complement strand
GTAGTGAATGCTGGATTAAGTGGCGAAACTTCAGCAGGTGGAAATAGCAGAGTTGATTGGATTTTGCGACAAAAAATTGATGTATTTGTCTTAGAGTTAGGCGCCAACGATGGACTCAGAGGTACTCCTATCACAGAAACATATAAAAACCTAGCCTCTATTTTACAAAAAGTAAAAACTAAATATCCAGAAGCAAAAATTTTAATCTGTGCGATGGAAGCACTACCTAATATGGGCGAAAAATTTACCCAAGAGTTTAGAGGCATTTTTGCTAACTTAGCTAAAGAAAATAGCGCTACTTTAATTCCTTTTTTCTTAAGTAATGTCGGCGGTGTCCCAGAACTCAATCAAGCATATGGAATTCATCCTACAGCAAAGGGGCATCAAATTGTAACGGAAAATATTTGGGCAGTTTTGAAAGGTGTTATCTAGCAGGCACATGGTGGACATAGATGATAGATGGATGTTACCTTCTTTTTAATTTGATTTTTCTAATTAGTGATTTTTTCTTGGCTGCACCCAACAATTAGTGTATGAATGAATTCATCGTTTATCATTCATAGTTCATCGTTTTAAGCTTGTGTTTTCTCTCGAAATAATTCTTCAAAATCTGGACTCTCTGTCTGCATCCACTTATCCCAGAAAGTAAAATACAGACCATAATTGACTAAAAATTTAGCATGGTGTTGACTGTGATGGGTAGCGCCAATTAGCCATTTTCCTAACCAGTGCTTTTCAAAACCCTTTGGATAAATTTCAATGTCTAAATGGTTAATGGTAGCGGAAACGGTCATAATGATTAGCATCAGCATAACCATACTAAAGTGCATTGGCAGAAATAGAATAATAAAAGGAACGACAAAAGCTTGTAAAATGGATTCTAATGGGTCAAAAGAAAAAGCTGTCCAAGGGGAAGTGACGATACTATCGTGATGAATTTTGTGTACCAATCTATAAATTTTTGGTCGATGCATCCAACGATGTAACCAATAATAGTAGGTCTCATGAATAAATAATGCTAAGAATAAGCTAATGGGTAAGTAAAAAATCGAATATTTATTAGGGTCGATATAAATCGTACTATAGCCTACCTGCCACATCCAAACTATTCCAACTCCAGATAATGCAAAGATAAAAGAAGTAAGTGCAGACCATTTTATTTCTTGCCAAGATTGTCCTTGAGGACGAAGCATGGTACTAATCTTTCTGGATAAGAATTTATCTTTAAATGTTATATAAAATAAGACAACGAAAAGACCTGATACCATGACATAGCGCAGGAAAACGACTAAACTCAATGAGATAATAAAAAGAGCAACAGCGGTAATATCTGAAAAGTCGACTATTTGTTCCATTAATTGATTAAGCTGGTTCAAAAATAATAGTTGCCAGCGGTGGAATAGTTATTGTCAACGAATGTGATTTTCCATGCCAAGGAGTCTTTTGAGTAGCTAGTGTATTTTTATTACTAACTCCACTTCCTCCATATTGCTTAGCATCACTATTTAAGACCTCCTTCCATTTTCCCTTTTTGTTTATTCCTATCTTAAATGCTTCTCGAATAACTGGCGTGAAATTACAAACAACCAATTGGTCTTTATGTTCCGAATTTCCTTTTCGCAGATAAGCAATCATACTATTTTCTCCATCGTCATGAGAAATCCATTCAAAACCGTCTTGAGAAAATTGTTTTTCGTAGATAGCAGGTGTATTTTTATAATAGGTATTTAAATCTTGCAATAATTTTTGAATGCCTTGGTGTGGCGCATATTGAGTTAACGACCAGTCTACTCCTTTTTCAATACTCCATTCTGTAGTTTGCCCCAGTTCATCTCCCATAAATAATAAATTGGTGCCTGGATGCGTAAACATATATGCGTACATCATCCGAAGATTGGCAAATCGTTGCCATTCGTCTCCTGGCATTCTATCTATAATTGCTCCTTTTCCATAAACTACTTCATCATGAGATAAAGGCAGCATAAAGTTTTCAGAAAAACTATAGGCTAAACTAAAGGTAATTTCATTATGGTGATATTTTCTATGGACTGGTTCATGCTTAAAAAAATTCAAAGTATCGTGCATCCAACCCATCATCCATTTTTGCCCAAACCCTAAACCACCTGTATAAGTTGGTCTCGAAACGCCTGTCCAAGAAGTAGATTCTTCGGCAATGGTAATGGCATCAGGAAATTCTCGATAAACGGTTTCATTAAATTCTTTTAGGAAAGAAACGGCTTCTAAATTTTCGTTACCTCCATATTTATTAGGAATCCATTCTCCGTCATTTCTAGAATAATCCAAGTAAAGCATAGACGCCACAGCATCCACTCTAAGCCCATCAATATGATATTTATCTAACCAAAATAAAGCATTAGAAATAAGGAACGAACGAACTTCATGTCGTCCATAATTAAAAATTAAACTTTTCCAATCTGGATGAAAGCCTAACCTTGGGTCTTCATGTTCATATAGAGAAGAACCATCAAATTTACCCAAACCATGTTCATCTTCTGGAAAATGAGAAGGCACCCAATCTAAGATTACGCCAATTTCTGCTTGGTGGAAAGCGTCTACCAATGCCATAAAATCCTGAGGAGTACCGAAACGGCTAGTTGGTGCAAAATATCCTGTAA
>CAZXYA010000941.1:0-2645 GCA_964644655.1 uncultured Saprospiraceae bacterium | reverse complement strand
ATTTTAGATATATTATTAAAATAAGCAATATCAGTTTTTAATCTGACGCTCTAATCGTCCACATAGTAAAAAACTATGTGTTCTATGTGAACTTTGTTATCTATGTGGTGAGATTTCACCTGCTATTGAGTACTTACGAAAATTACTATCAATAACATCAAAATTATTAAAAATGAGATTTACAATCCTCCTATGTTGCTGTATGGCACTATTATTTAGTTGCAAAAATGAACCTAAGAAAGTAGCTGAAAAAACACCCGAAAAAGTAATTGCTCCTGTAGTGAAATATACTTTAACGCCTTTTCAACCTTCTCAAGATTATTCTAAAGCAAAGATTGAGTCTATGTTTTACAAAGAAGGGACCTTTAATTTTGAGGTCGGTGGTGAAGGTTATTCATTAGGAGAACAAACACCAGATGCAGCCGCAAAAATGTGTGCTAACTCTGGAAAAGGACAACACATTCACTTAATCGTAGGAACGGCACCTTATGCCGCTAAATATGTAAGTGAATTTGCTCATGAAGTAGCAGATGGAGACCATCAATTATTGGCCTTCTTATCTCGCTCTTACCATGAAAGCATTAAATCACCAGATGCTTTTGTTGGCTTGAATGCTACAATGGAAGGTGGAACCATGACTAAAAGTGAACCAATTACGGATGCAACCTTATTCTATAGTCGTCCAAAAGGAACGTATGTAGGCAAAGCGAATACAGATAAAGTAATGTTGGATTTTTATTTGTTAAATGCAGATTTAGGACCGGATTATTCTTTAAAAGCAGATATTAATGGGGAAACACATGCGCTTAGTAAATGGCAACCTTATTATATCGAAGGTTTACCTATGGGAGAAAATACCGTTACTTTGACATTATTGGACAAGGCTGGAAATAAAGTGGATAGTCCGATTAATCCAGTTAGTAGAACCTTTACTTTAAAGGCAGATCCAGTAGAAGAAGGATAATTTTTAACCTCATATTGAAGTTGAGAATGGAATTAATTGGCTTTTATATTCATTTAGACTAATTCTGAATAAATGATTAATCTAAACTTTTAGAATAATATAGAGTTATAAATAGGACTAAATCACTAAAAATCAAAAACTAAGAGTTTGTTAGGGATTTGTTTTTGGAGATAAAAAAGGCGCTTTTTTAGCCCAAAGGATAAATTCCCAACAAGCTCTAAACTTTAATCTAAAAATAAATAACTCAATGGATTTACCTAAAATTGCTGGAACGTCACCTATTAAAGTAGACATGGAAGAAGGCAAAAAATACGCTTGGTGTACTTGTGGCCTTTCTGACAAACAACCTTTTTGTAATGGCGCACATAAAGGGTCTGAATATCGGCCAAATGTAATGGCCTGTTCGGAATCAAAAACAGTACATTTTTGTACCTGTAAGCAAACTAAAAATCCTAATGGATTTTGTGATGGCTCACATAAAGCCTTATAAATAACTGATTTTATAACTGTTTATATTTTCATTTTTATAGAAAAGCGCTTCCAAAACTTCAAGCTTTGGAAGCGCTTTGTGTTTTAAACCGCTAACTTATCTATACACCCTTGTACCTTTACCCCTCTAAACCTTTGTACCTCTATACCTATTCTCCCTACAAACTACTAACAGGCATCCGACGATTGACCCGCAAAATCATTCCTCTAATGACTTTTCCAGTACCACCAACCTCTACAAATTCAGTCACTCCATCTTCAATCATCGTCAACATCGTTTGTGTCCATTTAACGGGGGAAGTTAATTGAGCAATCAAATTTTGTTGAATAATTATTGGATCTGTTGCTTTCTGTGCATTGACATTTTGATAAATAGGACACTTGGGTACTTGAAAAGTGGTTGCTTCAATAGCTGCTTTTAGTTCTGCTTCTGCGGGTGCCATTAAAGGAGAATGAAAGGCACCACCTACATTGAGAATAATAGCTCTTCTTGCACCAGCCTCTTTTAATTGTTCAACTGCTTTTTCTACCCCAGGAATAGATCCCGAAATAACCAACTGACCGGGGCAATTATAATTAGCTGCCACTACGATTTCATCTGTAATACCATCACAAATGGCTTCTACTTTTTCATCTTCCAAACCAACAATTGCGGCCATTGTACTTTCTACCGCTTCACAGGCTTTTTGCATCGCAAAAGCTCTTTGTTGCACTAATTTTAAGCCATCTTCTAAGGATAAAACACCATTAGCGACCAATGCAGAAAATTCACCTAGAGAATGACCTGCAACTACATCAGGTTGAAAACTATCTCCAGCCAGCATTGCTTTAATAACCGAATGTAAGAAAATGGCAGGTTGCGTAATTTTGGTTTGTTTCAATTCTTCTGGGCTTCCTTCAAACATGACATCACTTAAACGGTAGCCTAATATGCTATTTGCTTGTTCAAATAAACGGTGTGCTTGCTCTGAATTTTCATATAAACCTTTACCCATACCTTCAAATTGGGCACCTTGCCCTGGGAAAACATAAGCTTTCATATTATTTTTTTTATTAGTAACAAATTGATCTTTCAAAGAATCTGCAAAAGTGAGGAAAAATAATTATAGCACCAAACACCCGTTAAATTTTCATTAGTAACTGATGTTACGCAAAGTAAAATTAATCAGCACCAAAGGTGCGATATATCATA
>CAZXYA010000940.1:0-2662 GCA_964644655.1 uncultured Saprospiraceae bacterium | reverse complement strand
ATTAAAAAAGCTAAACTTAGAAGATAAGTCTTATTCAAGTTTAAAATATATCAAAAATTAAGATTGCTTGTAACCCATCAAGTATATACTTCGTCCTTATTGAGTATTACCAAATGAAAAAATTATGAGAATATGAAGTCTATTTACTCAAGTTTTATTTATTCACTTTTTGCATCCATAGGTTTACAGCAGGGGGAGACTAAAGCCTGAGTTTCTACAAAATATATATATATTTGCTAAAAACACTCCAAATGAGACCCTTCAACAGAATACTGCTTTTTGTTATATGTTTTTTTTTCGTTGATATTGCTATTGCGCAAAAACTAGATGTAATTGGCGAAAAAAGCCTAACTAAAGAACAAGCCCAACAAGAGTGGAACCTTGTGTATGAATCTCTAATCAATTATCATCCCTATCCAAATATTTACATCAGCGCTGCTGATTTTGATAACTACTACCGGCAAGAATTAGAATCTATAGATGATTCAATCTCATATCGAGATATGCATTTAAAGATAAGAAGGTTAATTGTAGAATTGAAGTGCGGACATACTAATGCTAGACCTTCTAAGGCCTGGTATGATCATGTTTCTAAATTAGACATTCAACTTCCATTTTCAATTAAACAGATTGATGGAAAGGTATATGTAAAGAATACAATTGATGAAGAATTTGACTTTCAAATAAATGATGAAATTATTTCTATTAATAGCATTCCTATATCTAAAATAATTTCAGATATGTATGCTATTCAACAGAGAGATGGAATTACAATGTCTTTAGTTGAAGCTATTACGGATAGGTATTTTAGGACATATTTTTTGTTTCTTTATGGTGCTCAAAATGAAAATCAAATAAAATTAAAGTCTAAGGATGGCCGGGAGTTTGTCTCTACAATAAAACTAACAAAACAGAAATTGAAAAAACTGGAGCCTATTAAAAGTAGATTTCAATTTAAAGTTTTAGAGGAAACCAAATGGAGCAGTTTTGAATTCAATAATGAATTTGGTATTGTTTATTTAAAAATAAATAGCTTCGGAGACAGAAAGGAATTTAAAGCTTTTTACAAAGCTAGCTTTACTAAAATTAGAGACTTAAAAATCGACAAACTTATTTTAGATATAAGAGGCAATGGTGGTGGTTATTTTGGAAATGGAAATAGGCTACTTACTTATTTAACGGATGAACCATTTTACTTTAGCTTTCATCATCCTAAGAAAGATATAATAGAAAATGAATTTACTAAACTTGACTTTTGGAGCAAGTTAACCCGTTCTGCATTTAACCTGATACCAGGGAAGAATAAGATAAGTGGTCAAAAGACATATGGCTTGAAGTACAAACCTAGCAAACTTGTATTTAATGGAGACTTACATGTAATTACCGATGGCATCTCATTTTCTCAAACAGCTTTGGTTGCAGCACAACTGCATCGAGAAGGAGTTGTTTTCTACGGAGCTGAAACTGGTGGAACAGAGTCAGGCACTAATGCAGTTTTAAGTCATAAACTAACTTTGCCACATTCTGGTATCCAAGTTAGGATACCCTATTATAGAGTTGAATCAAATTCATCGGTTGAAAATTTTGGTTTTGGAGTCAAGCCAGAAATAACAGTCATACCAGATGTTTATGAATTGAATGACACAGTTCTGGATACAGTAATAGAAGCTATTAATAGAGGTGTCTATTAACAACTAGTCTTTCCTTAATAAGAATGAGGTTACGAGGTGATTTTTATAATCATATTTTAAAGCATTGGAATTTTTTTAGACTCAAAGAATTCTGTAATTTAGATTTAACAAATACCAATAAAATGAAACTAGCCTTCAACTTACTCTTGATTCTATTCTTGCCATTATTCTTTCAATCCTGTATCCAAGATGATGTTGATTCTAGAGGTTTACTTCCTAGTGGTAATTGTCAGAGAGAGTTATGGGAAGCAAATGATGAGGGAACAGCTTGTATTTGCCCGCCTGAAACTCACTTTGAGCTTCCCTTGTATGAAGGAATTGAAGATCATCATTTACCTTTTTGTAGACCAAAAGAAGATCGATATTATTACTTTACGGCAACGGATAATTGCTGTTTGAATAATGGCGAATTTAAAGGTTATAATGAAATTGGCTTAGCTACTGTCTTTTTTCCAAATCAAGGAGATTTATTATTATCTGGTGGTGATGGAAGTTCATTATATAGTGAATATGCTAGAATTTTTACACCAATCGGATTAGGCTTTCCTCATGGACATGATGGTATACAGGAGCAAATGGACGGGTCCTTCAAAATCCATTTTCGTGGATTTAGTATGAAACCAGAAAATTGCTCAAATCTTGCAGAAGCAAGTTCGAGATGTGATAACAATACTATAACTGTGGAGACTACTGGTCAGTCAACAGTAGATAGAAAAGAGATTGATCTTACCTTAGTATGGAGAGACTGTGATGGAGAAGTTATAGATACTGGTGCTATACATATGTGGCGAGATTGGTAGTAAATTAAACCATTTCTATTTTTAATTTAGGGGTGCCTTTAGGTGATTTCGAATGAGATATAAGCTTAGGGATGCTTTACAACAAACAGCGAAAATGCCAACCGCTAATAGCCAGATACTAATCCACATCCCAATAATAAAAATTATGATCATCGTTCAGTGTCATCCCAG
>CAZXYA010000939.1:0-2670 GCA_964644655.1 uncultured Saprospiraceae bacterium | reverse complement strand
AAATTTAGCCCCATAGACCGATAATAGAGCATATAATAATTATATGACCAGTAAAAATCATACTAAAACCCTAGTGTTTACGTGACTTTTGTTCTTAGAACCAATGGTCAAAAAGATAAAATATGCTCTATTATCGGTCTATGTTTAGCCCGTTATTCGCATGGTTAGTAGTAGAGTAGGTCTATCTTGTATAATGTGATACAAGATTTAAGGCTGAATCATCGGTTCTTTTTTCATGACGATAGCTGCTATGATAGCAGATAGAGGTAAGCCCATTATTAATATGGAAGTAAAAAACCCTATTGCTATGGACGCTAAACTATTAGACTCTTGATCTTCGACTTTTTCTAATTCTTCTAATATTTTGTCTTCAGACATTCCTGCCATTTCAAACATTTTTCTAGAGCTATCCAGTGTAGCTTCTGCCATTACATCTTGTAAAGATGGATCAATGAAATTAACTAGGATATAAAAAAAGAAAATCCCTATAAAAGTACTAATTGCAGAGGTTATAAAGGCAGGTACCAATGCTTCTCCAAAAGGAATATAGCCACCCTTTTGATCACGAGTTTTCTTAGCAGCCATATACATAAGAACCATACCAATTATTAGCCCTACTACATTTTCCCAACTTGTTATTGATATTAAAGAACGTATATCTAGAAAAAAATAACTTGCCAGATAAATTAAAATAGTAAAAAGTCCTGAAATCAGTCCAAATTTAACGCCATTGTTTTTCATAAAAGATCTGTTTTTTCTTAATTGTTTCTATTTATTTTATAAAAAGGAATATGATATTCATCTGTAGTAACATCTTGATTCTCAGAACCATGAAAACGCTTGCGTTTTACTAACATCAGATGTGGACCTTCTGCAAGTTCTTTTATTGGAAAATAACAACGCAGTCCTCTTTCTCCAATATTAGGATGAATATAGAACTTACAATCGCACTTTTCATTGTAGGGAATGTCATCAATAAATACCTCGGCAAGATTAAAAATCTCATTATTTAATCGCCGCAATTTATTTTTTTGAAAAGCATCTATTTGAGCATCCCAATACTGGTCTATGCTATCTTTTTTTGAAGACCAATAAGTATCGGATATAACATGTTTTTCACCTTCTTTTTTAAAACCTAATTTTAAGTCAGGAATTACTCCTTTTTTTAATTGTTTAGACAATTCTTGCCTGGCTTTTATCAATTGGACTTTTGCGGCTGACCTATTGATTTCTATTTCTTCATATAAACTATCTTTTCGTGTGTCCTTAAAATGTCTCATTACTAGTCCTGATTTTTTATAAGGAATAATATTTTGTTGACTTTCAAGATATTGGGCATCTCTTGGATAACTCCTTAAAAAGAACCAACCGAAATTACCAGACATTTCAATACTAGGCAAGCTAACTACTTTAATTTCTTTGTTTTTTGTAAATATACCTTTTTTATGTGCCTGCACTAAAGCTCGTTCATCATCATAAAATTCACTGCCATAAGAATATTGTTGAGCCATATTACTTTGGGTATGCCCATGATGATAAATAGGAAAATAGGGATATGCTACAGATTCCAATCTAGGAATAATACTAAGGAAAAATATGTAAGGAATAGAAACTAAAAACAAACGACGAGTATATTTTTCATCCCAAAAATTATACAGTAATGGGCGATATAAAAATGAAAGGGTCAAGAAACTAATTATTCGATATATTACAAAATATATAGCAGATATATTCTTCTCTTTTATCCGCTTAATCCCACCCATTGTAATAAAATCAATAAAAGCAATAAGACCAATAGAAAGAATGAATATTATAAAAAACCCTGCTAAACCAGCATCTTTTTTTTCTAACAATGAAAAAATAAAGCCTATTTCAACAAAGAACAGAACAAGCGAAAGAAAAATAAAGAACAACAAAAAAGTATAAGCAAAAACTACACTTGAAAATCGCTCTAACTTCTCTATATAATCATCAAAATCACCTACCTTTTTTTGTAGGAAGTTTTCAAATCTTGGCGCATAATCCAGAAACTCATAGTCAATTTCAGAAGAAACATATCTTAGACCTATCGCCCCAATCCACATACCTCTAGCTATTACATGTATGAGCAAATTAAAAAAGAAAATACGCCATGCAATGGTGATAAACCAAGAAGTATTTACAAGCAGCAGATTGGTTACATAACTTACCCCATTTTGTAAGTCCGTATATTCATCAAAACCATCCACTAATATTCGAGCCTCCCATATAGCAAATAATGCAAATCCAGAAATTAACAACTCCAATTGCCAGCTTTCTTGCTGTAATTTCTCTAACCACTCTTGAAAAGCGGTTTTAGAAATATGTACTTTATCGTTTTCATTTTTCATGTGACCAATATAGGAAAAAAATTTCTGCTACCAGTCTTTTTCCTAAAAAAGGCTTCTTACTTTAGACTAAAGATAAAAATTTGACTACGAAAACAAATCGTTATCCCAAAATATTCTACCGAGTTTAATAAGAAAATCCTTTATATAATTACTTAGTAACGACAAAAAAATAACTCCACCATTTGGACGGCTTCTTTTGCCCTCAGCAGCCCATCCGCTTTGCGGTTCACAAACGGTGTTTGCTCATCTTAAAAAATACTTCCGTAGCCCTGCTATGCAAGGATTTTTTAAGAAAAACTGA
>CAZXYA010000938.1:0-2676 GCA_964644655.1 uncultured Saprospiraceae bacterium | reverse complement strand
AAATCCTACCATTTACGGTCAGCCTGAACTGACAACGGATAACCGACAACAAATCTAAAACCACCATTCAATGATAAATAGAAAAGTAGACATTACCCTAATAGGCGCAGGCATCATGAGCGCAACACTTGGTATTTTATTAAAAAAATTAATGCCTGATGCAACGATTGGCATTTACGAACGCTTGGACAAAGTGGGCGCTGAAAGTTCTGATGCATGGAATAATGCAGGAACGGGGCATTCCTCTTTTTGTGAATTAAATTATACGCCAGAGAAAGAAAACGGGCAAATAGATTTGACCAAGGCGTTAAAAATTGCCAACTCTTTTGAAGTCTCCAAACAATTTTGGGCTTATTTGAACGGGGAAGATTTATTTCCTAGCAATCAGTCCTTCATTAATGACATTCCGCACATGAGTTTTGTATTTGGGGAAGAGAATGTCCGTTTTTTGAAAAAGCGCTACAAAGCCATGTCCAAACATGCCATTTTTGAGGATATGATTTATACAGAAGATCATGGACAGATAGCAGATTGGGTGCCTTTGATGATGGAAAATAGGGAGCATAAACATAAATTATCGACCACTCGCATGGACATTGGTACGGATGTAAATTTCGGTGCTATTACTAGGGGAATGATTAATTATTTGGAACAATTGGATGGTGTAGCAGTTCATTTAGGGCATGAAGTACAAGATTTAACCCATTTAAAAGATGGCACTTGGAAAGTCGATATGGAGGATTTGGATACTGGGGAAGAAGTGGATGTTTATAGCCAATTTGTGTTTATCGGTGCAGGTGGTGGGTCTTTGCCCTTATTAGAAAAATCGGATATTCCAGAAGGACGGGGTTATGGTGGTTTTCCAGTAAGTGGTCAATGGTTAAAATGTAATAACCCCGAAGTAATCAAACGACATGGCGCAAAAGTTTATGGAAAAGCAGCAGAAGGCAATCCGCCTATGTCTGTTCCTCATTTAGATACCCGTTGGATGGATGGCGAACAAGGTTTATTATTTGGTCCTTATGCTGGTTTCTCTACTAAGTTTTTAAAAAACGGATCTTATTTTGACTTACCCTTTTCTATAGAGATGCATAATATTTGGCCGATGTTAAAAGCTGGCATTAATAATATTGGTTTGACCAAATATCTAATTAATCAGGTTATCCAATCTCCTGAAGAACGATTTGCCTTTTTACAGTCTTATTATCCAGATGCTAAAATGGAAGATTGGGAATTAAAAATAGCGGGACAACGAGTACAAATTATCAAAAAAGATGAAAAAGAAGGTGGACGATTGCAATTTGGAACAGAAATAGTGTCTTCTGCAGATGGTTCTTTAGCAGCTTTATTAGGTGCTTCGCCTGGCGCTTCTACTTCTGTTTCTATTATGCTAAATGTTTTAGAAACTTGTTTTGCTAAAGAGATGAAGTCTAAAAAGTGGCAAAAGACTTTGAAAACGATGATTCCAACTTATGGCATTTCTTTAAATAATCGACCGGGTTTATTACGGAAAATTCGAGGTTGGACTAGTGAGATCTTGAAGTTGGTGGATTGAGGTATAGGCTTGTGTTAAAGGCATTAATTTGCAAAAATAATCTTTGTAACTTTTTAAATCCTTTGCGATAATTGTTAGATTGTTTTAGATAGTCAGATAAAAAAATTGATAATTATCCGTTGGGGTATTTTTTGCCCAACGGATTAGTTTCCCAACGGATTTTGACGAGTTAGATAATAATTTTAACAAAAAAGCAATTTTGACTAAACTATTTGCTTACGAATTAGCATTTATTATGATAAGAGGCTTTTATACCACCCTTACATTTCTTCTGCATTTTCTAATACATAAGTCAAACTCTCAATATCTGTTTCTTTCGCTCGAAAAATACCTTTAAAGGTCAGCCGATCATCTGTTTTATAGCGTTTAATCGCACTTGGTGTCAAATTTAATTGAATGACGGTTTCAGGACCTGCCCCGCCACAGAAGAAACAAGAAGCATTCGGATTTCTGGACAATACATACGAAACGCCCATTGGATCCATTGGAATAATATAGCCCGAAATCATTACTTCTATTCCCTCGAATGGTTTGACGGAAGGACCAAAAATCGCATGGTTATAATTAAGTTCCTCTCCAGGTATTTGCTTTTCTTCAAATTTCACATCGCTCAGATTAAACCAATCGAGTAGCGCTTGTGCTTGGGTAGTTGTTGGGCAAAAATGGAATAAACCAATTAATAAGCAGCTATAGAAAGTTGTTTTTTTCATTTTTCTTAATCAGGTGGTTTAAAACGGTATAAAGTAAAATTATGGCGGATAATGGTAAAAAGCAACCAATTTTCACACTTATTGCTTATTTGTCGTAACTATTCACTAGGATAGCATTTTCTTCTACCATTTAAGACATTTAAGTTCATTTAGTTTATGTTTAATCGGATGCTCTATTGAAGCCCCCCACTAGCACTAAAATAATTCTATTATTGTCAAATTTTAAAATATTGTATACTGAAATCATATAATTAGTAAAAATATACTAATTTCACCTCTAAGAAGCTTAGGCAAAACATTTTAGCTTCTTTTACTATTTACTCATCTAATTTAAGCTACAATTTAATGAAGAACCTAATTAAATATGGCATTTTAAGCACGCTTTGTGCTTTTCTTTTAGCCAATTGCCAA
>CAZXYA010000937.1:0-2686 GCA_964644655.1 uncultured Saprospiraceae bacterium | reverse complement strand
ATATTAAAGTCCGCAGATTTGTGGCGATTGATGACTGTGGAAACATCATTAATCCGATGATTGTACAAGGTCAGGTACATGGTGGTTTGACACAAGGTATTGCACCAGCCATGTATGAAGAATTAATTTATGATGAGGCTGGAAATATCCTTAACGGAACATTCATGGATTACTTAGTACCTACGGCAGTAGAGTCTCCAAGTTGGGAAACAGGTCATACGGTTACCCCTGCACCACATCATCCGATTGGGGCGAAAGGCGTTGGAGAATCACCAACCGTTGGTGCACCACCTGCTATCGTAAACGCAATTGTAGATGCAGTTGCTCACTTAGGCATTAAACACCTTGAAATTCCAGTTACGCCTTTTAAGCTATTTAAAGAGTTGCAAAAGGTTGGGTATTTTGAGAAAACTGCGTAGTGACTAGTAGCTCGTGATTAGTAACTAGTTTAGATGTTGACCTAAGCTAGTTACTAATCTAATTACTAATCACCAATCACTAATAATATTTTTAATGAATACTAAAATCACAAAGGATTTCGAAATAGCTCAACCAATTGGTGTGGTTTGGAAAAGTTTAGCCAATCCCGAAGAAATTGTTGGCTGTGTGCCAGGAGCAAGTATCACGGAGAAAATTGATGATCGAAATTATAAAGGTAAAGTAGTTACCAAGTTTGGTCCTATCAAAGCAGCTTATGCAGGGGATATTGAAATAGTAGAATTGGATGAAGCCAATCATAAAATGGTTTTGAAAGGGCGAGGATTGGACAGCAAAGGAAAAGGTTCTGCTGATATGATTATGAACGGAACATTGAAGGAAGAAGGAGGCAAAACGCAGGTTAACTTTAGTATGGATATTACTATCGTAGGAAAATTAGCACAGTTTGGTTCCAGATTAATAAATGATGTTTCTGACCAATTATTAAATCAGTTTGTCAAGAATTTTGCTAATCAATTGGAATCACAAGCTCCAGCAGCAAGTGCAGCAACAGCTTCTTTGGCAACTACAGCAGGAGCAGTAGTTGTAGAGAAAATGACGGAGACGGCTGGGGATGCCACAAAAGCAGTTGAGACACAGTCAAAAGCAGCGGTGGCAAACGTAAAAAAAGCTACGGCCGCAGATGACAATTCTTTTGATGGAACTTCCTTAATTGGTACCGTTATTAAAAGTATCTTTGGAAGTATTCTTGATTTTTTTAGAGGTAAGAAATAATTAACTTAGGAGTCAGGGGCGAGGAGTCGGGAGTCAGGTAGTCCCTACTAATCCTAATTTATGTTTAACAAGAGCTGATACTTCATTAATTTATTATTATATTTTAGCTATTTCAGGTCATTCTGACACCTGCCTCCTCACACCTGACGCCTAAATAATTACAGAAATAATACTTAATAGTGGTAAACAATCCTAGAGATTTAATTCCTATAATAGATAAATTAGGCTACGTTATAGACGAAGAATTGGCAACGGTACTATTCTTGATGCAAAAGCTAGAAAAGCCGCTTTTATTAGAAGGTAATCCTGGTGTTGGCAAAACAAAGGTTGCTTACATTTTAGCGGATATGTTGGGTTATGAATTGGTCCGTTTGCAATGTTATGAAGGTCTTGATGTAAATAATGCTATTTATGAATGGAATTATCAGAAACAATTACTGGCGATAAAAATATCTGAAAGTAGTAGCAAATCTGATAAGGAAAAAGAAGATATGATTTTTGGAGAGGACTACCTTTTAAAAAGACCTTTGCTAAAAGCCATTTCTACTAATAAGCGAATGATTTTGCTCATAGATGAAATAGATAGAGCAGATGAAGAATTTGAAGCTTTCTTATTAGAATTATTGTCTGATTTTCAGATAAGTGTGCCAGAATTGGGAACGATTACAGCAACACACAAACCGATAGTTGTCTTGACTTCCAATAGAACTAGAGAGTTGAGTGATGCATTGAAAAGAAGATGTTTATATCATTGGGTCGATTACCCTTCTTCGGAAAAAGAATTGCGCATTATAAAAAAACATCTTCCGAATATTGAAACGCAACTGGCAGACAAAATTGCTGCTTTTGTGGAAAAAGTACGAACGTTAAAATTAGATAAAACACCTGGTATTGCAGAAACAATAGACTGGGCAAGAGGAATTGCGGCATTGAATAATGATGATGCAGCGATGTACAATAGCTTGTCTTGTTTATTAAAATCGAATAGCGATATCAAGGCGGTAAAAAAAGAATTTTTCACTACTTAAGGGTGTAAAGGTACAGAGGTTTAGAGGTTCAAAGGACAAACGAGTTACTTTGTTAACCATTTGGGATTGCCTTTTTAGCCCCCTTTGTACCTATGAACCTTTACACCTTTATACCCCTAAGTATTCACATTTTACTAACTCATAAAATTAATACCATGTCTTTAAAAGAATATGAAGATTTAGATAAAATCAGATTAGAAGAAGGAAAAAAAAGTAGAGAACATTATAAATCTCTAAACCTTCCAGGCGATAGAACTAAAACAGGTGTTGATATAGCAGCGGCTAGAAAGCGAATAGCAGAGATGGCTGAAGAAAGAAAAAAAGCGAATCAAGGGTAATTAATGAGTCAACACTACACTCAATTTTCTAGCTTTTCAGATGCCTTTATTGGCTTTGTTCAGTTAGCAAGAAATCGTGGGTTTCAGTCTGGTATCCAATGTACAAAA
>CAZXYA010000936.1:0-2688 GCA_964644655.1 uncultured Saprospiraceae bacterium | reverse complement strand
AGCATTTGGTAAGGCACAATCCAAGGTTAATTTCAATCTAAATTCAGAACGAGGCAGCGTAATCGGTATTGGGAAAGGATATTGGGCGGTTAATTTACGTGTATTACTATCGTAGGTAACGGCATTAGGCATCCATTCTGACGCACCACTCACATAGCGTAAATCAGCAGTATTCCCACTCCAAACCAAGCCTTGTGGAATATCCATGACTACTTCAAAATAAGGATTGGTGCCTTCTGGCAAATTGAAAGTAGCACTAGATAAAATAAAAATATATTCACCTGTTTGTTGATGGACCAAATCCGAAGGCGATTCATAAAAAACAGTAAAATTCTTTCTTTTTTCTGCTTGCCCTATGTCTTCCGTTTTATAATCATTTTTAAAACACATATCTGTATAATTCAACTCATAGTCCCAACCAATTAGGCGTACATCTCCGCAATTATCGGTGTCACAAGTATAACTATCCCAGAAAACTTCCGCTGTTTCTCCTGGTTGTAAAGGTGGCAAAGTAACTTGGAAAGCGCCTACGTAATTATTGTTTAGACAATCATATTCCGCTGCTGGTGTTGTTTGATTCGTAGTTAGGTTAATACTTGTCCCGTTGTTAATTCGGTAACTAATATTATTTGGATTGATAGCAGAATATATATTGTCTGGTGTTTGGGTGATGTCTATTTTTAATTGATTTGCAGGACCTGTTCCATTATTTACAAGCGTTAATTTTTGAACGTCTGCCGTACCATCTACACAAGTATTAAAAGCAGGAGTAGCGGAAATAGCTACATTTGGTGCAAATAATTTAATCGTCGTATAAGGATATTTGATATTGCTTGCTTCGGTTTGTCCATTACAACCCCAAAAAGCTTGTAAAGTAGATTGGACATTATTACACCCCGAAGCAATAATAGTCTGTGTAATAGTAATTGATTCATTCTGTTCAAAATAACCGTCTCCATCTCCAATAGTCGTAAAATCACTCGCATCAAAAGTAATTTCCGTTTTAGCAGCATTTAATACGCCTTTATCAGTACTGGTCAATTGCAAATTACTGTCATAAGTGTCTTTTAATACAAAGGAATTTAAAGAACCATATCCTCCATTCACGATGGTCACCTCTCTAGTAAATGTTTGTCCAACAAAAGCGGTAACCGATAATGGGTCAACTTTTGTAATGGTTAAGGCTGGATACAAAATGTTATATGGTTCTGTTTCAATCGATGCTGAGCCTCCTGTAAAATTCACCATGACGATATTTCTAAAAATACCGCCTCCTGTGTGAAATAAATAAGCTGCAAAATGGGCATCTGCTTCTATGTCAAAACTAATCGTCCCGTCAACTGGCATATTACTTAGGTTGAACGTAATATTTTCTGGGTTACTTACACTTTGTTCTTGAACTGTTCCACCTACTACGTTATTAATGCTTCCTGACTGGTATTGAATACCAGAAGGAAATTGCACATTTACGGTTACATTGTTTAATGCTGCTGTCGATTCATTTGTAAAAGCAATAGTAAAGGTCTTTGTATTTTCGCAAAGCATGATTTCTGGTGGTACGGAATTATCAAAACTAATATTTTGAGCTTGTAAGAGGGGGCTAAAACTGCTCAAGAAAACTAAGAAAAAACCATATTTCCTAGTTTTATTAATTTGTTCTAATAAGACTAGTTGTAAGTATCTGAAAAAGTCAAACGGGGAGTTGGCAGTAGGTGTATAACTATAATGCATAGGTTTAAATGGATTTACAGAAAAAGTTAATAAATAAATGATGAGTGACTTATTCTTGAAATAATTCATCCAATAGTCGATTTCGAGTTTTAGTGGTATAATAGTCCACACAAGTGCCATTCCCACTTCGCATTATACTAGAACAGGTACCATTTGCGGACCTTTCATTTAAATGGCCTCTTCCTAAATAACAATGTCCCAGCTCATGAAAAACAATCAACTCTTTTCTCAATTGACTACTCCGCCTCCAGAAATTTTCATCTATAATGACTTCTTTTTCTTCCTTATTGGCACATAATCCGATGTAATTATTGCCAATTGTAGAGAAACTTCCTTTAATGTGAGCAGCTGCTAAATCTACGATTACACCTCGAGCAGCTGCTTCCTCTTCAAATCGTTGAAAATAGGGACAGAGTTCTTCTGCAACATTGAGGTAAGTAATTGCTTGGAGTTCTTCTTTTTGACAAGCTGGCATAAAAAAAAGTAAGAGGACTAAGACAAGAATTTCGCAAAATTTAATAAATAGTAGTTTTCTTAAAGCCATGATTATTGTTTGTTTATGTGTTAATTCTACAATAATCATTTCTAAAGCAATGCCATTTATTTAACTATTTGATTATCAATAATATACTCCATTATTGTAAAGTGATAATTTCTATTTTTGGGATTTTTATTCAAAATGGGAAGAACTAAACATTATTGATGGACATTCAAATACGGATAGGGTTATTTGGGGAAAATGGAAAAAATGTAGGAATATCCTTTTTTTAATTTTAAAAGAGAACAAGTTTGATTTTTAAAGGGGTGTATATTTTTTTCTTAAAGTTTTTGTATATTTTTGGCTAACTCCAAATTTGATTGTTAAAAAGGAGTTAGTTAAGTAACGGCAAAAAAATAACTTAGTCATCTAGGACGGCTTCTTTTGCCCCTATTTTTCCTTTAAAATCAGTCATAGTA
>CAZXYA010000935.1:0-2702 GCA_964644655.1 uncultured Saprospiraceae bacterium | reverse complement strand
TCTACCTAATGATCAGCTAGATAAAAAAGAAATCAAACGATTAGAAGAAGGACTCAAAATTACTTGTAAAAAAGGATAAAATAACAGTATTGTCGGATTAAAACAATCAATCAGACAATTAAAACAATCAATTTAATAACTTATAAAACTTTTATTATTATGGATGGAACTATAGCCGAAATAAGAATGTTCGCTGGTAACTTTGCTCCTCGGAATTACGCTTATTGTCAGGGACAATTATTGCCAATAGCTCAAAATACCGCTTTATTTTCCTTGATTGGAACTATTTATGGTGGAGATGGTCGGACAACTACTGCCTTACCTGATTTGGCAGGCAGAACTGCTGTTCATGCAGGTCGAGGCCCAGGAATGAGCGAAATTAGACAAGGGGAAAAAGGGGGAGCAGAGACCGATACCATAAATTCTCAGACGATGGCAAATCATACGCATACAGTTTCAGGTCATATGAAAGCAAATGATGGTAATACAAGAGGAGGTAATCCAACCAATAGTTATGTACCTGAAATTGGAGGCAATCTTTACGCTTCAGACGGAAATTTGGATGTTCCACTAGGAGACAATACCGTAACAGTAACCGTTAATTCAACAGGAGGAACTCAGTCACATAATAACATGTCTCCATATTTAGTTTTAAACTATATTATTTGTCTACAGGGAACTTTTCCCTCTCGAAGTTAATAATTATCATTAACAAGTTGCTTCAGGTAATAAAAGTAAAATCAATCGAACAATAATTATTCTACTGATTATTTATTCGTAAAAATCGAATTTGACTTGGACTTTTCTTTTCTATGTATGGCAAAGTAGCTAAAAGAATTAAGAGAACTAAAACTAAGTTTTCTTAATTATTAATCAACAAATACCGGTACTATTTAAGTACCCTTATTATAAAAAAAAATTATGGAAATGTATTTTATTGGTGAAGTTAGAGGCTTCGCTGGAAATTTCGCACCAAGGTCTTGTGCATATTGTGACGGACAACTAATAGCAATCAGTCAAAATGAAGCTCTATTTTCTATCTTAGGTACTATGTATGGTGGAGATGGCAGAACAACTTTTGGTTTGCCGGATTTAAGAGGAAGAGCAGTTGTAGGACAGGGAGCTGGGCCAGGACTTAGTAATAGGCAAATGGGCCAAAAAGGTGGGGCGCAAACTGTTACATTAAACACTCAAACAATGCCAACTCATGGGCATACAACTACTTCTGTAGGACGTGCTATTGAATTGGCTGCTGATGGAGGAACAGATGCAAGTGGAGAATATTTTGCAACAATAGGTGGAAACTTTTACCGTTCAGACGGTAATCTCAGCAATATGCAAAATGGAACCGCTAATGCAACAATTGGGCGTACTGGTAGTGGTCAAGCACACAATAATCTGTCTCCATACCTTGGTATTAGGTATATCATTCAATTATTTGGTGTTTACCCAAGTAGAAGTTAAGATATTAATTATTCAACTTTAATTTATTAATCTTCTAATGCTGTTTGTTATTTTATATAAATAACAAAATAGTAATAGAATCAAAAAATATAGTCATGGAACCGACTTTAGCAGAAATTACATTTTTTGCAGGCAACTTCGCTCCTAGAGCATGGGCAGATTGTGCTGGGCAAATTTTACCAATTAACCAAAATCAATCTTTATTCTCTTTAATAGGTACTATTTATGGTGGTGATGGAAGAACTTCTTTTGCTTTACCAGATTTGAGAGGTAGAATGGTCGTAGGACAAGGAAGTGGAGCTGGCCTTTCGAATAGACCATTAGGTCAAAAAACAGGCCAACAGGCAGTTGCTTTAAGTATTGCTGAAATACCTGCTCATACTCATACAGCTACCAGTGGCAAAATGTATTTAACTAGTAAGCCACATCATACTAATACAGCAGATAATAATGCCTTTGCTCGAGATGAATTAAATTTATTTACTGCAGCAGACACACAAGGCACAGGCATAGTAGACATGGGTGCAAGTAGTGTAGAAATCAATTTAAATAATGATGGTGGAGGGCAAGCACACGAAAACATGTCTCCTTTTCAAGTTTTAAGACCTATTATTTGTATTGCAGGACTATTTCCTTCAAGGAGCTAAGTGCTAAGCTTTCATAAAAGACTAGTGGTATCTTTCATAAATCTTTAACACTTATAAATGATACCACTAGTCTTTAATAATAGATAGTAGAGTTTATGTACAGTGACTATTTTGGACAAAAACAGCTCGTAAATATACTATCTCATATACGTGCGCAAAAGATATAACGTTTTTCTAGACATCATGTCTAATTAAAATTTACAAAATATATTATTTGGAACAAAATTTGTAATTTATCATTAAAAAATATAGCTTTACGGTATCTTACTTTAACATTCATATATAAAATTTACAACAATGAAATCTATTGATAAAAAAACATGGAAAGCACCAACTATATCTGATTTAGATGGCAAAAAGACTGCTGGAGGAATTACAACATTAACTGAGGGTAATCATTCTGCACTTTCTAATAATGGGTCTAACGCTTCCTAAATATATTTAAAAGGTTGTGTCAAATATAAGATAAGTATTGATAGTCAGCTTCAAAACAAATAACTCATTTTTATTAATCTTCTATTTGATACACCTCCTTAAGAGCATGTTTAAATTTCCAAAGGGGAATTTTTAAAAGAATGATAATTGACACAA
>CAZXYA010000934.1:0-2714 GCA_964644655.1 uncultured Saprospiraceae bacterium | reverse complement strand
TTAATTGAGACTTTTACACATCCAGATAGTATTCATTTGGGGTGAACTAGATTCGGGGAATCTAGTGAACCGCTTGCGGACGGGATGCCAAAAAACAAAATAAAAAAATATGAAAAATACATGCTTTCTTTTATTAGCTATGATTCTAATCAGCAGTACCAGTTTTGCACAAGACTTGACTGCCGCTGAAATTATTGAAAAGGCAAATCAAAAAGCGCAAGGTGATTATCACCAAGGCGAAATCAAAATGTCTATCATTCGACCTGATTGGACGAGGGAAATGACCATGAAATCATGGGCTAGTGGGGATGAGTTCTCCTTAATTTTAGTGACTGCACCAGCCAGAGATAAAGGGGCTGCTTTTCTGAAAAGAGAGAAAGAACTTTGGAATTGGCAACCGACCATCGACCGAGTCATTAAAATGCCACCAAGCATGATGTCTCAGAGTTGGATGGGGTCTGATTTTACCAATGACGATTTGGTTAAACAATCTTCTATTGTCAATGACTATGATCAAGGCATCACCGGAGAAACAACTATCGAAGAACGCACTTGTTGGGAAATTACCTTGATACCAAAAGAAGAAGCTGCTGTTGTTTGGGGAAAAGTAAAAATATGGGTAGATCAAAAGGATTTTCTACAACTGAAAACCGAATTCTACGATGAGGATGATTATTTAGTGAATACGATGTATGGTAAAAAAATTGGGGAATTAGGTGGTAGAACCTTACCTTTAGTAATGGAAATCATTCCTGCTGAAGAAGAAGGTCACAAAACCAAAATCGAGTATTTGTCAATGACTTTTGATAAAACCATTAAATCTAGTTTCTTTTCCGTACAGAATATGAAGCGGGTGAGGTGATACAGTAGGCAGTTTGCAGTAGACAGTAATACAGCTCTGTGAGCTGTTAAGCAGTAGGCAGTTTGTAGAGTGAGTGAGAATCAACTAATAATCAATAAATAATTAACAAACAAAACGATGCTCCTACAACTTGCATGGCGAAATATTTGGCGGAATAAAAGACGGACGCTTATCACCATTAGTGCCATTGCGTTTGCTGTCTTTTTTGCGGCTTTTGCTATTTCTTTTAATAAAGGGGTATTTGATGCTATGATTGATGGAGCGGTCAAACAATATTTTGGCTATGCGCAGATTCATGGAAATGGATATTGGGAAGAAAAATCTATTGATAATTCATTGGCTTTTGATGAAAACCTTAAAGACCTTGCTCAACATATAGCAGGTGTTGATGCGGTTGTTCCTAGAGTAGAAACTTTTGCTTTAGCTGCTGCGGAAGAACGTTCAACTGGCGTTTTAGCTATTGGTATTGACCCTGAAAAAGAACAGGATTTAACGCAAATAGCTGATAAAATAATCGAAGGAGCATATTTAGCGAACCCTACTGAAAATGCAGTAATTGCAGCAGAAGGATTAGTTGATAAACTGGGCTTGGAATTAAAAGATACAATCATTTTGTTATCTCAAGGCTATCATGGGGTCAATGCGGCAGGGAAATATCCTATCAAAGGTATTTTTAAAATAGGCTTACCTGATTTAAATAAAAGTCTCCTCTACCTGCCCTTCGAAACAGCGGCACATTTTTTAGGAGCAGAAGGACGTGTAACTACTTTAGCGCTGCAAATTTCTAATAAGGAAAAAGTCCCTGATGCCTTGGCTGCTGTCCAAGCTTATATGCCGAATAAGGATGCTTATGAACTAATGGATTGGAAACAATTAATGCCTGAGTTAGTCGAAACTCGACAATTAAAGGAAGGCGGAAATTATGTTTTCATTGCTATTCTATACTTGCTTATTTCCTTTGCTATTTTCGGAACTATCCTTATGATGACCAAAGAACGAAGCTACGAATTTGGGGTTTTGACAGCCATTGGAATGAGGCGAGGTAAACTATTTTCTATCGTCTGGTTAGAAACCATAATGGTGGCTATGGTCGGCGCAGTAGTTGGTATTTTAATGAGCGTACCACTCGTCTATTATTTAAAAATTAAACCTTTAACTATCGAAATGATGGGGCAAGAGGCCGCTGCTGCTTACGAAAAATTCGGCTTACAAGGCAATTTGCCCGCAGCTTTTGAATGGAATATATTTTTCACCCAAGCGCTAATCATCTTTTTGATTACGAGTATTTTAGCAATATACCCTTTGCTAACTATTATGCGATTAAAACCCGTGGAGGCGATGAGAAATTAAATCGAGGTAATGAGCTAATGAGTAGAGGAGGGCATGAGATTTATTGCTCCCTCATTAACTCCTAACCTCATCTCCTCATAACCTAAAAAAAATGCTCCTACAACTAGCATGGCGAAATATATGGCGGAACAAAAGACGGACGCTTATCACCATTGGGGCGATTGCTTTTGCGGTATTTTTAGCATCGTTTATGCGGTCTTTTCAAAAAGGTGTTTGGGATACAGTTATTGACGGTGCGGTGAATCAGTTTTTTGGTTATGTGCAAATTCATGGCAACGGCTATTGGGAAGACCAAACGATTGATAACTCGATTGAATTTGATGCTGCTTTAGCTGCTTTACCTCAAAAGGTAAATTTAGTGGAGGCGGTGGTACCTAGAATTGAATCTTTTGCCTTGGCTTCTAGTGGTGATTTGACTTCGGGCGTATTGGTTTTGGGCATCGACCCGGAAAAAGAAAATGCATTGACGGGCATTGCCGATAAAATAATCGAAGGGGAATTT
>CAZXYA010000933.1:0-2718 GCA_964644655.1 uncultured Saprospiraceae bacterium | reverse complement strand
AGAGTCGGGAGGAAATGAGAATGAGGATGAGAATGGAAATTGTGGTGACTTGCAAGTTGCAGGTAGTGATGGACAAATTAACATTACAGGTTTAACCGCACCTATTGAAATAGTCCAAGTATTTGACGAAAATTATCAAATCATTTTTCGTTGCGAAGGCACGGAATGTGGTGCTGGCCAGACCTTAGATAATTTAGAGGAAGGAGTTTACCGAGTGAATGCTCAATTTTACGATGCCAATTGGCAATTGCTTTGTACAGCAGAAACAGTGGAAGTAAATGTTGCAGTGGGAACGATGAATAATTTAGATTGCGCTAATGTTCGTGTTATAGGAGGGGAAAATTCCGTTACGGTAATGGGATTGACAGCGCCATTTACGGATGTTAGAATAACTAGTCCAGGACAAAATTCTTTTAGATGTAATCGGGAGGAAGACTGTGGAGAAACAGTAGTAGCAGAGAATTTAGAAGCAGGACAATACAATGTTCGAGTTTTTTTTTACGATTCAGATAGCCGTTTTATTTGTCAATCTAATGATATTACTGTTCAAGTCAATCAGGGTATTGTCAATCCTCCTTCCTGTAATGATGTAGAAATTACCACTGCACCTAATCAAATCATTGTTAGCAATTTGACTAGGGGTATCGTCAAAGTATTTACGTCAACTTTTGAGCCCGTATTTGAATGTGTGGACGGCGATTGTACTTATCCTACCCAAATTATTAACCTACCGCCTGATTTTTACAATATTTCCATTGACTTACGAGACGATAATTTTAATTCCGTATGCTTTCGGAGTAATGAACCAATTACGGTGCCCGGTAGCGGTTGTGATTTGCCGGATTATCCTGCTTTAACAGCATTATTTAATGAAAATGGAGGCGAAAATTGGGTGCGGAAATGGAATTTAGGGGATTGTGATATTTGTGCGTATACGGGCGTAACTTGTAATGCTAATGGACGAATCATTGCATTAGATTTATCGGCTAATAGATTAACAGGATCATTAACTTCTCAAATAAGTGCCTTAACCCAAATACAAAACATAGATTTTTCTAGCAACCAGTTATCTGGGCATATACCTGATGAATTTGGTGATTTATCGCAGCTAGATACGCTTAACCTACTGAATAACCATAGGCTAAATGGTTGTTTTCCTGAAAATTTATGCAATTCAGTAGTTTTTGCTAATAGTACAGATTTACCTTTTGAAGGGGATTTTGCTCAAGCTTGTTCAACAGGTCTTGGGTTTGCAGACGAAGACGGCGACGGTTTTTGTACAGATAGTGATTGTAATGATAATGACTCAAACGTACCCATGCAGTTTTCTGGAACTCCTTGTGATGATGGAGACCCTAATACTAGCAATGATATTATTCAAGATGACCGATGTACTTGTCAGGGAGATTCGGCTGATGATACATCGGATTGTAATACGATTTCGATTAATGGAACTAATAATCAATTGGTTATTAGTAATTTAGATGCACCAAGAATAGCTGTAAACATTTATCAAGAAAATGAGTTTGCCCCAGTTTTTAGGTGTAATGATTGTACGGAAAACGAAATTATCTTGAATAATTTAACCGCAGGAGACTATACTATAAGGATTATTTATCGACAATTTAGCCAAACCATTATTTGTGAAAAAGAAATGGTTGTCAATATCTCTTCCGTAGATTGTGAACATTCTGATGCCATTGCTTTAAAAGCTGTTTTTGATAGCCTAGGCGGATTGAATTGGATTGAGAAATGGCCCATAGGCGAGTGCAATCCCTGTTCTTGGTATGGGGTGACTTGTAATGACCAAGGTAGAGTGACAGAGATTGATTTATCCAATAATCGGTTAAATGGAAATATTCCGCCCCAAATTGGCTTATTGACGGCTTTAGAACAATTAGCGTTAAGGGGAACAAGTGCAGGTGGTTTCTTTGGTGGTGGCACTACAGTTATTCCACCCGAAATAGGCAACCTACAACAATTACAAGTTTTAGATTTATCCTTTAGTAAAGGTTTTTCGGGGATGCCCGAAGAAATTGGCCAATTAACGAATCTAAGAGAGTTAAACATGTTTCGTGCTTTTTTCTGGGGCGGACTACCCGAATCGTTTGGTAATTTAATAAACTTAGAAAAATTGAATTTAGGCTATACCTATTATGAAGATTTTGGCTCAACGCCTTCCACTTTTGGCAATCTAAGAAATCTGAAGGAATTGAATATGACCAATAGTGGCATCGACCAAATACCAGAAGGTGTTTATAATTTTAGCGAATTAGAAAAATTAGATTTAAGTTCGAACGATATTGAGGCAACTTTATCAACGCGCCTTTGGGGACTAACAAATTTAGTAGAATTATCCTTAGCCAACAATAAATTTAATGGAGAACTATCTGATGACTTAGGCAATTTGAATCAATTGGAGATTTTAGATTTGAGTTCTAATGATTTTACTAGTATCACTTCTAATTTAGGTGATTTGACACAGTTAATGGAGCTAAATTTATCAGGTAATGAAATTACCAATTTTCCTGTTTCTGTGAGTACCTTAATTAATCTAGCTTTTCTTGATGTACGTGGCAATGGTATTACGGGAACTATTCCTGCTGCTTTTAGCAATATTGGGATGGCTGCCGAATCCGTCAACCTCGATTTTAGATTCAATCAATTTTCAGGCTGTTTTCCAGCAGCATTATCCGTTTGGTGTTCAGATAAATACAC
>CAZXYA010000932.1:0-2727 GCA_964644655.1 uncultured Saprospiraceae bacterium | reverse complement strand
GCTAATTCTTGTATCATATATGCTTATTTATGAGATTTTGTATAGTTTCAAAGCGGTATTTTACAGAGGCGATACTCATACTATCCCGTGAGATGGCGTTTTCAAAATCCCAACTTTCTATTATTGGAATATAATCTTGAATCAATTGAGACTTTTTTAGGTATAATCTATCAAATTCTGTTTGGCTTAAAGCAGATAATAAGACACCCCAGATTTCAAATAAAGATTTGTTAATAGGGCTACGCCGATTATCTCCATGACTTTTTCTGAATGCATGCCGACCAAGTAATGCCTTAGCCCGTATCATGGCTAGCTTAAATTTTTCTTTGATTATATCTATATCTCTATTAATAATATCCGCTATTTGAATTCGATTTTTTGCTTTATAAATTAGTTTTTTTAAATCTCGGGTTTGTAGTTCTGGAAATGCATTGATAATAATCATTGTGTCGCTCAAATGAGTATCTACACTTATAGTTTTTTTATAAGTAGTATGGGGTCTGATGAGAAAAGATAAAAACCGTAAAATGAGTTCTTTATCTTCCATTCTATTTTCCTTTTTATAGGACATAGGGGCAGCTTCCTTAAACTCTTGATAACTTGCTATTTCGTTTAACAGGATAGTCGATTTTCCAATATAGAGCGCATTTCTAATCTCTTGACTACTGAGTGGTTCGCCTCCTGTGTTTAGCCTTTTAAAGATATTACGACGTACTTCTTCGGGAGTGCCTGGGTTGATAATGGTAAAGGTAAACTCTGCGTCTAAAATATTATTCTGAATATGAGTAGGTAATTCATTGAAAGTTTTCCCTTCAAATTCATTCCAAAACTCTAATCCTTTCAACTCAAAACCACTTCCTTTTTCAGCACCTTCTTTCTTTGCCATATAATCATCCCCTATTACATAACCTCTAATCGTACTTAATCGTTGTAAACCATCAACTACCGTATAATTGTTTTTTTCATCCGCAGACACGTAGAACATTGGTAATGGAATTCTCAGCATGAGTGATTCTATTAGTTGAGATTTTTTTTCTTTTGTCCATACTTCGTTACGCTGAAAATCAGGATTAAGCAATATCGTTCCTTGCTCCAACCGACGGAGGTAAGTTACCAGAGGAACTGGCTTTGAGGTAATGGATATTTCCTCTGGATTAAAAGGGTCATCCATCACTACTGTAACTTCTTCTTCCTCTATATCTATTTCGGGTAAGGCATCTTTTTCTTTATCGTCTGCTGTTAGCATTTTAATAAGATTTTATTTCAAAAATACGATTTTTTAATTATTGCTAGCTCATTCCTCCATCCTAACTCACTTTTATCTTCCCCGTCACCGCACTATTGATTAAGGTCGATTTGTATTCTTTGAGCTTTGCGATTTCTTGTTGTTTTAATTCTATTGCTTTATTGAATTGTTTCTTTATTTTTTCTATGAATTCAACTATTGCAAGTTGCTCCTCTTTAGGTGGAACTGGAATTTTCAAACTAAATAACTCACCTGTATAAAGTCTAGTCAATCCTTCAACGACACCTGTAGCCAAACAGACGAATTGTTGAATGTATGTAGGATGTCGAAATAGAACTTCTAGGATTGTCAAATCTATAATTTCTCCCATCGAATAATAGACTGCATAATCAGGGCTAACTATTCCTACCTTATCTATTTTACTTTTAAAAAAGACTCCCAAGTGCGATTTAAGTTTATTGAAGACTAAATCACCAGTATACACTTTTTTATAATTAGCGGTATTTTGTGATGCAACTGCTTTTGAATGATAATCTGACCTAACTACCAATCCATGGATTTGACTCATCATAAAAAGAGTTTCTTCTCCAGTTTGCGACCTTTCATTTCTTTCTTTTAATAAATATTTTAAGCGTTTAAATTGCCAATGTTTTGGAATATCGCCCAAGCCTTCCATTCCTGAATTTTTCATTTTTACCTTTCGATTCAATCCACGAATTATAGCTTGATAAATGAGACCTTGTTTTCGTTCTTTAAGTAATTTTATTTGTTCTTGTTTGATGTTAATGGCTTGGTCTATCAAGGCGGTTTTTCGGTCGAGAAATTCGGCTATGGCGGTTTGTTCTTTTAGAGGTGGTACTAAAAATTGACCTTTTTTTAAATCTGATACACCCAAACCAACTCTTGTTATTCCATTTGAACAAAGTTCGAACTGAATATTAAAAATTTTAGCTTGTAAAGCTCTAAATAGATACTTTCCATACATTATAGAGTATGGCTTAATAACAGATAAATGATAACCACAAATTACATTTGTCAATTCTTCTGATATATAAGTGGGTACTGCAATATCACTTGCTGTTTCAGAATCTTTAGTAATAACAATGTCTCCCTTTTCTAAAGTAAATTTTTTTATTTGGTCATCAGTTGCAGTAGCTTTCATTAAAGACATATCGTCAGTTATGAAGTCATTTTTGTAAACATCCGTATAATTACAAAGACGTACTTCTTTTTCATTTACTTTACTATGTTTATCTACATTACTTGGAAAACAATTTGCAATATAACCTAGCCGATTTACCTTCCAATGTTTCGGAATATCCCCCAACCATTCCACCCCAGAGTCCTTATACTCCGAATACTTCTCCATTTTTATTTTATTCATCACCTCCATTATACTAAGTTTAAAATTTCACGAATCAATCCATCACTTTTTTCTTCAAGCTGTAAAATATCAGCACTTACCGCTTCAATATTTCGCA
>CAZXYA010000931.1:0-2727 GCA_964644655.1 uncultured Saprospiraceae bacterium | reverse complement strand
TGCGAAATATTGAAGCGGTAAGTGCTGATATTTTACAGCTTGAAGAAAAAAGTGACGGTTTGATTCGTAAAATTTTAAACTTAGTATAATGGAGGTGATGAATAAAATAAAAGTGGAGAAGTATTCGGAGTATAAAGATTCGGGAGTGGAATGGTTAGGAGAAATTCCGAAACATTGGCAAACCTTATCAAATAAATATATCTTTCAACTAAAGAAAAAACTTGTTGGGAAAAGGTCTGCTGATTATGCACTACTTTCTCTAACTCTAAATGGTGTTATTGAAAGAGATATGGATAATCCGAAAGGTAAGTTTCCAGCTGAATTTGATACTTACCAAGAAGTAAAAAAAGGTGATTTTATTTTCTGTTTATTTGATGTAGAAGAAACTCCCAGATGTGTAGGGCTTTCTGATTTTGATGGAATGATAACAGGTGCATATACTATCATGCAACCTAATCAAAATTTTGATAGAGTATTCTTGTACTATTTCTATCTGAATTTAGATGCTAATAAAAGATTAAAACCGCTTTATACAGGATTAAGGAATACCATTTCAAAAGATAATTTCTTTTCATTTAAAACTTATGTTCCTCCGATAAAAGAACAAACCGCCATAGCCGAATTCCTCGACCGAAAAACCGCATTGATAGACCAAGCCATCGACATCAAAGAAAAACAAATCCAACTCCTAAAAGAACGAAGACAAATATTGATTCATCAAGCGGTGACTCGTGGATTGAATCCTAATGTCAAAATGAAAGATAGTGGGGTGGAATGGATTGGGGAAGTGCCTGAGCATTGGGAGGTGAAACGGTTGAAGTATATATTTGATTTAGGAAAAGGGTTGACAATTACCAAAGAAAACCTAAGCGACGAAGGAGTCTTTTGTATGAATTATGGTGAAATACATTCGAAATTTGGATTTGAAGTTGATACAAAAATACATGATTTGAAATGCGTTGATGAGAATTATTTAAAAACCAATCCTAAAGCTTTAATGAACCAAGGTGATTTTGTTTTTGCAGATACATCAGAAGATATTGAAGGCTCTGGAAATTTTTCGTATTTAAAAAGTAGTGAAAAAATATTTGCTGGTTATCATACTGTTCTTGTTCGACCAAAATTTGAAATCAATTCTCGTTTTTTTGCTTATGAATTTGATTCAGTATCATTTAGGAATCAAATAAGATGTAATGTCAAAGGAGTAAAAGTTTATAGTATAACTCAAAAGGTTTTGAAAGAACCTTTTGTCTGGATTCCACCTAAAGAAGAACAGGAAGCAATTGTATCCTTTTTAGATGAGAAATCTTCTCAAATCAAAAAATCTATTACGATTCAACAAACCCAAATCGAAAAGCTAAAAGAATACAAATCGACCTTAATCAATAGTGCGGTGACGGGGAAGATAAAAGTGAGTTAGGATGGAGGAATGAGCTAGCAATAATTAAAAAATCGTATTTTTGAAATAAAATCTTATTAAAATGCTAACAGCAGACGATAAAGAAAAAGATGATTTACCTGAAATAAATATAGAAGAAGAAGTAGTGACGGAAGTTCTTGATGACCCTTTTAATCCAGAAGAAATATCTATTACTTCAAAGTTAGTACCTATGGAGACCTGTATTCGGCGAATAGAACAAGGAACAATAAAACTCAATCCTGATTTTCAGCGTAATGAAGTATGGACTTTAGAGAAAAAATCACAGTTGATAGAATCTTTAATGTTACGCATTCCTTTACCAATGTTCTATGTGTCCGCCGATGAAAAAAACAATTATACAGTAGTAGATGGATTACAGCGATTGAGTACTATAAGAAGTTATATTATAGGGGATGACTATTTGGCAAAGAAGAAAGGAGGAGAAAAAGGAGTAGGTTTCAAATTAAAAAGATTAGAATTCTGGAAGGATTTTGAAGGTAAAACCTTCAATGAGTTGCCTACTCATATTCAGAATAATATTTTAGAAGCAGAGTTTACTTTTACTGTTATCAACCCAGGCACTCCCGAAGAAGTACGTCGTAATATTTTTAAACGGCTGAATACAGGAGGCGAACCACTTAGTAGTCAAGAAATTAGAAATGCGCTCTATATTGGAAAATCGACTATTCTGTTAAACGAAATAGCAAGTTATCAAGAGTTTAAGGAAACTGCTCCTATGTCCTATAAAAAGGAAAATAGAATGGAAGATAAAGAACTCATACTGCGGTTTTTATCTTTTCTCATCAGACCTTATACTACTTATAGAAAAACTGTAAGTGCAGATACTCATCTGAGCGACACAATGATTCTTATCAATGCATTTCCAGCTTTACAAAACCGAGATTTTAAAAAATTAATTTACAAAGCAAAAGAGCGCATTCAAACAGCAGATATTGTTAATAGAGACATAGATATAATCAAAGAAAAATTTAGGCTAGCCATGATACGGGCTAAAGCATTACTTGGTCGGCATGCATTCAGAAAAAGTCATGGAGATAATCGGCGTAGTCCTATTAACAAATCTTTATTTGAAACTTGGGGTGTCTTATTATCTGCTTTAAGCCAAACAGAATTTGATAGATTACACCTAAAAAAGGCTCAATTAATTCAAGACTATATTCCAATAATAGAAAGTTGGAATTTTGAAAATGCCATCTCACGAGATAGTATGAGTATTGCCTCAGTAAAATATCGCTTTGAAACTATACAAAATCTCATAAATAAGCATATATGATACAAGAATTAGC
>CAZXYA010000930.1:0-2733 GCA_964644655.1 uncultured Saprospiraceae bacterium | reverse complement strand
ATTTAGTTTCATCCAATTCTTTCAATCTTGCCGTCTCTAGTTGTTCCAGCTCTCTGGTATGTTGCAATTGCAATCTTCTGTTCTGAAACGCCCAGATTTGCCAGATGATTCCCCCCAATAGTAGGGAATAAATCCCATAAGCTAAATTGGAGCGATACCAAGGAGGGAATATTTTAATCTGGAGTTCTGTCGCTTCCTCCTTAGAGATACGGTCGCCATTAGCCCCCATTACTTTAAAGGTATATGTTCCTGGATTTAGGTTCAGATAAGTGGCTTTGTTATTGGTGCCTTCATGGTCCCATTCTGCTTCGGCCCCCTCCAGGTAATATCTAAAACGATTTTTAGAAGGGTCAGAAAATTCTAAGTCCGCAAACTCAATAGAAAGGCTATTTTTTGAATAGGGTAAAGTAATCTCGGAAGTAAAGCCAATGGCATTGGACAAGATATCAGTAGAGTCCAGCACAGAAATAGCTTGATTATTGACGGAAAGCGAAGTAAAATAAATTTTGTGCTGCACCAATTGATTGGTCAAATCAGCAGGATTAAAAACATTCAAACCATTTATGCCACCAAACATCAATTCTCCAGTAGGTGCTTTGGCGTATGCCGAGGTATTAAATTCATCATTTTGCATACCGTCGGCTTCGGAAAAGTTGGACAGTATACCAGATTCAACATTGTATCGAATAATTCCTCGATTGCTGCTCATCCATAAGTTGCCTTTAGCATCATTCAAAACACCATAGATTACATCATTGGGCAATTTGGTTTGATGAGGCGCAAGGCTGGTTTTGGAGTTGAGGTAAGAAAATTGCATGGTCGTTATATCCAATCGGTGCAAGCCGCCGCCCTTGGAACCTATCCAAAGTATGTTGGCATCTGTGGGGTCTGGCAGTAAGGTGGATATGTCCGAATTCAAAAGGCCGATGCTGTTACCCTGCTGTTTTTGAAGAAGTTCAAAATCAAATCCAGTCCCAACAGATGTCGGGATTGGTTTACCATGCACCAAGCCGTCCGTTGTACCAATCCACCAATGTCCATTGTCCGTCATGGTGATAGCATGACAGGTAGTATGAGCATCCAATAAATGCTGAAAACTAAAGGTCTCCCACTGTTTTGTGTCTAGCTGATAACGAATAAGGTTTCCCGTAGGGCTGGCTATCCAGATTAAATCCTTTTCTTTTTGAATGGTCGCTGCAAATAATTTAAAGGAAACCTCCTTAGAGAAAGTAGTTGCTATTTTTAGATTTAAATTGGTGTTATCCATCTGTAGCAATTCTAAAGTGTTCTCCACCCTATTTACTGCTCTATTTACCTTATTTACTAACCATATCTTACCTCTTTTATCCCTGAACCACGATGAGCGCCCCTTAGGATTGCTATTTGTAGGGATAGGTTGGGAACTCAGTATCGAAGCCGGTTGTTGAGACACCACAATCGTATTATCTTCCAATATAAATGGGGGAGCAGCAATGGAATTGCCATTAAAGAGTTTCTTGATTTTCAGTAGCCGAGGATTGATTTTTATTAAACCATAACCATTGGTAGAAAGCCACAAGATACCCGATCGGTCTTTTAAGATTCCCAAATATTTCGCGTTCTGTCCAGGAATATCAAAGAGAAAATTTGCTTCCGCACGCCGAAGTCTATTATTGGATGGCTGCCAATTTTCAAACATCAAGAGTTCCTTGTCAGTAGTGACCCAAAGTTGCTGCTCGGTTTCCAAGTAGATAAGCGCATTTATTTGAAAATCAGTAGGCATAACCAACCATTCTTCCTCCTGAAGATAAAATATTTCATGAGGGCTATTCCAATTAAATGCCATTATCCCCTTTTGGATGTTAAGGCAAATGCCTGTCTTTATATTTTGAATTCTTTGTTTGGCTAACCACTTTATTTTATTAGTCGCTATATCAATAGTTAATAGCTTTCCAAGCTCTGTAACTACATGAACATATTGGCTATCTACTTTAGGCATTCGCCGTACATCGAAATTTGGAAAATGGCTTATCTCCATTTGTTCGAGGAGTTTTTCTTCTTTTGGAAATCTTTGCCAAAAATCCTCGGGAAAATTTAATTTTACCAAATGTCCAGTCTCTGGTCCTTTTCCTTGTCCATGTATCCAACATTGCCCCAATCTATCCATCCTAATGTTCAAAATACCTGTACTAGTCCACAAATTTTGCTGTGGGTTAATACTTTTGGTTTTAAAGAATCTTTTAGAAGGTTTATGAAAAATATTTAATCCACCTACTGCTGTTCCTATTAACAAGAAATCTTCCATTTCATATAATGCCAGTACATGGTCATCCGAAATGGAGTAAGGGTTACTTGGGTCAGGGGAGAATATTTCAAACTTATTCCCATCATATCGATTCAATCCATTCTTGGTACCAAACCAAAGGAAGCCTTCCTGATCTTGGAGCATGGTATAAACAAATCCTTGGGAGAGTCCATCTTTGATGGTAAGTCGTTCTGGGGTAATGGTGGACTGTGCTACCATTGGAAGGTAAGCTAGAAAAAAAAGATAGAATAGGTGTATCGTTTTTGTGTTCCTCATGAGGAGGATAAATATATGGAAATCTTTTCTAAAAGAGAAAAGTCTTGGCTATCTAAGAGTATGTTTAGGGAACAGGTAAAATATAATCTACCCATTTTACTCGTGGCAATCGGGGCTATATCAAAACATAAAATTCAAAATGAACCACAAAATTTATTTACCATTTAGTCATT
>CAZXYA010000929.1:0-2737 GCA_964644655.1 uncultured Saprospiraceae bacterium | reverse complement strand
TCCGTTAGCCACAAGCTGAATGAACCAACTGAAAGCCAAAATAAAATACCTGAAATCATTTCTAAAATCGGAATGGGATTTTAATGATTATCCATTAGAAACGTGGAAAAATCCAAATGCGGAACAAAACGACTTGGAATATGGAGCAAAATTTACGAATTGGTGGAGTTTAGTTGCTCACGGAGAAACGGAAAATAAAGCTGTTGAAAATCTAAAAAAACACCTCACTGATTTTAAGAAAAATAACAAGGAAATTCCAAGACCTGGAGCGAATGTTCCAATAGAATATACCGAAAGTGACCGAATTGAAAAAAACGAACATATCGCAGTCGAATTTTTTGACAAAATAATCGGAATTAATTTCTACGACTGTTTTATATCTGACTTGAGTTCATTGCACGATTTTGATTTAGCGGATGAAAAAACTTTAGAAAAAATTGAATTGGAATTTGGAATAGTGCCTAAAGACAAAGACTATTTCTTATCTGACATATTTGAACAAATAAACAAAAAAGCCAGTGGCTAACACCGTATAAAATTAATGTGGGTTTTTATGGTTTGCATAAAGTTTTGGTTTATTTATAAAGTCCGCTTAAGCTTATTTATCTATTTTTAGGTCGACAAGATAAAAACATAAAATAAGTATAAGCTTGTGGCTTGGCTGACAAAATAAAGTTTGTCTACCTCCCACACTAATCTTATACAAAACCGTTGTGTACAATTAAAGAAACATAGCGGTCGAAAACAGGTTGACCACCTAAAATCGGAATATGTGAAAGTTGAAAACGAAGTAAAAGAAAAGTAAACCGAGTTATCGAAAATCGAAAGAGTAGAAAAAGAAAATTTTATTAACTTGGAAAAGTCAAAAATGAAAAAGACTTTTCCTCTTAAAAATTAAAAATAATGAAAAATGGATTAAACAAATTTGCAAAAGGAATGTTTGCAATTTTCACAATTAAATTATTCTTTTTTGGGATTATATTTATAAATCAAGGGTGTAGTAACGATAATTTTTATGAAGAAGGAGTTAGTGCTAATCAATTTGAATTAGAAAAATTTATCGGTTCTGTTAAAAAAGCAAGTGAAGAAATAAGAAGCAGTAAAATAGTAATTGACCCCAAAAGTGATGGTAATGATATAACTTATTCACAAAGAATTGCAGATGGAGAAGAACCAACGGAAGAAGAAGCTCAATTAATTCTTCAACCAGTTATGATTGACGGAGTTGACTTATTAAAATCATATGGAGTAACAGAAACTGAAATAATAGCTGAATTTGGAAGTCTTAATTCGCCTGATATAGCTACTGCTGCAATGGCAGTATATAGAGTTAATGATATGGCTCAAAGCAGTTATTTTGTAGAGGAATTAGAAGATAATGACTATGTACTTAATGATTTTTCATTTATTTCTTCTACAGCCTACGCTCAAACAGGAAACACATATCTTGATTGTGCTCTTGTAGCAGTTGGAGTTGATGCTGTTGTAGATTACTTTCAAGGTAGAATAAAGTCTTTAGGAAAAAAAGGAGTAATGAAGATTATCAGAAAAGTTGCTTCTAGGACTTTAGGTTGGGTCGGAGCTGCTATTACAGTTTATGCATATGTTGGTTGCTTAAATGAAGCAGGTGTTTTTGATGGAGGAAGTAATAATGAGACAGATACAGGTACTGCAACACATAATTAATTCTTAAACTATGAAAGCACGATATAAAGTTAAAGGTCCAAGAATTATAATTTACTTTGTCATATTAGGATTCTTGATTTATCAGATGTTCTTTACGAACTTTTTCTCAAATTATGGGATTTTACAGATTTGTTTAACTATAATATTTTCATTAATTTGTTTGTTTATAATAATTGATTTTATAAGAAATAGTAACAAAAACTGTACACAACACGGTATATAAAAAATAGCAGTTAAGTGCAAACTAAAAAGTTTGTGCTTTTCTGCTATTTTTTTTTAAAAACTGAAAGTAATAGCATTTTAATCTGCTACTTTTCATATACCCAACCGTTACCCAACATTTAAAAATGCGAACAGAAATCAAATATTTAGAATTGAAAAGTGGATTTTCCGACAATGGACCAGCTTGGATTGGAATGGTTTCTTTTTCAAAAAGCGGAAAGACAATCTACTTTGATGGAAAAGCATTTCAAAGTCTAAATGGAACAGGAATTTCAGCTAACTATTTTGACCTTGAAAGCGGAAATGAATATTGGATTTCAGGAGTTAAAAAAGATATGTCTGACCGACACAAATTTGGAGGTGGAAAAATCTTTGTGGAAAAACGGATTTTAAGTGACTATCTGAAAATAATTAGCAAATCGAAATTATCAAAATCGGAATACGAATTAGTGGACGTGAAAACGGAAAAACCAACGGAACGAATAAATGAATTGGAGAATACACGAGTGGGCGAATCGGAAGTTGACAAAAGTATTTATGAAAAGACACCAAAGGAATTAACAAATTCGGAACTTGAATTTTTGATAAAAGAATTAATTGAAGATGAAAATAATGCCAAGTATAATAAAGGCAGAAGAATGATTAAAAAAGACCGAATTGAATTAGAATTGGAACTTGAAAAACGTGAAATAAAAAACGTTGGGTAACAACGTGTAACCGCAATTACGGCGGATTCGACTATGTCCGAATCCACTCGGAATTGCGAAAGTCAGTTCTAAATCGAAAATTAGTTTAACTTTAACCCGTAACTGACGGTTACACAAATCCG
>CAZXYA010000928.1:0-2738 GCA_964644655.1 uncultured Saprospiraceae bacterium | reverse complement strand
TTTTGCCTACTACAAAATAAAATTTGCTCCCTTTCGCTCAATCATGAAAATTTAATCATGCTCTAACACATTTGCCTTCTTTTTAAACGAAAGGCAAAAATAGTAGAATTATTTACAAGTACTTAGGTTGGAACGAAAAATATCTTAACAGCTATGATGAGTCGTATAAATTAATGATAATGACAAAAAAATGCTATAGTAAAAAAATTATTTCCTAGAAAGCTTACCTTTACTATAAACTTTAATTATGCGTAACTTAATTTTCACTTTTTCTCTTTTTTGTTGTTTAATATTCCTTTGTGCCTGTAGTCAAAATGAATCTAAGCAACAGCATACCACTACTAATACCGAAAAAAAAGAAACAGCAACCCATTGGACTTATGAAGGGGAATCAGGACCAGAACATTGGACTGCTATCGAAAAAGATAGTGATTGTGGTGGGCTAGCTCAATCACCAATCAATATTATTGAAACAGATGTAGTTTTAAAAGAAGTAAAAGAACAGTTATTTGATTTTCATTATTCCGCTCAGACCAAAATTCATGATGTGGTCAATAATGGGCATTCCATTCAATATAATTTTGATAAAGGAGATTATTTAAATTATAAGAAGAATCAATTTTCGCTAAAGCAATTTCATTTCCACGAGCCTTCCGAACATACCATTAATGGGGTACGATACCCTTTAGAAATACATTTAGTGCATCAAAGTGCAGCTAAAGAGTACTTAGTACTTTCTCTTATGGCAATTGAAGGAGAAACGAGTCCTGCCTTTAGTTTTTTGGGGAAATATTTACCTGTTCAAATAGGAGCAACCAAGGCGATAGATATGACGTTTGATTTTAAAGAAATACTTGCTGGAAAAGCAGCATGTTTTCACTATAAAGGTTCCCTAACGACCCCACCCTGTACAGAAGGCGTCAATTGGTTTATTTTTAAAGAACCTATTACCGTTTCAGAAGCACAAGTCAAGGAATTACAAACTTTGATGCCATTGAATAATTATCGGACGACTCAGGATTTAAATGGCCGAGTTGTAGAGGTTATGAAATAGTAATATGAAAAAACTTATCACAGAAATAAAAAACTGCATCACCTGTCAAGAACATCTAATAGATGGTTGTCGCCCAGTTTTTACCGTTCACCCAAAAAGCAAAGTCCTTATTATCGGACAAGCACCAGGGCGTAGAGTGCATGAAAGTGGTATTCCTTGGCATGACAAAAGCGGGGATAATTTGCGAAAATGGTTAGATGTGACCAAAGCTGAATTCTATGATGAACAACTATTTGGCATAATGCCAATGGGTTTTTGTTTTCCTGGAACAGGGAAATCTGGCGACTTACCTCCCAGAAAAGAATGCGCCCCTCAATGGCATCCTGCATTATTAGAAAAAATGACAGATATAAAATTAATCTTATTAGTTGGCAGTTATGCCCAAAAATATTATTTGAGGAAACAAGCCAAGAAAAATTTGACCATAACAGTAATGCATTTTGAGGATTATTTGCCTACCTATTTACCTTTACCACATCCTTCTCCTCGTAATAATATTTGGATGAAAAAGAACCCTTGGTTTGCTAAGGATTTATTGCCCCAATTGAAGCAAATAATTAAAGCAACAAAAAATGCTTAGTACACCGTTCAAAAAAATCGCTCCCTTAAAAATCCCTTTGCGAGGCGGCAAAGCCGCCGAGTAAAAATTAAAGAAATTTGTTTAATACTTAGTTGTCTTTGCATAGATGAACTGAAGTTCATCGAAAATTACTTATGAATTTAAATTCATAGGATTTAGAATTCATACCTTCCCACCAAAATCCTTTCTACTTTCATCTTACTAAAAAGTCGAAAAACACCAAGGTTTAGATTCATTAACCAGATTATTCGGAACAACCAAATAATCACTAAACCTAGATTTATGAAAAAGAAAAAACGGCGCTTGAATAGCGAAGTCAATGCAGGTTCTATGGCAGATATTGCTTTTCTATTATTAATCTTTTTTTTAGTAACCACTCAAATTGATTTAGATAAAGGTATTCTAGTCAAATTACCTGTTTGGGAGGATGACCCCATAGTAACAGAAGTCAATACGGAAAATGTATTTTCTATCAAAGTAAATCGAGCGAATCAGTTATTGATAGAGGGAGAAGTTGATAAAATTGAACGAATCCGAGCAAAGGTCAAGGATTTTGTCATGAATCCTATGAAAAAAGCAAATCTACCTGATGCTCCAAATAAAGCAGTAGTGTCTTTACAAAATGACCGAGGTACTTCTTACGAAACTTACTTAAGTGTCTATAATGAAATTAAGGCTGCCTATAATGAATTATGGAATGAGGAATCTAATCGACGATACGGAGAACTATTTGCGGATTTACCGAAGGCGGCACAGAATGAAATTAAGAAAAAAATCCCATCTGTAATTTCTGAATCGGAACCTACAGAATTTTAGGTTTTTGCCGAGTAGCGTGTAGTTTATTTTTTGATAACTATTCACTTACTAGTGGACAAAATGCTTTTGGACACAGAGTACACGAAGGAGACACAGAGATCCCAGAGTTCCGAATCATTGATTACCAACGCTCTGTATGCTTTGTGTTATTAACCGCAAAAAGATAGCAAGGTGCAGCGCACTGCCTACCTTTGTATCATCCCGAAGGGTCGGGACAGGTTTAGTACTGGAAATAAGCCCTAAGGTGCAGCGCACCGACCACATTTTACACTTTTTTACAAAGGTAGT
>CAZXYA010000927.1:0-2747 GCA_964644655.1 uncultured Saprospiraceae bacterium | reverse complement strand
ATTCATTTTTTTTAAATGTGAAAAGGGATGGGGAAATATTTAGTGGGTAATAAGCAAATAGTTAATAAAAAACAATCCTATATTAAGTATTTATTTTCTTATTTTTATTTCTATTTTATTGATTTAAACTATCAACTTTGTTATCTTTAGTAAAGATTAAGGTTCATTGATAATTTTTGTAAAACAACTATTTTTTGACTAAATCGTTGCTAGTCAAGCAAGATACTTGAGCTACGATTAGGGGTTTATTCCAAAAAATTACATCCTAAATTATTATTTCATGAAAATTACCCTAAATATTAAAGATTCTAAAGCAGCTTTTTTCTTAGAATTACTAGAAAACTTTGAAGAGTTTGTTACTATTGAAAATACCGAAGAAGAGGTACACTGAGTAATGCTCATAAAAAACTGCTGGATAGTCGATTGGCATCAGATAAAAAAAATCCTAATAATTTACTAGACTGGGATAAAGTATAAAAAAACTAGACCAAACCTAAAAAGACATCATTGATTATTATGAGGAAAAACAAACAGGTCTAGGTACTCGCTTCTTTAAGTAACTTTTTCCCGCTATTCGTAGAATTAATTAAACGCCTATCATTTTTCAGATACTCCGCAGGAAAGTGCGACAAGCACCCATTCAAAAATTTCCTATTTGGATTCATTATCTGATTGAAGAAAAAGAAAAATGAGTGGTTATCATTGCTGTAACGCATAATAGCCATGACCCGAAAGTGTGGAAGGATAGAAGCTGAAATTTTTTTCAAAAAGTAACGCTTTTTACAAAAAAAATCGACTGCTACACAGTATTTTAAAATAGTCGAATTGTCAAATAGTCGGATTAGTCCTGGAGGCAACGACATGCGAACCCCCACGACTCCATACCGTCCTTATCGTCACGGGCAAGGCTCTTAAAGCTACTCATAAAATGGTAGAGCAATGCAGGAGAAGAATTTCGCTCCGAACTACTCCAGTAGTAACCGTGGTTGCCGAGGCCACTGAAGCCATCATCGGAGTGGCAGCCACCGAGCAGGGCAGAAAATCCAGAATTACCACCTTGTATTAATACTTTATAACTTTCATTTGAATTACCTGTATATTTTGAAGTACTCCAATCATAATAACCACCATATGCGTTTGCTATTTTTTTCCATTCATCATCACTTGGTAAACGCCATCCAGCAGGACAACTTTTTTTAGCTACAGCCCAAGTATAAAGCCGACCATATTTAATACAGTTGCTGTTTTTATCCTCATAGCACCAAGAGTCGCTTGTATTAAAGTTCAGATTTTGAGCCATCCATTTTTTTCCATCTTTTAGGCGTACCCATTTGTAGATTTGTCCGTCACGAACATCTTTGAAAGTGCCTAAGTTGGCATTGGCTCCAGCAATTGCTTTTAGCTCTTTTATTTGATTGGCAGCATCCCTGTAATATTTGCCCTTAGGATATTTATTTTGATAGGCTTCATAAGCAGCAATGGTATTAACTGACTTTGCAGAACGCCATGCATTATCATGAGCTTGGCGTTCTCGTTCACTTCCTAATTTGGCTTGTTGATTTTTTTCTAATTCATCTTGGCTTTTTCTGATACCCTTAAGAGCCTCCAAATTACTACTTACTTTATCTTTAGCCGTTTGAAAGTTAGCTAAAGCTTTTTCATAATTGCCTTTTTTATAAAAGTTAGTGGCAACACTAATCAAGCGATTATACTCTTTTTGCGCTTGACTGATTCTTGGTGGGTCGATGGGCTTACTAGTTCCAAGCGTACCTTCACTACTACTCCCTGTCGATTGATAAATACCAATACCCAAAATCGGAAGCAAGAACAATAGCAGATATTGTCCATATTTTTTAAAAAAAGAAGGTTCGAGTGGACGGGATATATCAGGTTTTGGAACGGATTTAGTTTCAGTACTTTCTACCCTTTTCTTTTTTACGGGTGGTATAATTTTGACTGCTTCTGCTGCTTCCAAAGCTGTATTGTCCCAAGTAGCTAATTTTTCTTGTGCTACTTTTTTGACCGCATTTGCTCCTGCTACAGTTGGTGTAGGTTTTCTTAAAAAACGGCGGAGCGCAAATTCTGAAGATTTGGCTTGCAAAAATTGCTTTTTATACTCTAATAATTCCCCAATATTTAAAGCTTCATCATAAGGTGCTTGGTCTTCGTAATTATCCACAAACTGATTGATGAGGTGCAATTTATCCTTGACCTCACTCAAGGATGTATCTTTTGCCTTTTCAATTTTCAGCCAAAGGGCATCTGCTTGAATGGCTTTAATCTTTTGATGAGCGGCAGGCGTATTTTTACTTTCAGGATATTTGGCAACAAAAGATTGAAAACCGACTGCTGTATTGGTCGCTAAAGCATTTTTCCAATCCGCCGCTTCATCCATTTTTAAATGAAAGACAAATTGCCCGCCTCGATGCCCATCAATTTTCAAGGGTTCTCCTCTCGGCGTTTGGTCGGCATTAGCTGCGACTATTTCTAAAACTTTATAACAAAGTTCCGCTACACCAACAGGACCATTTGCATTGCGCAATTCGTATAAAATGCTTTCAGCAAAAGGGCTATTTTCTCCCGGTTGCCCATCGGTCACAATTTCATTTCGCCCTGCGGTCAGTCCCCACCGAGAAGGGTCTCGTTCTTTTCGGAGCGAAATATTTTTACCCGTTCCTTTGGCAAATAAAGTACCTGAAAAACAAGAATCCGCCATCAAAAAAGTATGATGGGATTGAATGGCACTT
>CAZXYA010000926.1:0-2751 GCA_964644655.1 uncultured Saprospiraceae bacterium | reverse complement strand
AAACTCCAAAAGTAATGAATAAAAATGTTTTTTGTCTAGCTATTATTGCTTTAATCAATTTATAACTTCAATATATTTCTAACATCTGCCTCCGAATTAATAACTGTTTCATTTAAATCCATTTCAAAGGTATAAGTTCCGCTTTTCTGTTGAATGCGCTGAAAGAAATCGGGAGGAAACAAGGCTATTTTATGCTCTTCCGTCACCAACCAAAGTAAATTTTCGCTTTTCTGATTAAATTGAACATTTTTAGCGATGTCTTTTAGATAGAAACGTCTAACTGTATTTTGAGACTTATCGGTATGATAGACCATTTTATCTTGGTATTGATTAAAGTGTTGATCTTGAAAAGTACCGTCCAAAGTGGCTAAATAAGGGGGGCGAGGTCGATCACAATTCCAAGTGCCAAAGCGGTCTATCTGAAATTTATTTAAGACGGTCCTTTTTACCAATTCATTGGTCGCATAATTGGTGTGTCCTTTTGCTTTTAGGGCGGCAATCCTTTTCTCAAAATCTTTATTGGCAAGTTCTTTTTCAAGCGCATTTCTTTCTGCTATTTCTTGTTTTTTAGTCGCTAATCTTTTTTCTATGGCTGCTTTTTCCTTTTGATATTCCGCTAATTGGGTTTCAAACTGTTGTAGAGCTTGCTTATAATCATTGCCAATCAAAACAGGTTTTACTTTTAAGCTTGTCTTTTTTTCTCCTTTTGATAAATTTAAAATAAATGATTCTCCTGTACTTTTTTCTAAATCGTAGTTTTCCCATACGGTAGTAGAAAAATCCTCAAAAGCAGCAATCGGACTCAGCACTTGCCATATCGTGCCTTTGTAATTTTTTGCTCCCAAGTCTTCACCTTTGAAATCCAATTCCATCGTCATGGAGTTGCCGTCATATTGTTCTGGTTTTTGGGGTTTATTAGGTATTTGGAATTGTTGCTCTGCTTGCGCAATTTGCTTTTTCAATTTTTTATCCAATAATTCCTCTTGTTCTGTTAGCTTTATTGTTAAGGATGCTGCTGATTCCAAATGAGTCGTATCATAAGTTACTGTACCTTCAAAATTAGGGTCATCAGGATCTCCTATTACCTTAACAAATTTAGTAAGGTCCGTTTTGATTAGTTCAATTTCATCCTTGCCTTCCAAACTCCAAGTCCGTTTCTCCTCATCCAAATAGTAAATATTAAATGCTGGTGGGGTATCTCCCACAAATGCTATCTTACTTTTCAATTCAATATCAATTGGTTTTTCAGGTAACATTTGTAATCTTTCGCCATCTTGAGTAGCATATACTTCAATCATGCCAGCGGATTCTAAAACACCTGCTTTGCCATCCACTTCAATTTCCATTGGGATACCACTTAAGAAAAAGTCTACAAAATCATGGTATTCTTTAAAATGAATTTGTACTTCTCCTTCGATTAAAGCACCATAAGTATTAGCAAAAGCGGATCGAGGAACAAGCATTCTAGACCCAGAAGGAAACTGATAAACGCCTCCCTCATTGGCATTAATAGTTACTCTTTCTCCAGCTTCGGCTAAATTTTCTATCGGAGGATTGACATATGGCTGTGATGCTAAATAATGCTTTGTTGTATTATGTGCTGCTTCCCCGTTTTGAAAAAGGTTGCCAAAAGCAAAAATCCCAATCAATAAAGTAGCCGCAATCCCACCTACCCAGTAATACATTTTTTTACTAGCTACTTTCAATTCTTTTTTTGGAGGAGGGCTTGCCTCCATCCGCTTCAATAAAGCATCAAAATCCTTATGTTTTTCGATGTCCGCTTTTTTCAAAGGCGGTTGGTTTATTTTAAAATTGTAGTTGTTATCCATAAATGCAATCTTAGTAGATAGTCAAATGGCTAGATTGTTTAATTGTTGAGCTAACAGTTTAACCATCTAGTCATTTATCTATCTTTTATTTTTTTAAAATTATTTTTTTCAATCGTTCTAAAACTCTATAGGTTCTCATCTTGCAACTGCTTTCCGTAATTTCCAATAAATTGGCAATTTCTTTAAAAGGGCGTTGCTCAAAAAAACGGAGTTCTATAATTTCTAAATCTCTTGGCTTTAATTCATTTAAACAGGGAATAAGGGCTTCTCGGAAGTGATCCTGTTCAAGGACTTCCAAGTCGCCCATTTCTTCCATGATTTCTGGCAAGGCAGTTGTTTCTACACTTACCGTTCGGTTTTTCTGAGTATTCCTAAAATGTTGGGTGATTTCATTACTTGCTATCCTATATAACCATGCGGAAAAAGGCACACCTTTAAATTCATATTTACCTAACTTTTGCATCGCTTTAAAAAATACTTCTGAACATATATCAGCAGCTAAAGATTCGTCCGCAGTTCGCCGATGAATATACCGAAAAATAGACTCATAATATCTGTCATATAGGAGGCGGAACATTGCAGGGTTCTGTTGCGCATTCTGGATTTCCTGCCATTCCAGTTGCATCGCCTCCTTAGTGACTGATTGGGTGCTAGGACTCAAAGAAGATGGATTTAAAGTTAGTGAATATTGCATGCTATTTCTTTATCCGCTTTAGCTGTTTTAGGATGTTTTCAATAGCATAATGTGGAATTTTGAAAAAGTAACGGTTTTTTGCTGGTTGTCCCGATGAATCGGGATAAACTTCGTTGCTGATAAGCTATATTTCTAGCCTTTTTCATGCAACAAATTTGGGATTTATTTTTAGAAAAAACCGACAACCGACAACCGACAACCGACAACCGACAACCGACAACCGACAAC
>CAZXYA010000925.1:0-2752 GCA_964644655.1 uncultured Saprospiraceae bacterium | reverse complement strand
TGTAGATTCTGAAAGTATTGACCCCGTAGCAACGCTATACTGACCCCCCTGTGGATAACACACAAAAATCAGGGCGTTAAAGTAGCTATTTTAAACTAGTTCTTAAACTTTTTCCCTTTAATTCGATACGATGAGATTTCGGCACAATCCTATCAAGTATGGCATCTGCAATAGTTGGAGCTGCTAAATACTTATGCCATTTACTTACGGGCAATTGGGAACTAATAATAACAGAGTACTTTCCGTATCGGTCTTCCAAGATTTGTAGTAATGCCATTTTTACAGGCATAGAGATGGATTGAATACCAAAATCATCAAGAATAATTAGCTTCGCTTTTTTTAATCGGTCTAACCATTTAATGAGTGTTCCATCTGATTTAGCAATAGCTATTTGTTCCTTTAGTCGATTCATATTAAAGTATAAAGTACGGTAACCGTGAAGACAGGCATTATTGCCCAAAGCACAGGCCAAGAAGGATTTACCGCAACCTGTTGCCCCAGTAATTAGGACGTTTTCGCCTCTATCCAAATACCCACAATCGGACAATAACATCAATTGTTGTTTGGACAGATTGCGACTATCAGACGTTTCAATATCCTGAATAGTGGCTTGATAGCGCATTTTACTAAGCCGAAGATACATTTGCATTCGTTTGTTAACCCGATACTGTTGCTCTGCCTCAGCTAACCTTGCTAGCAGTTCATGTGCCTCGGGTTGTTGGTTGATAGGCATAGTAAGGATACCTTCATAGGCACCTGCCATACCTTCTAATTTTAATTGCCGCAAGATTTGCAGCGATTCATTGGTCATAGTTTTTTATTTTTATGATGACTAATTATTCTAAAATTCTACTTATTGATACGCATCTGAACCACGGATATTATCATGGATTAGTTGAGTAAATACGGTCTCTTGCTCACTTTCTGTATCTGTCTGGTCTAAATTATGCTGAAGAATGCGAACCATCATCGAATAATTTACTTTATTGACTTGCCTACAGCGAGCTGCCGTTCGCTCCAGCCGGTCATTCCCATATTTTTTTCCTAAATGTAAAACCCCTTGACAGCTTTTGTAATTTTGACTTTGGTGATTTTTAGAAGATAAAATCTGTGAGATGGCCCAATGGGTGTCTTTTCCTATTTTTAATCCTACACCTAAGAAGTGACCAGCATCATATCCTTCGGATTTTTTCCATTCTTGGTGCGATTGGGGCATATGACTAATGCTGGTTTGATAGTGATGATTTGCGCCTAATGGTAGTCGTTGATGGAGTGCAACACGTTGATTATCAACGTATATTTCTACAATTTTACGAGTATAAATAATCTTCGCCTTTTTCCCCACATAGCGAAATGGGAGCGAATAGTAGTTCTTTTCTTCTCCTAGATAGACATGATAATTGCGCTGTGCTTTAGCCATGGTACTCTTTTTTAGTTCAAACAGTTGGTTAGGTAAGGCACGCATTGCGGGTAAGGCATAGGTCTCAAAAATGGACCTTCGAGTTCCTTCTTTTTTTTGATAGGGAAGGTTATTATGCTTATTTAATTGTTGAACAATCGCTGCGTTTAGTGCTGCCTCGCTATGGTAGATTTCATTACGTAAGGGGGCATAAATACGAGTATAAACCGTACTAACCATATTTTCTACACTAGCTTTATCTTTTGGCTTGCCTGCTCTGGTTGCTTGTAAATGAATATTATAATGAGCTGCCAATTGTACACATAAGTCATTGAATTTAGGTTCGTAGCGGTCTGCTCTAATTACATACGCTTTCAAATTATCTGATAAGATACGCTGTGGAAGTTTGCCAAAATAAACCAATGCTGCGTTTAAGCCTGCTATAAAATCAACGGTCTTTTGACTAGGCAGAGCAATGGCAAATGTGTGTTGAGAATGGGGCATGACTGCTACTAAAACTTCACAATCTTTTATCTCGCCACTTGCCTGGTCAACCCAACTTAGTTTTTTACCTGCAAAATCTACTTGCATAATCTGACCAGGCTCATGGTTCATTTGTAGGGTTAAATCTCGACGGCCAACATGGTTACGCAATAACTCACAAAAGCGACTATAACTAAATCCAGTTGGATGTTCCTTACGATATTCCTCCCATAATAAATGTCTCGTTACACCAACTCTACGAAGTTCTGTTATCCATTCAGCTACTTTGCCGTTAAAGGAAATTAGTCGCTCATTACTCTCCTTATCTGGATAAAATACAGACAGAAATTCTTCATCACTAAGCGTTAATAAAGTAGATAAGTCACTCTGCGCTAACCGTCCTCGGCGAACATAGTCTTTAACAGTATTTTTAGAAATTTGGAGTTGGCGAGCTGTCGCTTTGAGCGAATTGGTTGCCACATAGGTCTTGATAATTTCTTTTACTTGGTCCATACGTTTTAATTTTCCCATACTAATGCTATTTTTTTGAACAGCTAAGTTGGGCTTTTTAAGCGTATGTATCCACAAAATTTAGGGGGGTCAGTACTTTCGGTACATTATTAACATCCACCTTCTTTGGGTGGGGTCAAACCTCCGTTACGGTGGGGTCAGTATAAATCGTTACTAGGGGGTCAATGCCATCAGAATATGCAGTACAAATGCCGCCACATGACAATATTAGAGGTGGAGATTATTACGATTAAAATGTGGGATGGTGTGGGAGATTGAGTGGGTTAGGCTAGTTAAGAAGAGCAACTTTTTTTTAATCAAATCATATAAGAAATGAATACTGCAACATTAGACAAGCTG
>CAZXYA010000924.1:0-2778 GCA_964644655.1 uncultured Saprospiraceae bacterium | reverse complement strand
ATTGATGTTTTCAGCTTATACTTGGGCAGAGAACAGATTACTGTACGAATTTAGGCATTGAAATGTTCAAAAAAATCTATTTTTTTTATAGTTTCTACAGCTAAATAAGTGGTGTATCTCATTCAAAGGGCAAAAATAAATAAAATAAATGATTTTTACCCCTTATGGTTGCAAAGTTAATAATGAAAACTTAATTTTGCCGAATAATTTAATGATATTTTTTATGTTCACTAATAATTTAATTCATCATCATCCTTTTTTCTACTACCATCAAAAGTAGATTTGGATGTCGTATGTATCAATTCTAGGAACAAAAAGCGGCTTACCATTTACTTTTGGTAAGCCGCTTTTTTATTATATTTTTTTATCCATCGATTATTTTTTTAATTTATAACCAAAAATTAATGAGCAAGTTAAGAATTGCTATCCAAAAATCAGGCAGATTAAGTGATGACTCCTTAAAGCTACTAAAAGACTGTAGCATCAAATTCCCTAAAGGTAAAAATAAACTGATTGCTGAATCAACAAATTTTGCTGCAGAAATATTATATTTAAGAGACGATGATATTCCTCAATATGTAGAAAATGGCATTGCAGACGTCGGAATTTTAGGACAGAATGTCGTAGCAGAAGTGCAAAAAGCAGTTCAAGTTGATAAATATTTAGGGTTCTCAAAATGTCGGTTATCTCTAGCAGTTCCCAAAGAAGTAGATTACCAAGGCGTTCATTATTTTAATGGTAAAAAAATTGCGACCTCCTACCCTGTTTTAACCGAACAATATTTAGCTAAATATAATGTCAAAGCAGATATAGAATATATAAGTGGGTCTGTAGAAATTGCCCCAAGTATTGGTTTAGCAAGTGGTATTTGTGATTTGGTTAGTACTGGCGGTACTTTATTATCAAATGGCTTAAAAGAAGTTGAAGTTATTTTAAAATCCGAAGCAGTCATTATTTCTAACCCTAACCTAGAAGGAGAAAAACAAGCCTTGTTAAATAAGTTATTATTTAGAATTGAGGCTACCTTAAAAGCAAAAAACTATAAATACATCCTTTTAAATGCTCCCAATGATAAATTAGATGCTATTATAGATACACTACCAGGTATGAAAAGTCCAACTGTTTTGCCATTGGCTATCGGAGCGTGGAGTTCCGTGCATTCCGTCGTTAATGAAAATGATTTTTGGAATGTCATTGACCAATTAAGAGAGAATGGTGCAGAAGGGATTTTGGTGGTACCTATTGAGAAGATGGTTTTATAAAAAATGATGAATGATGAATTCGACTTCATTCTCAATACTAAGTCAAACTATGAAAATATACAATAATCCAGATAGAAAAGAGTGGTCTGATATCCTAGCAAGACCAACCTTTGAAAGTAATGTCTTGGAAGAAAAAGTAACAGGTATTCTAAAAGACATTAAAACATTTGGGGATGTGGCGGTGAAACGTTTTACCACACAATTTGATAAGGTTACTTTGGAGACATCGAAAGTAAGTATCGAAGAAATAGACGCTGCTATTGCAGAAGTGCCTGATGAATTAAAAAACGCTATTCAGCAAGCCCAAAAAAATATCAAGGCGTTCCATTTAGCGCAAAAAGAACCTGTGCAAGTAATTGAAACCATGCCTGGGGTAAAATGTTGGCGAAAAAGTGTGGGAATAGACAAAGTGGGCTTATATATACCCGGTGGAACCGCCCCTTTGTTTTCCACTATTTTAATGCTAGGTGTTCCTGCAAAAATAGCGGAGTGTCAAGAAATCGTTTTGTGTACGCCGCCAGGAAAAGATGGAAAAGTAAACCCAGCTATCTTATATACCGCCAATTTGGTTGGAGTAACTCAAATTTTCAAAATTGGAGGCGTTCAAGCCATTGGTGCAATGGCTTATGGGACAGCAACCGTTCCAAAAGTCTACAAGATATTCGGTCCCGGTAATCAATATGTCACCGCAGCTAAGCAAGTGGTGCAAAGAGATGGCTTAGCTATTGATATGCCAGCTGGTCCTTCCGAGGTGATGGTCGTTGCAGATGGTAGTGCTAATCCTGCTTTTGTGGCAGCCGATTTATTATCGCAGGCTGAACATGGGGTGGATAGTCAAGTAGTATTAGTGGCTACAAATAAGACCGTAGTAGAAGGCGTACAAATAGAACTAGCCAAACAACTAGCCGCACTTCCTCGTCGCGGATTTGCAGCAAAGGCATTAGAAAATAGTTGTACAATTATTAATGATAATGTATTTGATGTCGTGGACATTATCAATAAATATGCGCCAGAACATTTAATTTTGTCCATAGAAGCTGCCGCAGGGGTAGCGAATGATATTACTAATGCAGGTTCCGTTTTTATTGGGCATTACAGCCCAGAATCAGTTGGTGATTATGCATCTGGTACTAATCATACTTTACCAACCAATGGTTTTGCTAGAGCTTATTCGGGAGTCTCTTTAGATTCTTTTTGTAAAAAGATTACTTTTCAAGAATTATCAAAAGATGGGTTAAAGAATATTGGTCGAACGGTAGAATTGATGGCAGAGGCAGAGGAATTGATGGCGCATGCTCGAGCAGTTTCCATAAGATTAGCTAATTTATAAATTAATAAAATGTAATTATTTAGGGGTATAAAGGTTAAAAGGTGCATAGGTACAAAGGGGGCTAAAAAGGAAATCCCAAATGGTTAACAAGGTAATCCATTTGTCCTTTGTACCTTTAAATCTCTGTACCTTTAGGAACGGTTCAAAAATAACTTTACATTTTAAATGTTGCAACTTATTGATTGT
>CAZXYA010000923.1:0-2794 GCA_964644655.1 uncultured Saprospiraceae bacterium | reverse complement strand
AATTACGGGTTGACTGAAGTCAACCAACCGAAAGAAATGCAAAAATTGTCAAAGACCCTAAAAATTAATTTTGCATTCGAATCATCAATACAAAACCACCAATTAACAATGCTGCGATAATTCCCCAAAGCAACCAGCTATTCTCAGTATCTCCATCGGAACTCAATGCTTTCTCTGGATTAAGCTCTCGACTCAAAGCCGCTACCATCACATCTGTATTATGCTTTAGCATATCAATATAAGTAGGGGCAGGACTCTCTTCATCGCCAATAGAGTCGGCGTATAATTGACCACCAATTTCAATATCATTATCCTTTGCCAACTGTTTTAATAATTTAGGATTAATGGTACTTTCAATAAAAAGGGCAGGTACATTATTACTTTTAATGACCTTATTCAATCGGATAATATCAGAAGTTTGGGCTTCTGCATCCGTCGAAGTCCCTAGAATAGCTTCTAATCGAATGCCATAGGCTCTCCCGTAATATTGGAAGGCATCATGCGAGGTAATTAGTACTCGCTTTTGTGTAGGAATTTTCTGAATTTCTGTTTTAATATATTGGTCTAAATCTTCTAATTGTTTTTTATAAACCCCATAATTGAAGGTATAAATATCTGCATTGTCAGGATCTAATTCAGATAGGGCTTCTTTAATATTTTTAATATAAGTCAAACCTAAACTAGCATCCATCCAAGCGTGTGGATCTGCCGAATTTTCATATTCTACACTTTGAATGGGTTGAATGCCTTCGGTGACTCGAATAGTTTTGGCTTTTGTGCCCGAATTTTCAATTAATTCATTGAGCCAGCCTTCAAAGGTCAATCCGTTTTTGATAATTAAATCTGCTCGATTGACCATTTGTGCATCTCTTGGTGTAGGTTCATGCAAATGTGGATCCCCTCCAATCGGGACGATACATTCTACATTGACCATGCCACCAGCAATATTTTTAGCCATGTCTGCCATCATCGAAGCTGTTGCGACGACGGTCTTTTTTTCTTGGGCAAACCCAACTAGCGTAAAAAAATTAAGGATTAAAAAGAGGCTTATTTTTTTCATAAATAAAATTTTAATAAACATGTTGAATCTGCTACTCATAATTTATCACTAATAACTCATAACTCCCTAAAGCGTTTTCACATATAAATTCTGACAAACCTTATTGGTTAAAATCTGTTCTTGTTGATCATTTAATAAAATCCGATTAGACCCATCATATTCTACCCTTTCCAATACTTGGACTTTTGCCCCTAATACTAGATTTAGCTTGTTTAGATATTGCAAAAAAGAAGGAGAATCATCCAAAACTCCAACGACAACGGCTGCTTTATTTTGGGTTAAATCCGTTAATAAAATTTGTTTTCTAAACGTAAAATTACCATCTGCATCAGGAATAGGGTCACCATGTGGGTCAAATTTTGGCCGCCCTAAAAATTCATCCAAACGATCAATTAATTTTTCTGCCTTAATATGTTCTAACTCTTCGGCAATATCATGGACTTCATCCCAAGAAAAATTGAGTTTTTCTACTAAAAAAGTTTCCCAAAGCCGATGTTTTCTAATTAAATTAGTCGCCAATTTTTTGCCTGCTTCCGTTAATCGAACACCTTTATGTTTTTGGTGGTTAACTAGAGGCGTTTCCTTTCCAGATAATCGAATAATCATTGCTGTAACAGAGGCTGCCTTGGTTTTCATTATTTTAGCAATGGCATTGGTAGAAGCGGGTTTTTCTGTTTCTTCACATAAACTAAAAATAGCTTTTAAGTGATTTTCTTCTGCTTTGGAAATAGGATTCATTATCTTGGGTTTTAGTTAGAACTTACAGAACCTTTTTGTAAAAATACTATTTTTAGATTAATCTAAAAAATATTTTTGATTCAACTTAAATTTGAATATGCTCATCAAGACGAGAGGGATTATTTTTAAAGTAATTAAGTACTCCGAGACGAGTTTGATTATGGATATTTACACGGAGGAAAAAGGCTTGCAGAAATATATTATTAGTGGAGTGAGGAATAAGCGATCAAAAGTTAAAACGGGTTTATTACAACCAACAACGCTAGTAAACATGGTGGCGTATTTCCGAGAGAACAAATCGATGAATCGGATTAAAGAGATAAAAGCAGCCCAAATTTATCAAGCCATTCCTTTTGATTTGATGAAAGGAACAATTAGTTTATTTATGATAGAATTGGCACAGAAAACGATAAAAGAGGAGGAAAGCAATCCAGATTTATTTAATTTTTTATTTAGCCAATTTAGAGCATTAGATCAATTGGAAAAAATAAACCCTAATTTTCATCTCAATTTTATGTTGGACTTATCGGGCTATTTAGGTTTTTTTCCTGGTGGCAATTGGAGTGAAACCACTCCTTGGTTAAATATGAAAGAGGGTAATTTTATGCAAGAAGAACCTTTACATCAATATGCTTTAGATAAAAATTTGAGTAAGCAAGTAGGCTTATTAATTAAGCGAGAAGAAGTAAAACTAACAAGATTAAATCGACAAAAAATAGTGCAAAAACTAATAGACTACTATCGCATTCACATAGAGAGCTTTAGTGGGCTGAACACCCATGCTATTTTGAAGGAGGTGTTGGAAGGGTAGGTCGTAAGCTTAATGAGGTGATAAGGTAATGAGATCGAGCATTGAGTAAGCTTAAGTACCCTATGAACTCATTACCTCATTACCTCATATACTTGACTTAGAATTCCATTTGAAAGTTAGCATTATAAACAGAAACCCAAGTAATGATAAACAAGAAGAAGAATAAAAAGATAAAGAAAATAGTT
>CAZXYA010000922.1:0-2801 GCA_964644655.1 uncultured Saprospiraceae bacterium | reverse complement strand
TGGTTAAAGTATATTCATCTTCACAAGCACCATTTGCTCTTTCCTCATTAAATTCAATATCTACAATATCATCACAATTATCGGTTGCGGTAATATTTGTTGGTTCAGCAGGAATGTCATCACATTCGGCAGTTACATCCGCTGGTATATTGGCTAAAACAGGCGCAGTTTCATCAATAACGGTAATTATTTGGGTAGCGGTTGCGGTATTATCGCAGTTATCCGTCGCTGTCCAAGTTCTAGTTAAGGTAAATTCATCTTCACAAGCACCATTGCTTCTTACTTCTTCAAATACAATTTCTACATCATCATCACAATTATCCGTTGCGGTAATACCTGTTGGTTCTGCTGGAATGGCATCACATTCTACGGTTAAATCTGCTGGTGCGTTGGCAATGACTGGTGCTTCATTATCATTAATAGTAATGTTTTGAACACAAGTACTACTATTCCCACAGTTATCCGTCGCTGTCCAGGTTCTTATGATTACGCCTCTACAACCATCAAATCCACTATCATCGTCGATAGAAGTAATCTCAATTTCATTTACTGGTGTACAATCATCCGTAGCAGTTGGTTCGCCCAAAGTATCTAGTTCATCTGGACAAGCAAAGGTTACATCGCCAACTGCACTACAATCAATGACTGGTGCTTCATTGGTAATCACAATTATTTGGTCACAAATTGTTGATAAACCACAAGCATCGACTACTGTATAAGTTCTCACTATCATCCCTTGTTCGCCACAGTCATCCAAACCGCTTCTATCATCATTAAAGGTGATTATTAATTGGTCAACGGGTGTACAATCGTCCGTTGCCGTTGGGGCTGGAATATTGTCTAAATTATCCGCACAAGTAATCGTTATAGTCGCTACTGCTTCACAATCGAAAACGGGTGCTTCGTTAATAATCGTAATTATTTGTTGACAAGTACTAGTGTTTCCACAAGCATCGGTTGCTGTAAAGGTTCTTAGAATAACGCCTTCATCTCCACAAGCTGCTACACCGCTATCGTCCACTACTGTTTCAATCGTGATTTCATTTGTTGGCGTACAATCATCTGTTGCGGTTGGTTCGCCTAGTGCATTAATATCTGCCGCACAAGAAACCGTTATATCTGCAACTGCGCTACAGTCTAAGACAGGCGCTTCGTTGGTAATCGTAATGGTTTGGGTGCAAGTGGCTGTATTTCCACAAGCATCGGTTGCGGTATAAGTTCTGATAATTATCCCTTGTTCGCCACAATCATCTAAACCACTATCATCATCTGAAGAGGTAATGTCAATTTCATTACTTGGAGTGCAATCATCTGTTGCAGTTGGTGCGGGGATATTGTCTAAGTTATCCGCACAAGTCACCGTAATATTAGCAACTGATTGACAGTCGAGTACTGGTGCTTCATTGGTAATTGTAATGGTTTGAATACAAGTCGCTGTCATGCCACAAGCATCGGTCGCCGTCCATGTTCTAATAATCGTGCCTTGTTCGCCACAATCATCTAAGCCATTGGTATTGTCTACAAAATCCAATTGAATATCATTGGCATCGGTACAATCGTCTGTTACCGTTGGTCTTGGCGCATCAGCAGGGTTATCACTACAAGTAATGGTTACATCTGCAATAGCTGAACAATCTAAAACTGGTGCTTCATTCGTAATGGTAATGGTTTGTTCACAAGTTGAAGTATTGCCACAAAGGTCGGTTGCCGTATAAGTTCTAATGATAAATCCTTGATCGCCACAATCATCTAAATTAGAAATATCATCTTCAAATGTTACCGTAATTTGGTCATCAGGTGTACAAGCATCTGTCACCGTTGGTTCAGGCACATTACTTAAATCATCTGAACAAGTAATGCTGACACTTATGCCTGTACAATCTAAGACTGGTGGCGTAGTATCATCAATGGTTAAAGTAGCTGTTCTAGTTATTTCATTATCACATTCATCTGCTATCGTATAAGTTACGGTTACCGTACCTGTTCCTGGAGAACAACCATTTTCTAAATTATCTAAGTTTAGGTCAGAAGTAACCGTTACCCCTCCACAATTATCGAAGGCCGTATTGGTTAAATCGGTAATATTTTGTTGGTCCCAAGCATTGATTTGTGCATCCAAATTATCTTCACAATCCAATTCTAAGTTTGGTAAATCAATATTAGAAATTGGGTCTTCGGTATCAATAATGGTAAAGGTACCTTCTTGAGTCGTTGAATTACCACAAGCATCTGCAATAGTGAATATTACGGTATAAACACCCGTTAAGCCACATAAATCTGTTGGCGTCACTTGGTCAAAATTACTAGTCACCACTACTCCACTACAATCATCTTCTGAACAATCTTGTAAGAAGACAATATTTGCTTGCACCCAAGCAGCAACAGCTCCATCATTACCCGCTTGACCATTACATTGGTGTTCTTCATTTGTTGGCGAACAAGTGGTAATTGGTGGAGTGGTATCGCTTACATTAATCGTTTGTACGGATTGAGTGGAATTCCCACAATCGTCAGTAGCCGTCCATGTTCTAGTTAAGGTATAATTACCGACACAATCTCCATCTTCTCTAGTTTCCTCAAAAACAACTGGTACATCTGCATCACAATTATCGGTTGCGGTTAAATCAGCTGGTGGATCTAAAACGGAATCATCACAATTAACGGTAATGGTACCGCTTGGTGCGCCTTCAATAACTGGTGCAGTATCATCAATTACAATAATTGTTTGCACTCCTGGCGTTTGGTTGCCACAAGCATCAATAGCCGTCCATGTTCTTACTAAATCGAAAGTATTAGGACAA
>CAZXYA010000921.1:0-2803 GCA_964644655.1 uncultured Saprospiraceae bacterium | reverse complement strand
CTAAAAAAGCAAATTGCGGTAATAAAACTCTACTAAAATGTATTTCTTGTTATTAAAGTTGGGAAGCACCCTATTTTTTAACTTAAAGAAGTTTTAAAATAGGGTAGCTTCAAAGAAGTAACAAAGTCCGTTTTGTTTTAGATGTTTATTAGTAGAAGTGTATTATGAGTTGTGAGTTGTCAGTTACGAATTTGATGTAACTGATAACCGACAACCGACAACCGACAACCGATAACTGAATTTACTCTGTATCTGCACCAAAAGTATAAGTTACTTTCGCCAATACTCTTCTGCCAATTCTTGGGAAAAGTGGGAAAGCTCTATATTCTGTATCAAATAAGTTTTGCGCAGTTAAATCAATAGCTAAACCGTTATTGAATTTGTAACCAATAGCAGCATCTACTAAGTTCTTTTCATCTGTAGCTCCTGAGAATTGACCCACGTTAGCTATGAAAGAATCATCGTGTTGGAAGGCTAAATTACCTCTCCAACCAGTTGGGCTTAAATAGTTAAATCCTAAACGGAATTTATTTAATGGCGCACCAATATTCGTTTCTTCTGTGCCACCGTCAGAACCAACAATTACAGGATTAAATTGGTTATCAGAAATCCAAGAATAGTTACCAAAAATAGATAATTTATCATTTACATAGTATTCTAATCCAATGTCTGTACCCCAGTAATCATATGCTTCAAAAGTTCTATAGCCTAAAGCAACGTGCGTGCCACCAAAATCAGGAACTGCATCTGTTGGTGTGGTACCAATGATTGGGAATAAAGCACCAACAGCACCAGTAAATCCATCACCACCTGCCGTGTACGCTCCTTGGATAGCTGGTAATAAAAGATCGGCTGTTCCGTCACCAAGAGGACCACCTCCAAATAAACCAGAAATAAAGTTTCTAAGGTCATCGTCTGCTACTGCAGCACCTAAATCGGCACCTAAATTAGCGTTGTTTAAAGAGTAAGTTGGGCTAATAGCTGTAAACAGAGTAGCTCCATCAATGTTTCTATTATAAACATCAATAGAAACGGCTAATTTATCTTGAATTAAACCTTTATAACCAAATTCCCATGTATCTTCTGTTCTAAGGACAGCTGCTGGGGCATTTATTAAGCCAAGTGGCGCACCCGTAAATAAGTTTCTACCAGCAAACGTCCCAGAAAATCCACCTGGAGAGTTAGCAGGGTCTCTTAAATAAGCTTCAATAGCTCCAGCAAGTGCACCTGCCGTAGCAGCATCTGCACCACCACCTTGTAATGCAGCACTAATACCTGGCGTTAATTGAGCTAATACTGCATCATTAACTGCACCATAAGTAAACGCATTAGGGAAACCTGGTGTACCAACTGGTACATTAGGGAAAGGCAATAATCCGTTGAACTGAATTTCTGGATTAGCAGCAAATTGTTGTTCATTCTTATTACCTACTAACCAAGCATCAAATGCGCCCGGTACGATAACGGCAACAGGGAAGTCAATATTAATCTGTAATTGAGAAGGCGCACCAACCGCACGGTTAAATCCACCTCTGAAAGTATGCTTTGGAGAAGGTTTCCATACTAATACGGCTCTTGGAGAAAAAGCTGTTTCATCTAAGAAATTAAATCTATCTCCTCTACCTGCTAATACTAAATCTAATTGATCTCCTAAAGCAAATTTACCTTGTAAATAAGCACCAACGATAGAGAAATCATCATCCTCTTCATTTCTACCATATACTTGATTTCTAGAATCTGCGATAGAAGTTCTATAATCAATACCCGCTGTCCAAACTGCATTTAACAAATTTGGTGTATCAAAGTTATATTGAGCTTGTGCTTCAAATTGCTTTCTAGCAATACCTGTTTCATTCCCCGTTTGGTATAAGAAAGTAGGCCTATCGTCAGAAGTACCATTATTATCTAAGTAGAAAGCTTGAACAAACAGACCACCTTTTTGTAATCTAGCTTGCCCCCAAAGTTCTCTAGATTGGGATAATCCTTCTCCTTGAGAATTATAGAATACCGCAGAAGCTTGATTCCATCCACCTGAAACATTTATAGATAAATCATCTTGCGGACGGAATTCTAAATTGGCAGTAATAGATTGTTGGTCCCAATGGTCTTGTAATGGGTTGCCATCACCATCTGGGTCTAAATCTCTTTCTGTTAGTAAAACTTGACCCGGCTGAGTAGCATCTACAACGCTATTGGTAACTGCAGGTCGAGTAATGGTTGTAGATAAAAGACCTATTTGAGCCGCTTCTTCAGGGTCATTAATATCTAAAGTGAATTCATCTCCTCTTTTGAAAACCCCATTGATTTTGAATCCAAACTTGTCAGAAACTTTAGTTGCATGTCGGAAAGAACCACCAAAAGTATTTAATTCACCACCAATCAATTCAATAGAAGTACCTGGCTTATCAATCGCTGATTTAGTAATAAAGTGAATCACACCAGCTGTTACCCCAGGACCATATAAAGCAGAACCAGGCCCTCTTACTACTTCAATTCTATCAATGTCTAAGTTATTAATAGGGGAGTTTAAAGCATCAAAAGTTCCTAAACCAGGACCCGTTAAAGAACGGTAATCTAAAATAGGGAAAGAAGCAGAACCAAATAATCCACCATCTCCTCTTAATTGGATATTAATCCGACCAGCAGATTGCTGTTGAACCGTTACCCCAGGCGCATTGATAATCGCCCGTACTGGGTTTTCGTTAGGAGAAGCTTCTAATTTTCTAGCATTGAATACAGAGATAGAAGCAGGTGCTTCTTGTACTTTTTCCCGTCTTCTAGAAGCAGATACTACTACTTCTTG
>CAZXYA010000920.1:0-2806 GCA_964644655.1 uncultured Saprospiraceae bacterium | reverse complement strand
TCTTTTCCAAAATTACTTAAATGCGTCCAGTCTTTTAAATTAGGCGAGCCATAAAACTTAACATGATCCCAAGCTGCAAAGACCATCACCCATTGGTCAGAATCATCGTCCCAAATCACTTTTGGGTCTCGAAAATCTCGGATACCAGGGTTTGGAATCACGGGATTTCCTTCATATTTTGTCCAAGTGCGTCCCTTATCGTTACTAAAAGCAATACTTTGGTATTGAAAGGTATTGCTATCAGATTTTGCTCCTTTGGGCTCATGATGTGTAAAAATGGCAATCATTGCTGGCTGTCCATCCTGCCCAAATCCACTCGTGTTTTTCCAATCTATTACCGCACTTCCAGAAAATATATAGCCCAATTCATCGGGGTACAACGCTATCGGTAAATGTTCCCAAGTTACTAAATCTTGGCTAACGGCATGCCCCCAATGCATTGGACCCCAAACGGTAGAATCGGGATAATGCTGGTAAAAAAGGTGGTATTCTCCTTCGTAATACACCATACCGTTAGGGTCATTCATCCATTTCTCGGGTGGGGTAAAATGAAAGGTTGGCCGATGAGTTTCTGTAATTGGAGTTGTCTTTATTGCTGTTTTAGATAGGTCATTTTCATTAGTTACCCGTTCATTTTCACAAGAAAAAAACAGGCTAAATGATAAACATAAGATAATTAAGTAATCAATTTTTCGCATTATTTAAGGTGGTACTGTGTTTCAAAATTTTCTGTATATTTTACCTCGCCGCCTGCGGCGGCTCGGCGGGGGATTTTTAAGGGTGAGAAATTTGGTGATTTTCAATGAAAATCATCAAATTTCTCACCCTTAATACCCTCAAGAGTAGCAGCATAGCTGTGCTAGGGGGACACATAAAAATATCAATAAACTTTTGAATCGCTGTAATAGTCAATTTATAATAAATAGTCAGCTAAAAAAGCATTCGCTTTAAATTCGTTTTAACATCATCAATCGAAAATCCATTAAGGTAGCCCCTTTAATCTCCAAGGCATTCAGACTTAATACACCTTTTCCTTTTTCCAAATGAATTTTACCCAAATTCAAGGGTTTAAAATCTTTCACAAAGGATTCTGCATTAGGATAGCGGTATTTATCCACATTCCTCAAAGCAGGGTTATAAGCTTCGGTAAGCTTGCCTTTTAAAGCATTTTCTCCAAATCGCAACTCAAAAGTCCCTCCAATATCTTCTTCGGGGCAAGTATAATAAATAATGACTTCAAAGTCCCCACTTTCAATCACTTCCGCATCCCAAGTAATTTTATCATTTAAATCCGTCCAATTAGTAAAATAAGAACAATTCGGCCAACGATTAGAGCGTTTTATCTGTCCACTTGCATGACCATCTCGTGCAGGTATTTGCGTATTTTTATAATCGGGATGCCCTATTGGAAAAGAACGAGTATCTTCTTTTGGCAACTCAATCGCTACCGTATTCAACCAATTAGTCTGAGCAGTTTTTAATTGACTAAAGACTTGGGGAAATTCTTCCGCTACATTAACCCGTTGTTCGGGGTCATTCACCATATCAAATAACTGTCCCTCATGTCCCAATCGAAAATTTTGACTCCGTACACTTAATTTCTCTCGCCAATAATTATAAATTAAGCGGTCTTCCCAATGAGCATTTTTATCCAATAAAAGCGGTTTAATACTTTTTCCGTCCAAGGGTTTATTAATAGTCATTGGAACACCCGCCAAATCAGTCAAAGTTGGTAAGAAATCAATAGCAGCCGCAATCGTTTCAATTTTTATACCTGCTGGAATCTTGTTCTTCCATTGTATAAAAGTAGGAGAACGCACCCCACCTTCATCAGTTGACCCTTTCCGACCTTTCATATTATTATTCCATCTCGCCCCATTGGGACCATTATCCGATAAATATACAATAATCGTATTTTCTTCTAAATTTAGGTCCTGTAATTTTTTGATTAATCGCCCAACATTCCAATCTATATTTTCACAAAAAGCCAATGCCGCTTTAGTATGTTCAATTTCTTCTTTGCCCCTACCATCTCCAAAATTGACTAATTCCTTATCCTTAAATTTATCCCACCATTCATCCGGCATTTGCATCGGACTGTGCGGAGTATTGAAAGGCAGGTATGCAAAAAAGGGCCGATCTTTATGTTGTTCTATAAATTCCATTGCTTTATTCGTCAAATCATCTGGCAAGAAACCTTCGCCTTGCACCAATTCGCCATTATGTTCTAATAGTGGATCTATATAATTTCCCCAATGCCCTGAACAAAACCCATAATATTCCTCAAACCCCCTGCCATTTGGATGATAGGGATACTGCATGCCACTATGCCATTTACCAAAAGCGCCTGTTTTATAACCAGCGTCTTTAAATACTGTTGCCATCGTTTTTTCGTCTAAATCTATTCGTTCGCCACCTTGTGAAGTGGAATACACACCAGAACGAACGGAAAAACGTCCAGTCAATATTTCTGCCCTTGTTGGAGAACACACCGCACTCACATAAAAACGGTCCAAAATCGCTCCGTTTTTAGCTAATTGATTAATATTTGGCGTATGTAGATTTTGATTTCCATTAATGCTCAAATCTCCCCAACCTTGGTCGTCTGTCAGAATGAATAATACATTAGGAGAGGTTAGCTTATCAGAGATATAATCTGACTGACAAGCAAACAATAAACCTAACGAAAGATAGGCTAATAGTCTTTTGATAAAATTATTAAGTAGCATTATTTTAGGTGTATTTAGTTTATTAGGAATGAATTAAAATTAAAATGACAATTAAAATTAAAACCACTACTGACAAT
>CAZXYA010000919.1:0-2810 GCA_964644655.1 uncultured Saprospiraceae bacterium | reverse complement strand
AAATCTGACTTCTGACAGAAAAATTTATTTTTCGGTCTGACTTCTGACCTCTTTTGATTATCAGTTTTCAATGTGATTATCTATTATTAGTAGAGGAGACTGTTCAAATAACTGTGTTTGCACAAAATCAGGGTATTGGATGCCTACTGCCACTTTTGACTGAATACGCTTTTCATTACCCTAAATTATCTAGTTAATTGTCTACTAAAAACGTAAGGTAGCGTATTTGCAGAAGAAGTAAAGCATAAATCAGCTGGAAGTTCATTTCATTCATTTTTTTGTAATTCCTTAAGCTTATGCTTGGCATTGTTATTTTGAGGATTTAATTCAAGTGATTTGGAGTAATTTAAAATGGCTAAATCAATTTTCCCTACTTTCTCACAGGCTTTAGCATAACTATCATACACGCTGAAACTATCTGGATAGAGCACCATATTCACTTTGAAAGTGTTTTGTGCTAATGTCATTCTATCCTTATGGAAAAAATTATCCCCTAAGTCATTTAAGTAGTTTTCAGCAGCTGTAGGATAATTAGGATTACGTTTGAGTACGGTTCTATAGGCTTCGAGTGCTTTTTCAAAATCACCTTCAAGCAGAAATTCCACGGGTTCTTTTTGATCGGCATCCATTTTCACAAAAGTTGCAATTATTCTTCCATCGTCACTATCAACGTAATGCAAATTGAGCGTTTCATTTTCAGCATTTGGCTTGAATTGGATAAATCGAGTAGAATTTCTTCTTACAAAACTACTGTCTGAGACTTTAATGAGTTCTTCCGCTTTTACTCTGGTTATATTTTTATAGAATAACTGATTGTCCTTTTGAAAAATTTCTATAACCCTACCTCTGGACATATATCTACCACTAATTTCGTCCATTAAAGACGGTTCAACTTCTATTTTTTTATATATCGGAACAAAACTATCCCATTCATACGCCTTGGCAACGGCACGAATCACCTCGGCATTAAGCGCTGGAAAATTGGAATTGGTCATCACCACCACCCCATAGCCTTTATCTCTATGGGCCATAACCTCAGCATAAAAACCGGTATTCCATCCGTGATGTCTTAAGTAGATTTCGTCGTTTCTATTCTGAAGTTGGAATCCTAACCCAATTGTACCTTGCCCATTAGAAATACGCACTCCATATTGTGGTGTACCCATTAATGCTGTTAGCTCTTTTGATAATCCTTTAGTACTATTACCTTTTAAAGTTTGCTGTATGTTGGTTACAAATTTCGCATAGTCTTCTGCGGTTGTCCATAATCCAAATGTAGCCATTATAGGATAGCTATTTCTTCCACCTTCTACCATAGAACCATCTTGTACATAAGCTGTTGCAACCTTTGTTAATTGCGCTGTTGTAAGCGATTGATTAAACGTACTATTGTTCATTTCTAAAGGTTGTAACACAAGTTCATGCATAATTTCTGGGAATGTTTTCCCCTCAACATCGAGCATCATTTGTTGGATAGGTGCAAAGCTAGTATATGCAAAACGAACATTTTTGCTAGGCTCTTTATTCACGGTTACTGGCTCGTTTTTAGCAGGATAAATTCCGTTTAAGGCCTCTACCAATGTTGGAGTTTTTTCATTTATACTAAATCCACCTCCAAGAAAAATAGGATATATTCCAGCAGAATGATTTAAAAGGTTTCTTATGGTGACTTTCTTTTCTTTAGTAAATTCATTTTCTGGTATTTTCCAAGATTTTAAGTAACTGTTTATATTTTCATCCAAGTCTAATTTATTTTGTTCTACCAGACGTAGCGCACCATACGCAGAAACAGGAATACTAAGTGCTGATGCTTGGAAAAGTGTTTGCTCAGTCACAGGAGCTTTACTTTCTTTATCCATCACACCATAACCTTTTGTCCATGCAATTTTACCGTCTTTAATGACAGCAATACTCACACCTGGAACCCCATAGTGTTTCATGCGCTCTTCTATAGACCAGGTGGAATCACCAGCTATGTATACTGGTGTCGTAAGACCCCTTTCTACTTTTTTTATTAAATCAACGGTAGTATCAGTCTTTGATTGAGCTGCACATGATTGAAAAAGTATGATAATAAAGAGAATTGAAATACTGTTTTTCATAGATTCTATTATTTATAATTTTTTTGCAAACGATTTGTTACTTATAAATGTTTATAATGTCTTGAATACTTGATATGGCATATCTTTGTTTTAAATCATTTCACTCAAGATCAAACAGTCCAGATTTGGAAAGTTGTCGGGAAATGATACTAAGTTGATTCCGTTCACGATCAATATTGGCAGTTCCGAAATAGGCGATAACCAAATCTTTGGAAGGAGATATATAAAGCCCTTGACCGCCATGCGCTCCTTTATACAAATCTCCGTCTTCATAGACTGCTACCCATTGATAATTGCTGTATATTGTTTCTCCTGAATATCGCGACTCCCTTTTCAGGTTTTCATTTACATCTCGGATTTTTGATAAGTGTGCATCAGAAATTATTGGATTGGCACTCTTTCTACCACTAGGCGTAAAAGCAAGACCAAAACGAGCAAGGTCTCGAAGTGTTGTTGACATACCAGATAAATAAGAAAGAGCGGTGCCATTAGTATTGTTACCTAAAAGAGCACTATATTCAGCCCCTATCTTTCTCCATATTTCTTGTTCTACAAAATTGCTAAAGGTAAGGCCACTAATTTTTTCAACTAATAACGTTAATAGGGCAGCATCAACGTTAGAACCTTCGAGCTTCGTTCCTGGTGGACTGACCGATTTTACAGTAGCTAAATCTTTAATTGGATCAAAACTTTCCAAATACGTAGCAA
>CAZXYA010000918.1:0-2824 GCA_964644655.1 uncultured Saprospiraceae bacterium | reverse complement strand
CTCTGTATTTCCTTCTTTCTCGTACTTTTCCAGCAATTGAGATAATAACCAAGTGGGTCTTAAGAGAACAAAAGGGAGGATTGTCTCACATGAAAATGACACAATCCCCTGTAGTACATAGTCTAACAGTATATTTGAGACCTCCCGTTTATTCCTCTAGGTTTAGGTCATAATTTTGGGAGATGAGTAAATTGAAAGAATCTACCAGATATTCATCCGAAAAATCAAACAATCCATTGAAGTAAATATGTCGCCAAGCGATAGCTGTACCTGCCTTAATATGCTCAATCAACTCTAGTTTTTCTTTTACATCCTTGATTTGCTGGATGTATCTGGTCAAAAACAGATAGTTCCAGCAGGTGATGACACTCTTGATTAGGTTCTTGCAAGAATCGGATATAAGTTGTTCTCGGTGCGTTGAGAATATCATTTCCCCACCATTAGCAACAGAAACCGCAGAAGAAAAACGGTTAGCCAATTCAATCACGTTCAATTGTTTTTGGATAGCTTGCCTTAATTCTAAAGAATCAATGAATCGTAGCAGGTAAATGGATTTGATAATTTTACCATACTCCTTCAAAGCTTGATAAACGGGATGCTGTCTAGAGTACGAGTTGAGTCGCTTAAAAATCTGGGAAGCAGTACAACGTTTTAATTGAACAGAAGCCACTAATCTTAAAATAGCGTCCCAATTTTCTGCGATTAAATCCACATTGATATAGCCAGAAGGCAAAACCTGATAGCCCATATCTGCATAAGTGGCTCGCTTTTCAAAGCTGTATAATTGCTGCTTGTGTAATTTGGCAATTCTTGGCGCAAAACCAAAGTCTAATAAATCCATCAAACCAAAAACAGCTTCCGAATAACCATGCGTATCCGTACTATGTTTGGTAGAACGAATACGTTCGTTATGAAGTAGGCCATCGACTACATAAATGGCTTCTCTTTCAGTGGTATTGATAACAGTAGAATAAAAAGGAATGAATCGTTCATCTATAAAACTGTAGGAAGTTATGCCCTTTCCTCTACCAAAATATTTAAACGAATAATGAGCATCGATAGTAGATTCCGAAGCCACCCCAATCTTTTGACCATCACTAGAAGTGTGCAACTGCCCTTTCTTTTTTCTAAACAAATTTGGTAGCTCCATCTTATCCATAAAGTTGTTGACGGTATCAGTAGCTTTACGAATATTGTCCAAATCAAAATACCAGTTAGCGGTATTTTCTAACTCGGTCGTAGTAACAGAACGAGCTACCTTTGCCATTTTTTCTACCCCAAGATTACAGCCATAAGCCATAATATTGGCAAAAAATACATTATTATCAGGACGTTGTTTTCGATAATAAGGCTGATAATGCTTTAAATCTTTGAGATAATTGGTGACTTTATTAACGGTTGCCAATACTTCACTTAGTGGAATCACCTTTTCGTTAGGGAACACGCCCAATGCTCTTTCCCTCTGACTATCTTCTACTTTTGGCGTTTTAACATGAGGTCTGCCATCAGTTCGGAGCGAAAAGTAAGGGTTATCTGCTTTTAAAATACGTTGATTGGTTGTCTTATAATGCTTATCTAACCGGGTTTTGAGTTTCTTAAGAACCGTCTTCCAATTTTTCACTTTTGATAATTTTGCTTCTTCTAGCAACTCATCTTTTCGGTTTTTCCAAACTTCCTGTGGTATTAAATACTCATCATAAGCTTTGTAGCGATAGGAATATTGTAGGTTAAGTCGGCCACTTTTAATACCCACAAAGACCGCTTCAAATAAGAACATTTTGTAGAGGGATATTTTAAACTTCCCTTTATCATCCGTCAAAGCAACCTTCTGTTCTTCATCTAAAAAATCAGTAGGGGCGGTTTTGGTTATTTTACCATCTTTGTCTTTAAAATACTGGATGGCTGCAATCAAATCAGCAGCAGATGTTTTAGCGTTAAAGTGTAATGCTTTGATAATCGGTGAGGCTTGGTGCTGAACTGAGCGAGACTGTTCTTCCTGAAAATTATGCAAAGCCTCCAATTCTTCTTTGGTATGTTGCTGCTGCAATAAATCCAAAGCCTCCTGGTCTTCATCCTTTTCTTCCGCTTCCAAAATGGGTAGTAATTCTTGGATGTGGTAAACCTTATCTGTTGGCGGTAAAGTCTCGTCAGGTTGCCAGATGATTAATCGAATATCATTTAATAAATCGTGTTTGGACTGAGCCATTGTTATCGCTTTTTTCATGCGCTGCCCTCGTTCCTGTCGAGTGAGAAACAGGTGTTCCTTATGTTTATTGTGAACAGTATTAATGGCGCTCCGACAAGCAGATAGTAAAATATCTACTAACTGGTCTTCATAATTCCTGATTTGAAAGGCGGTAAACCCTAGCAATAATAAATATTTGTCAGCCTTGGAGCGGCGAATAATCTGGTTGGATTTATACTTGATGACCAACTCACCAAAATATCGGATGGCTGCCTCATTAAGATTTAGCTTGGGCAGAAGCAAACTAATACCTTCATAAATTCCCCATATCAATTCATGTTTCTCAATATTTAGACGAACAGATTTTGCATTATCTTTACGGAGAAGTTTTTTGAGGCTCATAAAAACATAAGTAGATTGATTTACTTCGGTGCTAACCTTTAGTAATAATGGATTCAATGCTTGTTGATGATTATCCAATAGTAGCTTATCCAGCTTTTGATGAAGTATTCGGTTGCGTTTACGAATAGCTAGGGTCAGAACAGTTTGTAGCATATAATAGGATGGCAACTCAATATGACGAAACTCTAGCCACTCCAGAATAGAACCAAGTATCAAAGCTGCTCGGTCAAAAGACCA
>CAZXYA010000917.1:0-2827 GCA_964644655.1 uncultured Saprospiraceae bacterium | reverse complement strand
ATTCAAAATCTCGTATCCTATGATGTGTCGGTTCGATTCCGACCACCCGTACCATCGAAAAACAAGCATATATAAAACACACCTGAATAGTGTTTGGATGTTTTTTATTTCTTGAAACTTGATTCTATCTTTACAATAATTTCGTTTAATTTTTGAATGCAAATTTGTACAATAAAGTATTTTTGGGCAACTGAAGAAACTTTTTCTGCCTCATCACACATTTCAATACAAGCGTCATAAAAAAAGTCTTTTTCTTTTTGTGAGAAAGTTTTAAAAAACGAGTGGTAATACTCATTGTATAATTGAGCTGCATTATAAGCATAGTATCTATCTTTTTCATTTCTAGCGTGGGTAATTAACGTAGTATGTGCTTTCTCAAATGCTACAAATTTATCGCTATACCTTGCGCTATGAATACGAGAGTTCAATAAAAACTTAGCATAATGATTTTCAATCATTCGCTTAACATTTTCAGACCTATTGCGTGCGAAACTCTTTGCCGTTTCAAAAGATATTTGAGCATCAGGATATTTTTGAACTTGCGTTTGAGCAATCGCATATTGCAGCCAAAATTGAGGGTCTCTTGACAGTGAGGGTAGCGTCTTTAGCTTATCATAAAAAAGCAAGTATGTCTTATGACTGGTTTTCTCATTAAATATTTGATTTACGAAGCTATAGCGGGTGAAGGATTTTAACATCTTATGATGTTGACTCTCCCAACCTGTGCTTAACTCGTCACATCTTTTTATAATTTCAACGACATTGTTTAGCAGGTAGTCTTGGTCAACTACGTTCTTTAACAAATAGCGCCCAAAGATAGTCGATTTGATACGTATTTTTCCATGTTTTGATTCAATAAACTCTAATGAGAAAACGTTATTAATTAACTTCCTGTCTGCGTATGCATCTAAATCAGTTAGTGACTTTAATAATGATAAATCAGGTTCTAGATTTATCAGACGCAACATTAGAGCGGTCACGATAACCTTTAGTGCTGAATAATTATTTTGCTTAGAGAATTCTTTAATTAATTTTTCTTTGAGGTGAGATGAGTCATATATCTGTGTGATAATGTCCCTGATTTCTGAGTTTAAATTACCTGATAGATATCTTTTCTTTTTTTCATAAGTTAAATGAGATTGGTCCCCCCACAACCCATTTTGATCCATCAATACTATGACTTGTTCGATTTCAGGAGATGTAAGCTTATTTATATCAATGAATAAATAATCCTCCCCAAATAAGGACTGAATTATAGTTTCATTTAGTTCTATGATTGCAGACCTAGAGGTTCCAACAATTATGATGTTAGGAACAAAGTTTAAAATCGAAGATACTAAAGACGCTTTAGCAAAAAGATCTTCTACAAATAATACTGTTCGCCCATCACTTTGATCATGCAATATTTGCAAGTCGTTCTCCAAAAGAGAAGTCCCGTCAGGTAGCCTATAACAAAGGTAATTTGATTGCTCTAAGCCATATGCCAATTGGTCAACTAGAATACTTTTACCATTACCAAGATCAGCAGATACAATAACTCTGTTTTTCCCCGTTTTTATATATTCCTCAATACGTTTAACAGCCTCTCGATCAATCGCATAGAGATCATCAGATTTTTTACTTAATTCAAACTTGGATTGATCATAGTCTCCATCGAAAATTAAATTTCTTACGTCCGTACCGGTTGGTAATTCGCTTTTATTAGAAAAAGTTATTGGTTCAATGAAGGACAATTCAGAATTTAATGGTGTAGTTAAATTTTCTTTGGACATTGCAGTTGCAAAATCCTTTAATCCTATCGGTAAAACAGTGCCATACTGTTCCAATTCTCTTTTAAATACTGGGTCCAAACCCTCCGCTTCAATAAAATAAGTTTTACGCATCAAATGCGGGTCTGAGTATAACACACGGGCTATATCAAGATCATAAACGCTATACCCAATAACAATAAAACAAGAGCAAAAAGAGAGATCGGAGGAAAATTTTGAATACCAATTGCTCTTGAAAAACTCAGTAGAGGCATAACTAGCTTTTGTTAGTCGAATTTTTCGATCGAAATCACTGAATTCAACGCCAGATAAATGACCATTTAAATGAACGATTTCAACAGTATTTTTGTTAACCTCATTCTTATTGATTTCATTTGAATCAAGTAAATTTACAGGTGCAAATTTTTTTTTCTTATCCGCAAATATTTTCTCGACTACGTTATCATAGTTGGTTGTATAAATTCTTTTCCAAGGCAAGTTTAAAACATTTGCTTGGTTTTCACTATATTCAGATATTTCTAAAACCTCGTTTAGCAGGTTAAATAAATTATATTCGCCACCATTTGTTTCTTCTGAATTTTTAAACTCGCGAGAAATAACGTCTAGTTCGTACTTATTCTCAGGTAGACCTATGCGCGATGCTAAAATATTAGCAAGGCCGCGACCAGTTGGTAAAGATTTCCCTTTTGAGTTCTTAGCTTCACTTGAAAACCCTGAACCTAGAAATAATACTGGATATCTACCATGAACTTTTTCAGCTATTTCATCCACTACAACCTCCGCTCCTTTATAGAGCCACTACTTTAAATATAAAAAGTGTTATAAGTCCATTGCAACTTCAAAATTGATGGAAAAACATTCGCAAATAGTCAGGCGCCTTTCCGCCTATACTAATATTTCTAAAAGCCGTTTTTACGCTTGCTCCACCTCCGAATTCTAATGGCTTGAATTTTAGCATGAAGTCAACCTAAGGTAGTAAGACTAAAAATTGAGGGTGTTTTGGATTTCATAGCTATAGATGTTGAAACAGCCAATGCTGATATGTCTAGCATTTGCCA
>CAZXYA010000916.1:0-2829 GCA_964644655.1 uncultured Saprospiraceae bacterium | reverse complement strand
TAGCCACCTCGACCACCGCCGCCGCCGTAGCCACCTCGGCCACCGCCACCTCGATTTTCTCTAGGCTCTGCTTTTTTCACAACGATTGTTCTGCCATCTAATTCTGAATCGTTTAACGCATCGATAGCATCTCGTGCTTCATCATCATCATCCATTTCCACAAATCCAAACCCTTTTGATCTTCCTGAAAATTTGTCAGAAATTATTTTAACACTACTTACCGTTCCAAACTTCTCAAACTCCTCTCTTAAAAGGTGTTCATCTGTATCCCAACTTAGTTTTGCAACAAAAATATTCATAATAAAAAATTAAAAAAATAAAAAATAAAAAATAAAAATAAGGTAAATCAACTGTTTTGTTGATAGACCATTTCCGTAATAACTAGTAACATTAAGTCAATGTTAACAAAGTAATTTTTCGTTATACTTCAATAAGAAATTCAATAATAGCTACACTTTACTTTTGCAGTAAATTCAATTCCGTTTATCCGTCGCTTATAATTCACTAATAGTATTTTCTATTTCGTCGTTGTCTGTTCTTTCTACAAATCTAAATCTCAATATGTCAGGTAACTTGTTGTCTATTTACGCTCAGATTTGTATCAAAAATTTTCTAGATAATAATTAAATAAAGATAGACTAATACTTTAACTATTAGCAAAAGCACTCTGAATAAAGGAAACCAGCAAAACGATTAAAAGGGAAAAGAAATATAGGAAGGAAAAAATTCAAACTTTTATTTCAGAATCGGTCTTTTAAATATCTACTATACCGTTAAATAATAATTACTAAGCAAAAAACTTTTTTAATACTAAACAAAAATACCAGATTTTTTTGTGTAAATCCACTTTTACAAAAATATTTCTACTTTTAACTACTATTATGACTAATTTATTGTTACGAAGTCACTCCTTTTTCTGTTAAGAATAAGTTTATTATTAGAATTTAGGCATAAAAAACCTACTCTACTAAAATTATTTTGCAATTTTGAGTGTGAAACGGATTTTTTTGTAGGATAGCGTACAAAAAGCCCATACTTCCTATCAAAAGAACGCATGGGCTTTTTTAAATTATAAACAGTAATAATGCTAATCTCTTATTTTAAGACCGATTGACTAAATCTTGGATGCCTTGCGCATATTTTTGCCCCAAAGCACGAAGCTCCTGATCATATTGTTGTTGAATCTGCTGTAAAGTGTTACGATTTAATCCACTTACATCTAAATTATATTCCTCTATAATTCTGCGTACACCAGCACTAGCGGTTCTTTTTGGCTTTTCTTCTACCTTCTTAATAATACTATCAAAAATATTACTATCCGCTGTTGGCGTCGCAGGATCTTTTTGATTATGCTGTCTAGCTGCTTCTATTTGATTCTTTAATAAATCCAAAATACTGATTGGACTTTTTCCTTTCTTTGCTCTATTTTCTTGAATCTTTTTATCCAATCCACCAATCTTATCTTTAATTAAATCAAAAACATTTGGATGGGCTGTTTCTTGTCTCGGATTGTTTGCATTTTTCTGCTTAACGTCATTGATTGTTTTTAAAATAACCTCTAAAATGTTAGCTTTCGCCATAATAATCGCTTTTTTTTAATTTGATAGTTAAATTTAATTTTATATAATTTGAGACGAAATTAATTTAAAAAGTGACATTTTTCCTATGATAATAGAAAATATTATTGATTGGTTGCTAAATAACCCTCAACGTCAAGGTTTAAGCCACCTACTAATATGGACAATTTGTTGGTTTTAAAATTCGCGCAAGGGCCTAAAAATAGTAGCTTACCTTTTTTACAAATATACCCAAGGCATATTACAGTCAATGCAATTAACTGTATGGTTTGTGTTTTCTATGGTAACGCCTTTGCCTCATTAATTCCTAATCTGTAAACTTCTGCGCCAATGTGGCAGAAAGTTCAATTTTCAATTTTCAATTTAGAATTTAAAATTTTCAAAATGAAGCAAGAAACTCCCTAAAAAAAGCATTAAATAATTTCAAGGCTTGGATTAGTTGTAGATGCCTTTTGAAAATTGAACATTGAAAATTATGGTACTGGCTTCGCCAGCTTAGGCAAATCATTAAAATAAAAAAAGCACTCGGTCTTCCCACAGACCAAGTGCTTATAATTTTCTTCGTAATAAAAATAATGGATTAGGCTATTCTAAATCTTTTAGATTCTTTTTGTTCATTAGCTTAAAATCATCCAGAAATCTACTTTTTTCATCCTAGATCATTCTAATCTTTTATAAAATGTTTGTTGTAATCAATTTTCCCATTTAATGATTCTCATTTCAAGTAGCTGTTTATTCTTAATTAATCATTCAAAAATGCGTATTTGTTTAGAAATTTAGCTTTGAATGATAGATAAATAAATCAGCCGCTCAACTTTTAATATTGATTATTGTTATCTGAAATTTGATTTAGCTTTAGCCATTTCTGTTTTTATTACCATAAGAATTCCCATTAATAATATTTGTAAAAAATCCTAAATTTTCTATTTTTATAAACTTTATATTTTAGTGTTTCATAGTGTGTTTTCCGTTTTTTATTGGCGTCTTTATATTTTAGTGTTTCGTAGTGTTACCAGTACTAAATAAGTAACCTTTTCAATGATTCCTTTCTTCTTACCGCTACTTATTTAGTATAACTGGTACTAATTCTCTTTAATACATTTTTAATAGTCTCTCTATTAGCCTTTAATGATTCTGTTACTCAGCCTTCAAAATAGCCTTAATGATTCTCTCTAAAACAATAATTGTTTATAAACCTAACGTGAGTTTTGGATAAGATTAATTCAAACGAGAACAATCTCTACCTTATTTA
>CAZXYA010000915.1:0-2831 GCA_964644655.1 uncultured Saprospiraceae bacterium | reverse complement strand
ATGAATGGAAGAAACCAATAATTTAGAAAGAATCAGTTTCCAAAAAATAGGTCGCTCGATTTTGGCGGTTTTGAATTTAGAGCGTGGTATTTTTTATACGATTATCGCTTTATTCACTAAGTCTGGGGCGGCTATTGAAATTTATTTAAAAAAGGACAGAAAAAAATTATTAGAACCGACTAGATTTTTATTAGTGATACTGGCTTTGACTACATTGGTGTTTTTGAAGTTTGATGGAAATGATTTTTTTGGTGGGATGCTAAATGGAATGTTAGATGCAGATAATGATAGTACTCAATCTTCTTTTGACAAAGAAAAATTGACCTTTTATGTAAATGGCATTAAGGAATATTGCAATGTATTCTTAGTTTTTATTTTACCGCTAACTGCCTTTTTTTCATGGGATATGTTTGACAAATCAAATTATAATGGGGCAGAACATCTAGTGATAAATATGTACATTTTTAGTATTCAAAGCTTGATTTATATCTTGTTTACCTTTTTATTGATTCCTTTTTCTTTTGAGCCCATTCTTATCGTTTTTGTACTATCTACCATTTATCAACTATTCGTTTATTACACTATTTTTAAAGAAGGCTTCCTAAAGAGTATTTATAAAGGTATTGTTGTGATACTGGGTTCTTTTATAGTTTATTTATTACTACTTTTTATCCTTTTGGCGTTAATAATAATTAGTAGTACTTAAAGCATGCAGGATCGTATTATTGCTGTAAGTTCTCAATGAGTCCTAAAGCAAATATACTAAAAAAGATGCGCTTAAAATTGATACCCACCATTCTCCACAACCGCCGTCGCAATATTCCGTCGCAACTTCTTAGGATTTATATAATAAGGTTTTAATAAAATCCGAACCATCCGATTATGTCGTTTTTGTTGACTGCGAGTAGCAAAACTAGCAATTGCCTCAGTTGCTGCATGTTTAGCAGTCGCCAAAGCATCATATAAATACAATTGCACCATTTGTTGTTGAATGGCTAATTTAGCTTTATCAACATTAGCTCGTTTGCTTAATTTTTGAACTTTTAAATAGGCACATTCTGCTACAAAAGCTTCCTGTAAAATAGTCGATAAATGCATAATAATTTCCTGCTCATCGACTAATTTTTTCTTAAAATGTTTGCCTGCCGCACCTGTGATATAGAGAAAGGTATTTTTTAGCCCTTGTAAAATGCGGAGTTGTTCTTTGTCTTCTGCTGTTGATCGAAAAGGATTAATTTGACTCAATATAAAGCTAGGTATCTTTTTACCTGCTCCGATTAAATCTAATTCCTTGGTTTGCAAAGCCCGTTTAGATAATTCACCAACCGCTAACATGGCATTGATTTCATTGGTGCCTTCATAGATTTTGGTAATTCTAGCATCTCTATAACCCATGCCCAAGCCTGTTTCTGCGGCATAGCCCATGCCACCATGAATTTGCATGGCTTCATCAATGGCATAACAACATAAGTCAGACCCTTTGACTTTACAAATAGCGGCTTCTATGGCAAACTCGCCAGTAGCCGTAATCTTAGCTTCATTAGCAGTTGCCCCTTTGGCTAATAAATTAGCTTCTTTTCGGTCAATTAAATCAGCTGTTCGATATAAAGCAGTTTCTATCGCAAATGTTTTGGTTGCAATGTCTCCAATTTTAGCTTGAATAACCCCAAATTCAGCAATAGGTTTACCAAACTGTTTTCGTGTTTTGGCATATTCCGTAGCCCGTTTTAAGGCAAACATTGCACCACCAACACCACCTGCACCTGCCTTGATTCGACCACCATTCAATATTGTTAAAGCCATTTTAAAACCTTCTTCTCTTGCGCCCAAAAGATTGTCAACAGGCACTTTACAATCATCAAAAAAGATTTGTACCGTAGAAGACCCTTTGATGCCAAACTTCTTTTCTTCTTCGCCAATTGAAAAGCCTTCAAAGTGGCGTTCGACAATAAAAGCGGATAAATTTTCATCATTTTCTATTTTGGCAAATACGATATATACATCTGCAAAGCCTCCATTGGTAATCCAAATTTTTTGCCCATTGATGATATAATTTTGCCCATCTCCACTTAAAATAGCTTTAGTTTTACCCGCATTCGCATCCGAACCAGCCGTTGGTTCCGTTAAGGCATAAGAAGCCACATATTCTGCGGAAGCTATTTTCGGTAAATATTTTTGTTTTTGCGCTTCATTGCCATAATAAACAATCGGCAAACAACCAATAGAAGTTTGTGCCCCCAAAGTAGTGGCAAATGAGAAACCATGCGGTAATTTTGTAGAAATCAAGGTATTGGTCTTAAAATCTAAGCCCATGCCCCCATAAGCCTCTGGAATACTCACACTACATAAACCCAGTTCTCCTGACCGTTTTAAAATCGCCAACATTTCTGCTTTGTCCGCTTTATTGGTCACCTCCAACTCTCTACCATTTCTAAAGAAAGGTTCTTGGATTTCTTTGATACAAAAATCACGAACTAAATCCCCCATCATCCTTGCTTCTTCTTCAAATTCTTCTGAAATGAAAAAATCAGCTGCTTGGCTATTTTGGATGATGAATTCGCCACCTTTTACTGGTGGATAGGTTTTTGTCTGCTTTTTTGCTTCAACTGTTGTTGGATTCTCTGCTATTGTTGCTTGACTCATTAATGTGATTATTATGTTTAAGTGGCTTAGTCGTTGACGGTAACACAGCTCTCTGAGCTGTGACTATTAGATATTTTTCACAGCTCAGAGAGCTGTGTTACCTTATCAATTACGATTAATTTTTAGTTTTTTCGTAACTGTTTAGCATATTTTTATTTTTACCATTTAAGACATATAAGTTCATTTAA
>CAZXYA010000914.1:0-2839 GCA_964644655.1 uncultured Saprospiraceae bacterium | reverse complement strand
ATTACACTAAATCGAATCATATTGCTCCTGTTATTAATAAATACATTGTCGAAGCTTCCAGCAAAAAAGAACCTTCAATTACATTAAGTAAAAGCGATGAAAAGAAATTTTTTGCAAATGTATTTCAATCATTAAATGGAAATCCAATTGATGAATTTGACCCAACCCCAGATCAAATCACTCAATGCCGTTCAGACGCTTATCAAATGGCGTTGGCTGAATTATTAAAAAGTGCCAGGACCTTTAATCCTGGGACTTTTGACCCTAACACGGAAGAATTGCATCCAATAGGAACGGATGGGCGTTTAGGCGTAATTAAAATAGTTGATTTAAGAGCCAAAGAACAACAGAATTTTGAATCTTGCTCATCGAGAGTTGTAATGGAAAATATCATCAATAAAAAATTAATAGAGGCAGGTAATCTTGTTATATACAGATTGATGGAGGATAGCGGTCACGACATTGCTTTCAATAACAAAGTTAACAATAGAATAATCCAGCAATCCGCTTGGATAAATGAAACAGCCAAAGCAACAGGCTTAACTTTTGAAAATGTAAGGTTAGTTTTAGAAAATAGTGCAATTAACATCAATGAAGAAACACCTTCTAACACATTAGCTAGTGTAAGCCAACTCATTGCTGACCCTAGTAAGCCAATACCATCGACTTTACCTACATTATCATCCGACCAGTCTTCAGGTAACTTTGTTATACTTATCGCAAAGGTAGTAGTTGAAATAGTTTTTGCTATTGTGGATGCTATTAAAAAAAGACGTGAAGATACTTTTAATGAAATTAAAGAGCCGTCTATTATTGCTGCTCGATGTATTGATGCTAATATTCCATTAGCGAATTGTGAGGGATTACCACCAGACAGTCCTCCGTCTGATGGAAATAGAACCTTAAAAGCGATAGGAGGAACTCTTTTAGCCCTTGGTTTAGGGGTAACTATAAGTAAAAGCAGACAAAACGAATTCGATGAGGGTGAAGATGAAGATGACAATGACAATTAAGAATTTGAGTAATTCAAAGATTTAATTTTTGATATTCTTTGTAGATGGGGTACTTGATTCTTCTTTAGTACCCCTTTTTTGTCTAATGTTATTGCTGAGCTTCGTCATGGTTTTAGTCCAGGAATAGTCTCCTTTTAGAAAAACGCCTTGTCTTGATTTATTTGATCGAGTTGTCTTAAATTATATGAGAACCTGGTATTGCCTCCAAAAATGGTGACATTGGCCGCTTGGTGGTTCTTGATTATAGGGTATTAATCAGGATAGTGTCGTCTTTTTTGGCGGTGCTTCAGTATTTTTTGTATCAAAAAAAGGGTGTGCTGAAAATGAAGCTTAAAAGCCTCGAAAATTAATGGTAAAATTTGTGGAAAAGTGTGGCATGGAAAACAAATGGTTTATTTAATGCATTAAGTTTCATCTCATAAGTCTTTAGTTATTTTAATTTTCATTAAAATAAAATCTTAACTTAGTTCATTCATGAAACTCCACAACTCTAGTAAAATGGCTTTTTCTATGCCATTCATTTTTATCATAATCTTTGCATATCTTAGTATAAGCTTCAATATCATAATTTTCGACATCTGGATATTTCTCCATTAACCAATCAGCAAATGATAGTTTAACCGTACCATCCCTAGAAACGCTTCTAATCCATTCCCAATTCTTTATATTACTAATTTCACCACCATGATTATTTACTAAGAATTTTTCAGCAGCATCTAAAGTAAAAAAATACTTATTTATACCTTGAGGTTTAGGATGCCAAGCTCTTGCAAAATACATTTTTCTTTTACCCATAATTATTATATGTTGATGATTTAAGAATAATACGCCAGTTTGAATTTTGAAGAATAAACAGTTTGGTACTACACCATTGCCTTTCTTCTCTTCAAAGTAGCATCTTTTAATATGTGGGAAACTTGAGATTTTGCCTTCTTAATCTTCCCAATTCTTAATTCATATTTCTTATTAAAAGTATCATGTGAAACCTTAAAAAAGTCTGCCAATAAGCGAATATTCTTTTTAGAAAATCCCCGTCTATAATTCAATATATGCGATAGGGTAGTTTTATTAATACCTACCTTATTTTGTATATCAACATTCTTTAATTTATTGGTTTCCATTAATAATTTAAGGTATTCTACAGGATTTAATTCTGGCAACTCATTATGCTCCTTATCCCATTTTTCTATCAGTAAAATCAGTAATTCGATTCTATCTTCTATTGATTGCGTTTTAGACTCCATTAGTTCTAAACGTTCTACTTCATCGCAATAAGCAAAATATTGGGTTTCATTTTTTATAATTGATAACTGTTCCATCTTGTCGAAAATTTGTTGTTGATTACTAATAATTATTGACAGTACATTGTCTATTCGCTGCATTTATTTTGTCATATTCAGCATGAGTGCCAATAAATTTAACAAATAGGGTAATGCGCTTTGTTCCAAAAATAATACTGCATATCATTCGGTAATTATTACCGCCAATCCTAAAAACTATTCTTTTGCCTTCGCATATAATACTAGCATTGCCAAAGGTTTTATTTACATCTTCTATACTTTCCCAATCTGCTTGTTTAATCAATTGCAAGAACTCATTAAACTGCTTTCTGGAAGCTGCGTTAGTCTTGGTATAGGCAATGATGGATGCTTTTTTGATTAGATTTATTCTCATAGATTATACGAATATCAGTAAAAGTTGGCAAAAACGCAACTTTTAACGAAAAAACCAAACAATAATGAGATTATGTAAATATATCAGTCATTTTTTGTTTTAAAAGCAATAAATACTAATTGCCTTTGTATCAAATCCAATATCACTAAAAC
>CAZXYA010000913.1:0-2855 GCA_964644655.1 uncultured Saprospiraceae bacterium | reverse complement strand
TTAAAAGAATTGATTGAATGTGGTTTTGTCAAAATAATTTACCCCATTAATAAGAAAAAAGCAGCTGCCTTGTATCGCTTAGTTGATGAATACACTATTTTTTATTTTAGATTTTTAGCAGAAAATAAAACCAATATAAGTTGGGTGAAAATGGCGAATAAACCAACCTATAAAATATGGTCAGGCTATGCTTTTGAAAACCTATGTATCAAGCACAGTCACCAAATCAAAAAGGCTTTAGAAATTGGCGGTGTGATAACCAATGAATATTCATGGATAAAAAAAGGCACTAAAACGACTAAAGGCACCCAAATAGATTTCATTATCGACCGAGATGATAATTGTATGAATTTGTTGGAACTAAAATACTATGATGCTGAATTTGAAATAACGAAAACCTATGCTGCCCAATTGCGAGAAAAAGTACAGGTATTCAAAACGGTAACGGCAACTAAAAAGAATATTTTTTTAACGATGCTCACTATTTACGGCACTAAAGTAAATGACCATTATTTGGGTGTTATTACGAATCAATTGACGATTGAGGATTTGTTTGAGGTATGACGATGATAATCTCGATGTGTCAAGTCCCCCGATGTTTTCAGTCCAGACTTGAAACCAATATCTCGTCGTCTTCAGACGACCACAATCATGAACTACTTCCAGTATATACATAAAAGTCAGTAATCCCCAAATCTATAATCGTCACGTCTAATAAACCACTACCATCATAGTAATTAGAGGCACTAGCATATAAATAATGATGCGCTTCGTGCACTAATTTAACTCGTGCCCTGATGCTTTTTGTTTTATACAGTCGTCAGGAGACGACAAGATAGTGATTCCTAGTCAGGAGACTAGAAATATCGGTATTTGTGGATGGTTTTTCAATTCGCATCGATGTGTCAAGTCTCCAGACTTGATACGACTATCTCGTCGTCTCCTGACGACCGTAAATATATCAAATACCAGTAAAGACATAAAAATCGGTAATGCCCAAATCAATAATAGTTATATCTAAAAGGCCACTTCCATCTCTGTAATTGGACGCACTACAATAAGGATAGTGATGCGCCTCTTTCACCCATTTAGCTCTTACTGCATTTAAATGGATATAGGCTAATTTTTGTTGTATCCATTTAGGTGTTACTAAGATTATTGGGTGATTGTCCTGAATCCATACTTGATAGTGGCGATTATTGGCTTTTGTTTTGGCATTATAACCAAAAACGAGTAACATCCAGTCTCGCCGACTTTCCTTTTCCGTTTGAATGGTCTGCAAAATTTGATTGGCGGTAAATTTTTTGAAATCTGCTAGAATGCGAGATAAACCTATACTATCTTCTTTGGCTCGACAAATTAGATGGATGTGATTGGACATGATGGTGTAGCCATGGACAACTAACCCTTTTTTCTTTTGACAAAAATCTAAACTGTCAATAATAATATCTCGATATACTGGTCTTGTGAAGACATCGACCCAACTGACGATTGTTAGGGTCAAATAATAAAGGCCGTTTTGATTTTGGATTTTGTAGCCTGCCATTTGGTGTAGTTTTGCTCATATAAAATGGGAAGATAGTGTTTTATTGGCTTTTTAGGGAATGTTTTGTTGCTTTTTTGTTTTTTGATACGGTCGTCAGGAGACGACGAGATAGCGATTTCTAGTCTGGAGACTAGAAATATCGGTTATTTGTTTTTAGGGCATCTTTTGATGTTTTTTTGTTTTTATACAGTTGTCAGGAGACGACGAGATAGTGATTTCTAGTCAGGAGACTATAAATATCGGCATTTTGTGAATGGATTTTCAACTTGCGCCGATGTGTCAAGTCTCCAGACTTGATACGCCTATCTCGTCGTCTCCTGATGACGGAAAAGAAATAATGAAAACCAAATTCTTTGTTAGACTAACCTTTCATTTAACAATTCCTTCCGAATTCTTTTTTACAATTTTTTTGCGTAAATATTGTTGTATTTTTGATGGATACTACCTCACCTGTCGTACTTTATTTCCAACACATTACATCAATAAACTTTTGTACCAATGAATCGAAAGAATTTGTCTATTTTGAAAGATAGAATCGAATACGTTAAAACGGAATTAGGAGATGAACAATCAACACTTGTCAATCGCTTAAGTGAAAAAGGGGTAGAATGCACTATTTTAGTCCCTATATTCGAGCATATTTTTGGTTTTGACATAGCGAAAGATGTCAATTTTGAATACACTAGCAATAAACGTTACGAGCGATTTGATTTTCTAATTGATGGTAAATTCATTGTAGAAGCTAAAAAACTAAATGAACAATTTAGTGTAAAGCTGACCAAACAATTAGAGAAATATATTGCCCACCATGATGAGATAAATTATGGCTTATTATCGAATGGCTGTGATTTTGCTTTTTTTATTCAAAAATCATTTATCAAACAATTCTTACCACCTGAAAAGACCTTTAAAATTTCCTTTAATAAAGAAGTTTTCCATGTATTTACGGTCTCTATTTTTGACGACCAATTTTATGATATTTTAGACTTATTTAAAAAGGCTACTTATCACGAATCCTTTAGTCGTTTAACAAAGTTTGCGCTATCGGTTATTAATCAAAAAAGAGCGACTAAAATTGTTGATGATAAGGAATTAAATGTTTGGCTGCAAAAGAGAATTACGGAAACAATGGATGTTAAACATGGCGCATTATTAAAAGAAATTCAAAATGGTTATTTAACCTCTGGTGACAATCTACGCTTTGTCGATGATGCAGTAGAAATAACGGTAGAAGTGCAAAATGATGGCCGAGTTTTACTAAAGAAAGGAGCGGCAATTATCAAAGATATGCTAAAGGCAATGGATACTG
>CAZXYA010000912.1:0-2859 GCA_964644655.1 uncultured Saprospiraceae bacterium | reverse complement strand
AGTATAACCAAACATTAACTACACAAAATATGAGTGAACTATCAAGAATAAATCGACCAACTACTAATGTGACAAGAAGCCATTGGTTAGGGGAATACCGACTTTCCTTAGTAGTAATTGTGTGCTTAATGCTTTTGCCTAGCTCTTTTCTCTTTGGACAGCATCTAACAGCCAACCAAGATTTAAAATTCCATCAATTTGGTAAAATAAAAGCGGAGGGAGTAACCTATAATACAAGTGTAGATATGGTGCAAGATAAATTTGGTTATTTATGGTTTGGGAATATGGAAGGACTGTTTAGATATAATGGATATAAATTTGAAAAAATGCTTTATGATTCAGAAGAAAATTCGTCCTATGAAGGGGGAACGGTCGCAAATTTATTCATTGATGATAAAGATAATATATGGATTACTTCATGGCGGAGTTTGACTTGTTATAATCCGAATGAAGAGACTTTTAAAAAGATATTTTCGTACGATTTCCCTAAAGGTGGTCTTGCTACTTTACCAAAAGCGATTTATTCAGAAGGAGAAGAGGTGTATTTGCAGGGAATAGGGAATTTTATAAAATATAATTTAGCAACCAATGTGTTAGATACCCTAGCAATTGATACAACCATTGCTAAATCTATTTCGTGTATGATTAAAACAAAAGATAAGGACTACCTGATTGGCACTTGGGGTAATGGATTGTATCATTTAAACGATACTTTAGAAATCTTACACCATTTTCAATTAGCGCAAGCAGCACCCATTTCTCTAAGACCACCATTTAATAATAACAATAAAATTAGACGGATACTAGAAGGACCAGATAATACTGTTTGGTTAGGTACGCAAGGGGGAATTAGTAGTTATGATATAGAAACGCAAGCAATAAAATGGCTGCATAAAGGTAGTGCTATAGACCATCTATTTTGGTATGAGGAGGCGAACCAACTTTGGGCGGGTACTTATAATCAAGGATTATATATTAAAGACTTGAATAATGGCGCAGAAAAATTTTATCAGCATGACAAAGAAGATGATTTTTCTTTGTTTAATAATACTGTTAAAAAAATAATAAGGGATAAAAATGGTATCATTTGGATTGAGAGTGCTTTCGGTATTTCTCAGATTTTTCCTCATCGACAAAGTTTTAAATCTTACGAAATTGACAAGACTTTACTTGATAATCGCAGAGGCTTCAGCGGTTTATATGAAGATAAAAATGGTGGTTTATGGTGTGGGCTTTCTCCATTCGGACTTTGTTATGTAGATACGGTTGACCGGACTATAAAATTATATCCTTCTCAGCCAAAAGGTAATCCAGTCGATTTTCAAACGGGTATAGTAGGTATTTTTGAAGCAGCCAATAATCATTTAATTATTCTTACCAACAAAATAGATGCGCCTATTTATCAATTGGATTTAACTACTCAAGAATATACCTACCTCCAAAAAGATTCAACCAATTCCTTAAACCCTTCTTCTAATAGTATTTGGACTGCTTTTATGGATAGCCGAAAGAATTTGTGGATGAGTTTAACGCAAGGAGCGCTTTTTTATTGGAACGCTAATAAGGAGGAAACACATTTCTTTACAAATACTAAAGGAAGGAATATCGCTGATATTCAGTACGTATGGGATTTTTTTGAAGATAGCAAAGGGAATGTTTGGTTCTGTGAAGGTCGGAATTTTTGGAACTATAATTATATAGAGGATGCTTTTCAAAAGTTTAGTATAGATACCACTTCTGAAATGGGAGAAAGGATTGCTTTTATTGCTACTATTTTTGTAGATAAAGCGGACAAGGTTTGGCTTGGAACGAATGGAGGAGGTTTGGTCAGTTATGATACGGAGTTAGGGCAATATGAATATTTTACAGAAAAGGATGGCTTGATAAGTGAAAGTATTAATGAAATACTAGCCGATAGAAAGGGTGATTTATGGCTTTCAACCACAGTAGGATTATCTAAATTTGAGAGAAAGGAACAAAAATTTAAGTCTTACACCCCAGAAAACGGCCTAATAAGTAGATTCATTTGGGAAGCACATAAAGGGCAACAGAGCGATTATTTATTCTTTTTAGGAAATAATGGATTGGATATAATTCAATCATTGGCATCAAAAGATTCCATTCCACCACAAGTTAAAATAACTAATTTTAATGTTGGAAATCAAGGGACTTCGGAAGTGGAAGACCCTACTAAAATGCTTCAATTATCAACTAGTTTTGATTTGCCAACTTATGCCCCTATAGAATTATCTTATTCTCAAAATGATATTAATATTGAATATTTAGGTATTCATTATAATAAGGCTGATAAAATTCAATATGCCTATCAGTTAGCTGGTTTTCAAGAGAACTGGCAAAATGTAAATAATGAACGAACTGCTCGATTTGTGAATATCCCACCTGGTAACTATACCTTCCAAGTAAAAGCTGCTAATATTGATGAAGTATGGAGTGAACCCATCCCCTTAAAATTAATCGTTTTACCACCTTGGTGGCGTACTTGGTGGGCATATTTAGCTTATTCCTTATCTATATTCGGTGTATTAGTTTATTGGTATAATAGTATGCAACAGAAACTTAAAAAAGAACGAGCTTTCAGTACTAAATTAGAACGTATCAATGAAGCAAATCAACGCTTTGTCCCCAACGATTTCCTCCAAATTCTAGGCAAAAAAAGTATCGAAGACCTAAAACTAGGCGATCAAGTCGCCACTAAAATGACCGTCCTTTTCTCAGATATACGAGACTACACGCCGCTATCCGAAAGCATGACGCCTGAAGAAAACTTCAAATTCATTAATGCTTATTTAGGCAGAGTCGGACCAATTATCAAGGAACATGGCGGTTTTATTAGCAGCT
>CAZXYA010000911.1:0-2861 GCA_964644655.1 uncultured Saprospiraceae bacterium | reverse complement strand
AAATGTCCTGAATTTCGGTAAAATCAGGGCTTAATTCCTTCACGAACCATTGTAAAGAATTGGAGGAAAACGAATATATTAAGCCCTCTTTTACTTATATTTTTTTTGATTCTGATCTAAGATAAAACTCATAAATTTAGCCCAATTCCCATTCTATCCTTAACTAAATGACCACAGCTAGACTCTACCAATGCCGTACTCTCAGATAAGCCCTGCTCTAAATAAGTTTTGTAATCCGTTTTATGTTGATGGTTAGTAAAATAAGTGATTGTTTTATCTAGCAATTGTTGGGCAGATTCAGATAATGCAGTTTTATCACGATTCTGCTTTAGTTCTTCAATCACTTGACTAATTTTACTATCAAAAATGCGATTAATTCTATTTTTCTTCAAAAAGTTGGCAATACTGTTCAGCTACATACTTTATATCAAACCTTTTTAAAACTTCTTGTTTTAGTTTCTCTCCCATTTTGGGCAAACATTTTTTATTATAATAGATACATTTTAGAATCTGATAAATATCTTCTTCAGCATTTTCTTGATTAATCAAAAAGGCATTTTGTTTGTGTTTTATATATTCATCAAAATCTCCTATTCCTTGAGTTACGATAGCTGTTTTTCCTCTTATAGCTACTTCTTTTGTTACTTGGTTGCTGGACTCTAAAATAGAAGGGAGTAATAGTAAATCAGATGCATCTACATAATTCATTATATGATTTTGATATCCCATAAAAAGTATATGTTTCTGTAGATTGTTTTCTACTACAAACTTCTTTAAGTTATCCAATTCTTGTCCAGAGTCCATTACAAAGATTCCTATATCCAATCCTTCTTTTATAAGTTTATTTACTGCCCGGAAAGCAACAATATGACGCTTGGGAGCAATCAATCGAGAAATCATAATGATTTGTAATTGATTCGGCAGTTTCTGTCTTATTGTTTCTACTTCACTATTATCTGCAGGTTTATATAGTGAAAAATCATATCCAAGGGGTATATATGTGATTTTTTTGGGATTTGCTTTTTCTACTTCAACCATAAATCGTTTGGCGTGTTCAGAGACGACTATTTGCTTATTTGACAAAAAATTAACGAGTTTATCAAGTCGTTGAGCATTTCTACTTTTTATAAGAAAAGAGCCGTCAATATGGTGACGACAAGGAAATACCTGTATTCCCAGAAACCGACCTACAAGTAGCGCCTGAAAATTTGCCATTTGTAGATGAGGTAGAATTACTTCTACTTTATTTTTTTTACAAAAAGAATATAAATACTTTGTCTGTGAAAACTTCCCTTTTACACTTGAAGGCATGCTATACGTATCAATACCATATTCTTGTAGTTTGTCATGTAATATGTCCTCTTCTGCCATTGTTAAAAACAATACATGGTGTCCTTTTCTCATTAATTCCTTGCACAGGGACTCTAGAAAAATCGTTCTTTTGTTGTTTTGGTAGTATATGAGTATTAGCATATTTTTATATTTCGCTTATTTTCAAAACATTATAAATTTTCACTCTCTGAATTTACAGGAATTTATTTAATCAAATTTTCACTCGTTTAAAATGTTTTTGGTTTAAACGCCCCAACTCCTTGCTGTATATATGTTTTTCAGTAATTGACTTATACACTTTCCTAACTGTTGGTCTTAAAAAAGTGGGTATCTTTTTGGCTAACTCTCTTATCTTTTTATGCTCAGTTGGTTGCCTCTCAGCATTCCACATTGCCATATAGTCGCTTTGCTGGGGAGTTTTTTTAAATATTTCTTTATTTTCTATTTTTTTTGCTATAAACACAATCATGGCAGGCACTCTATTAATCAACTGTACTCTTGTTTTCATATCATCCGGATCGTTTACTTTATACCATTCTTTAGCGTTAGGGGCACTTGAGCGTATCAACATATCTGTCAATACAAAACCATTTTCTTCAGTAAATATCCTAAAATACAACTCCGGACTAAATTGGTAAAACCCATGCCCACTATAGTTGTTTGTAGGGGTAATACCTATATAATGCCCCCCCAATTCTACCATTTCCATAGCATTTCTTATAGCTAACGGAAAGTTGAAAACATGTTCTAATGTTCCTCCATCCAACACAACAGTATATCTATTTTTAAAATTATCTGGAATTTTTTCATTTAGGTCATGTATTATAGTAGCATTTTCATACTCTGAGTTGTCTATGGATTCAACTAACATTGCACCCAAACCAGAAAAAAAAGGCTCTGAATATCTATCCGAGAAAGAAATGTTTTTATAAACATCTTTTCCTAAATATCGGATTGATAATTTTTGTAATTCTGCCTTTGAGGTGAATAATGTTTGTCGTCCAAGCATCAATACCTTTTTATAATTTAGCCCTTTATTCCTTTTTGCCATCAATAGTTGGCAGTCTCTTAGTACTAATCCCATATAAATAAGATTTAATTAAATTCTGAAAAATCGTTTGAATAAATTGTGACAAAAGGGCATTATAAATAAGGCATCCTCATAAACAAAATCTAAAATTTGAGCAAATTTGACAAATTTTATCACAAGAATATTTAAAACACAGTTCATAAGAGTGAAGTATCTTTAACTTTGGTTTTTATTCTATACTCCTACCTCATCAAAATGATAGTTATATAACTTTGTATTCATAGCTACTATTTCATGGGGTATGTTTTTCAATTTATAATTTAAGCCTAAAATCAAAGTGGTTAACTTTCGATCTGATGAATTTATTGATACTTTAAGAAAAAAGGAACTTGATGTCCTCTTTTTCCTAAAGCAGGTTATGAATGTTTGAGTACCGAAGTAGTTACTACTGTGCTTACCCCAATTCATAGGACCACTTAACAATAATCCTTCGTTAATA
>CAZXYA010000910.1:0-2866 GCA_964644655.1 uncultured Saprospiraceae bacterium | reverse complement strand
GTCCATGTTACCGAGTTTTGTAATAAATATATTTAAAAAATAAAATTCCTATTAAAGAACCGCCAATATTAGCGATTATATCTAAAATCTCAAAATATCTGTTGGGAAAAAATGTGTATTGCATGAATTCCAAACAAATACCGTAAATTGAACTAATTATCAAGGAAATAAATAACGCTTTTTTAGGAATAAATTGATTTTTCATTTTATAAAAACCAAAAGCGATTAGATACGCCAATATTCCATAAAAAACAAAATGACCAACCTTGTCAACAACCACAAAATCCCAAAGAGATGTTGGTAGTTGAACCCCTGGACCACTTGATAAATATAGGATAATTAAACCCCAAATGATAGCTGGGAAAAAAAATGTCAAATTTCTTATAAGTGTTTTCAAACGTATAGATGTAGGTTATTTTGATTTTGGTGTATCCCACCTGATTTTTTTATTTTTTTCCTGCGAAAAAAATCTAATTAAGCTGCAACAAGTGTTTGATAGGCTGCTGCATCCATCAAAGACCCCAGCTCCTCCATATCAGAAATATCAATTTTGATTAGCCACCCTTCTTCATAAGGGGCACTATTAACCAATTCTGGTTCCTCTTCTAATTTGCTATTAAATGCTGTTATTTTACCAGAAAGTGGCATAAATAAATCTGAAACTGTTTTTACTGCCTCGATAGAACCAAAAACCTCCTCTTGATCTAAATCTTCACCTTCCGTTTCTACCTCTACAAAAACTATATCTCCTAGTTCTCCTTGTGCAAAATCGGTAATACCCACTATCGCTACGTTTCCTTCTATCCGCACCCATTCATGTTCTTTGGTATATTTTAAGTCCTTAGGAAAATTCATAATTGTTTTTTTAAGAATATATCGGTTAATAATATTTACAAAACATCAAATGTAAGCGATTTTTCTAATCTATTCTAGAAAAAATAAAATTATGATTTTTTTTTCTCAAAACGAAGCAACTAAGTAAAAGTTACTTAGTAAATTCTAGACACTCAGCCATTTATTAGCTAGATTATAAATTGTGAGGAGCTAAAAAATTAAAGCTATATAATCATTTAGAATATACAGAAAAAATGAATCCTTATTTTATTGCCAAACTATTTGGAAAGCCAACTGATTTCTTTTAATTTAGTCGCCGCTTAAAAAACGTGTAACATAGTGTTTCTATTTTAGTTTTGAATATACATAATCTATTCATTATTGAAATCTTAACTGTAAAAGACAAAACTTACGTGAGAATTTTTAGAAATTAATTTAACTCGCAACTAAAAGTAAACTTTGGATGAATAATGAAGACTATAGCAGAATTATTTTCATTGGATTTGATGATTTAAAAAAAATTAAGTTTGATAAACTAGAACAAGTTTGTGATAAAGTATTTGTTTTTGTTAATAAAGAAGAAAAAGCTATTCCTTTTGTATTGGTACAGCAACTCCAGAAATTAGGAGAAAGTGTACAATGGATACCAGTAGCTGGCAGTAACGAAAAAAATACTTGCCATTTCTTAAGTTTTCATTTGGGCATAGCTCATGAGCAAATGGAGGAAGATGTTGAATTTGCACTTATTTCGGAAGATGCTCGATTTGATGGTATTATAACTCACCTTAATGAATTAGGTAGAAGTGCCGTAAGAGTCACAGGAAACAAGGAAAAAAGCGAGCATACAAGTGACTTTAATAATATTAATTGGTCAAAAAAAGGAGAAGTAGAAGAAAAAATTATAGCAAAAGAAGAATTAGTCATAGAAGCTACTGCTTCTGTAACCCAATCTGGTAAAACAAATGGAGAACGCTTAGTAGAAAAACCAAAACCTTCTGCTGTCTCTCCTCAAAGCCAACAACTATCAGAACGGATTGCTAGAGAAACCATTAAAAGATTGGTAATGTCTGGAAATCGACCAGCTGCAATTGATGCTTTGAAAAGTTATATTTTATTACAGTATAATAATGTAGACGTTAATCGAAATATTGATTTAATTATTAGAAAATTAGAAAAGACGAAAGAGATAGAAGTGAAAGATAAAGAAGTATTATATAATTTTTGATTTAGCAGAAGGTTTAGGGCAGAAGCAATGCAAAAATTGATAGTTTGCAATTTTACTCTTTCTCCTAAGCCCCATCTCTGCCAAATTTATTTTATTCATGAAATTTTAAAAAATGGACGAAGAGTTAGAAATGACTATAGAAATGGCTCAAGAAATGATGAGCGAGGCAATTGAGCGGTTAAAAAGAGAATTATTAAGAGTCAGTACAGGAAAAGCATCACCTGCAATGGTGAATGATCTTTTAGTTAATTACTATGGAAGCCCTACTCCGTTAAAACAAGTAGCGAATGTTTCTAAATCAGATTCTAGAACTTTAGCTATTCAGCCTTGGGAAAAAGCAATGCTTGCTCCTATAGAAAAAGCAATCTTTGAAGCGAATCTAGGAGTTACCCCCATGAATGATGGAGAATTAATTAGACTAATGATTCCGCCATTAACAGAGGAACGTAGAAAATCTTTAAGTAAGAAAGCAAAAGCAGTTGGTGAGGAAGCAAAAGTAAGTGTTCGGAATGCTCGTAGAGAAGGGATGGAAGCGGTAAAAAAAGCGGTAAAAAACGGTTACCCAGAAGATGCAGGCAAGAAAGAAGAGTCCAATGTACAAGAAATGACCAATAACTTTAGCAAAAAAATAGATGCTTTAATTGTTGCTAAGGAAAAAGATATTATGACGGTTTAATCATTAAACCAATTTTACAGAAAAGTAGCCTCTTTTATTCTGATAAGAATAGAAGGGGCTTTTTTATGGATTTTTCGACAAGTTTATCTAGTTAGTTGACATTCCTTGCTCGCCTCCCGACTAAAGTTCCC
>CAZXYA010000909.1:0-2875 GCA_964644655.1 uncultured Saprospiraceae bacterium | reverse complement strand
TAAGAACTAACTAAAACCACATTTATTGGTACCTTATTTATTTCCTACTCCCTTAGGTAAAAAAAGGAGATTATGAAAATATAAAAAATATTGTCTAGCTCGTAAAATCCGTTGCTAAAAAAACTTAGCAACGGATTCAATTATTTTAATGCCCACACCCAATCGGCGAACCATCAGGTAAACTAGGCGCTTCAGGCAATTTAAATCCAGAAGGATCTTTTTTAAACTGGCTGATTTGATGTATCATATAAGTGCGATGTGCCATTTCTTCCATATCACTAGTCGTATTGCCACTTAATCTTTCCGACATTTTATTGACCCGATATAATGCAACTGCGGTCACTTGTTGATTCCCTTCTGCATTTCCAGCTAGTTGAAGTAATTTTCTTAAAAATAATTTTTCATTATTTCGAGCAATTTCTTTCTCTAAACCAGTTGACCTATCGGCATCCACAATTCCTACTTCTATTTTACTCACCAATTCAGTCAAAGACAATTGATTATTATCTCTAGCATGCTGCTCTACGACCCTAGCCAATTTAGCAGGATTCATCAATAAATCTAAAGTGGTATTGACAATGGCTTCAGATGCACCAATTGGGTCAAAAGTCAATCCAGTATGTACTTTAAATAATTCTCGACCTCTTTGATATCCAATGGGCTGAGGTGGAATCAATTCAATAATCTTTTCGGGTAGGGCTAAATGAACAGGTTTTAAGGTTTCTAGAATAGCTATAATCGCCGCTCTTTGCTGATCGGCAGGATAAATTTTGGAAACGGTTTGTCCATCTCCTTTCGTAGCATAAGAATAATCTACGGCTGCCACCATTTTAGTCGCTGCTTCTACTTGATAACGATGTGCTAAATATAAGGGGACTAGTACATTTTCTAAAGTAGCCATTGGTGCGCCCTTAGGGATACTATTTTCACCAAATCTTGATAGCGCATTTCTACGTACATCCATTAAACGGTTTAATTCCGTAGCTGGATTTTCGCCACCGTCCCAAAGATGCCCCATTGGATGTGCGCCAGATTGTGGACGAGCATCTCTATCTGAAATATATTGGAAGCCCATATTGTGGTTGCCTGCTAATATTCTCTGTAAAGCAGCTGCTTCATTTGTTTGCTCTGGGAAATCTTGGTAGCCATATAATACCGTTCTTTTATCCCATTCCCCAATGCCTACTGCATAGGAATCTGAAAAATCTAATGCTCCATTTTCATCTAAGGTGATGTAGGGATGTGGATAATCCATTACAGAAGCTCTATCTTTTACACTAGCGGCAAAATTATGCGCCAAGCCAATCGTATGTCCTACTTCATGCGCAGATAATTGGCGCAATCGAGCCAAAGCCAATTGAAGCATTTTATCATCTGGATTTGTTGCACCAGGTTCATAAGGAGATAAAAGACCTTGAGCAATCAAAAAATCTTGGCGAACCCGCAAAGACCCTAAAGAAACATGTCCTTTGATAATCTCTCCTGTCCGTGGATCTCTAACCGAAGCACCATAAGACCACCCTCTAGTTGACCGATGCACCCATTGAATTAAATTATAGCGGACATCCATAGGATCAGCTCCTGCTGGCATTTCTTTTACTTGAAAAGCATCTTTGTATCCTGCCGCCTCAAAAGCTTGATTCCACCAAGTGGCTCCTTCAATTAAAGCAGATTTAATAGGTTCTGGTGCGCCTCTGTCTACATAATAAATAATGGGTTCAACCGCTTCACTAATAGCCGCAGTTGGATCTTTTTTCTTTAAACGATGTCTTGGTATAAATCGCTTGATTAAATTGTCTTGAATGGGTGTAGCATAATCTGCATAAGACATAGCATTATACCCACTTCGAGGGTCAAATACTCTAGGTTCATAGTCATCATCTGGCAATTCTATAAAAGAATGGTGCATTCTAACCGTAATGGCATTAGGTGTAGGTGTTACCGATCGTATATATCCACCTTTGGCCTGTCCGCTAAAAGTAATCGTCGCTTCTAATTCAGTATTTTTTGGAAAACCTTTACACATCGGTAAATAAATTGCTGAGCGGTTGGGATCCACTTTATAACTCCCCTGTTTGGCTCTTTGTAACCTTGCAGCCACCCCATGTGCATCTTGCATTAAAAACTTAGTCGCATTGACCAAATATTTACCATTATGTGCTGCTACTACCTTAAAACCACCAATTACGGATGAGGCAAAAGCCTGTGCCACCGACTTTGATTCCTCTGGATTATCACTTATTGCTCGATAATCATAATTCGGCTGTATCATCAAAATTTTAGGGCCTACCTTCTGGAATTTAACAATTCGGGTATCTCCTAATTGCCCCCTATCTAAACCAATATCATTAGAACCAATTCCTGCTGGCAAAGAATTGACGTATAAAATCTCTTGATCCAATTTATCAATCTCTAAGAAGATGTTGCCTTTGCTTTCCTCCCAATAAAAATTAACATAGCCCGCTGTTTTGGTCATGGACTTTGTCAGCTCTGTAATCGGGTCCGCATTTATCTGTCCAGCATTCGCTTGGTCAGTCACTACACTTGCCGTACTACAAGCACTAAATAATAAACATGCAAAAAATGTGAGTACTCTCATTCTTAATTAGGTTTTATTAAACAAGTTGATTCTAGAAAAAACACAAAAAAGGGAAAAATGTTGGTATTTTAAAACCTAACAGATAATTAATGAAGGGATTTCTCATAATTAATGCTTCATAAATCATGGCTGTACCATTACCTTTATGCTTTTATTAATACTATTTCTAACTACTTAGCAGAAAGAACCGGGCTTAGTATGGTTTGTGCTATCCTTGGCCCTCTGGGAATGAATTAAAATTAAAATGACAATTAAAATTAAAACCACTACTGACAA
>CAZXYA010000908.1:0-2888 GCA_964644655.1 uncultured Saprospiraceae bacterium | reverse complement strand
AAAAGTACCCGATCCAGAACCTACAAAACCAGCAGAACCTGAATACGAAGAAATAGAAGTAGAAATCAATCAGCCGATTCGATTGTCTAATATTTTCTATGATTTTGATGATGATAAAATTTTGGTGGACGCAGAAAAAGATTTAAGTGTTCTATTAGACTTAATGCAGCGTTATCCAGATATGGTCATTGAATTATCCTCTCATACAGATTATCGAGGCGGGAATGATTATAATGAGAGTTTATCTCAACGAAGAGCTGATTCTGCTAAAAAATGGCTGACAGAAAGAGGAATAGAACAAGAACGAATTAAGTCAGTTGGATATGGAGAAAAATTACCAGCAACAGTTGATGCTGCGCTTGTAGAAGATAATCCTACTTTACAAGAAGGATGGATATTGGATTTCAACTTAGTAAGTAGATTGACGCCTAAGGAAAATAGAGAAATCGCACACCAAGTCAATCGTAGAACAGAATTTAGAATTATCGCTGGACCAACCAATATTAAAATTAAGAAGTTAGAAAAGCGCTTGAAAAAAGTTGCACCTAAACCTAAGGTGATTAATAAGACGAATAATAAGAAAAAGTCTAAAAGGAAAAAATCTCGCAAAAGAAATGCCAATCCTATAGACGCTAACTTAGCAAAAGAAGGGCCTAAAATGGTGTTTGACTATGCAGAAATAGATTTTGGGGTGATCAAAAAAGGAGAAAAGCGAGAGCATACTTTTGAATTCACTAATAAAGGAGACGAAGCTTTAGTTATAGAATTAGTAAGTGCTTGTGATTGTACGACCACAGAATATTCTACTGAACCTGTCGCTCCAGGAGAGAAAGGGAGTATCAAAGCTATTTTTGATAGTGGTGCGATTGAAGGAACCAATAAAATAGACATTGATATTATACTGGAGAATGAAGATCCTAAAACGGGGTATCAAATTGTAGAGCGAGTTTCATACCTTTTTCAATTAGAAGAGTAAAATTGAGCGATTGAAGTGATGCTTCAAATAATAAATAAAAAGCCTAAAGGTTCCGTAGAATCTTTAGGCTTTTTTAATTTTTTTGAAAAAAAATAAAAAAAAGTGTGGAATATCAAAGAAGTCTGCATCTATATAAGTGTAAGTTTTTATGATTGGACACCATGAAAATTTTCGCTAACAATTTTGCAGAAAATGGATAATATTTTTCTAATCGATAACAAAGGAACGATTATCCAGCATGTTTAGATTGTAACTTTGAAAGGACAAAATGATACTGAAAATACGTTCAAAGCGCTAGAGAAGCGCTTTGAACGGAATCAGTTTTCTGTCAAAAAATATCCCCATTCAATAAAAACGAATTAGTCTTCATATACAAAAACTAAATCTTTCTAAAATAATGCTTGACTTATAAAGTTCAGTTATTATTTACCCCAAAGTATAATTTTTAATAACCCCAAAGTAATGAAAAAGGGATGAGTCATAATGGCTCATCCTATTCCTTGTTGGAGGCTACTCATAATACCAAATGGGGAGTGTTAGAATTCAGCTAATCAAACACTCATTTAATTGCCAAAACCCTCGCGCCTTTTTTTACACTATTACTATGGAGAACTACACCGTAAAAAATTTAGCGATAACTGCTTGGGCAGAAGAAGACCGTCCAAGAGAAAAGTTATTACTTAAGGGAAAACATAACCTGTCGGACGCCGAATTATTAGGAATTTTATTAGGCTCAGGCTCCAAAGAACAGTCTGCCGTTGGATTAGCGCAGGATATTCTGCGTTCGACAGGAAATGATTTAAATGAATTAGGCAAGCGGTCTATTGCCGATTATATGAAATTTAAAGGCATCGGGAAAGCTAAAGCCATCACTATTGCCGCAGCTTTAGAATTAGGCAGACGCCGCCAACTCACCAATATTAAAGACCGTCCTAAGATTACTTGTAGTCGAGATTCGTACAATCTCATCGCTCCTCTACTCATGGATTTGCCACATGAAGAATTTTGGATATTATTACTCAATCGAGCCAATAAAATTATCGGTAGGCAACAAGTCAGTTTAGGAGGTACAACAGGAACTGTCGTCGATGCTAAAGTAGTTTTCAAAAGAGCCATTGAAGGACAAGCCGTTTATTTAGTCTTAGCACATAATCATCCTTCAGGCAATGTATTTCCTTCTCCACAAGATATAACACTCACCAAAAAATTAGTCGCTGCTGGCAATATTCTCAGTATTAAAATACTCGATCATTTAATTATTGGTGACCATCGATATTATAGTTTTGCAGATGAAGGGAAATTGTAATAGATGTATTTAAGAAGCTCTATTTTCTACTAGTGAATAAATAATTTGAAGAGTTGTCAGTTATCGGTTATCGGTTGTCAGTTATAAAAAAAACGGCTAATACTTTCATAACCCAATAAAAGGCTGTATTTTTATACTATCATTAAACCCCTGTAAGTAAAATTTAGCAATACTATATTGCCGATATGTTAAAATATTGATATTTTTTCAACTTCAATCTCAACCTCAAATACAACTTCAATTCCCACTAAAAGTGGTTTAAAATTGAAAATTGAAAATTAAATTTTACTTAGTTACTTACCAAACCGTTTTCACCACACTTACAAAGAAATACATCTAAAGCCTCATTTACTAAATTTCCCCCTACAAGTTTAGCTGACTTTTGCTAATTAGCCAATGTTATTGGTTTAACTACAAAAGTTTCCCCCTCTACTCTATTCCCCCTAATAGATAAATTTTATCTAGTATATCCTTGACACCAAAAACGTTGGGATTGTGTAAAAGCTTTATGTTAAAATAAAATCTAATTCGTAACTAAAGATATTTGTAATGATTGTTTAATAGACTTGTTACCCTTTGAAAATAGCGATATGAAATTTGGATTTT
>CAZXYA010000907.1:0-2902 GCA_964644655.1 uncultured Saprospiraceae bacterium | reverse complement strand
CTGTTTTACACAATTCTTTTAATAATTTGGCATCCGCATTCCATCGACTCCCATCAAAAAATTCTAAGCCTTTGTGGTCTCTAACTTTGTACAAAGAATGTTTGCCATAACAAGTGCCTAAATAAACATAGCTTAATCCATTTTCTTTCGCCCAATGGATGGTTCGCCACATCATCCATTTGCCTAAGGAATGGGTTTTCATATAGGCTTGATCAAAGAAGGCGAACCAGTATTGCAAAGCATTACCTTCTATACCCGCTAATATATATCCTAGAGTTTCGCTATTAGAAGTAAAAGATAAAATATGGCTTCCTGTATCTCTACTAAGTACATATTTCAATCGTGTTTCTGTCATGGCATTTCCCGAAAATCTATCTGCAGCATAGTCCATACAAAAAGCAATAAATTGGGGGTCTGCTATATTAAAATCCACCTTTTTTTGTACTTTAATTTGTATATTTAAATCGGTAATCTTTCGATTAATTCTGCGGTTCTCTGAAGTGTCTGAAAACTGATCTAAATTCACTCTTAAGCTTCTAGCTAAATAGAAAATATCTGCTGTTATTTTTAGGTTTCCACTATAAGGCAAAAAACCCTTTGCATAGATTTCAGGCAGCTCTTTTTGTGCTTCTTTGATGCAGTAAATGGCATAGTTAAAAGTATAAGTAGAATAGTCTGGTTGATTTTCAGAAAAAAATATTTTCATAACGAGGTAACTAGTTAGCATTGAGGCTCCAAGGTAAGCTTATTTTTATCAAAATACATTTATTTTTATTTATATCTAACACTCTATTTTTGGACAAAAAAGAACATTTTTTTTAATAAAGAAGTTAGTTTTAGCCAAACCATTGAATTGTGGATATAATTTGATAACTTTGGGCATTAAATTTTAACGGGTTAGAACCGATTCATAAAAAAGATTTACTCAAATATATAAATGGGCTTATTTAATTTTTTTAGACAAGAGTTAGCCATTGATCTTGGTACGGCAAATACCTTGATTATAGAGAATGGAGAAGTAGTGGTCAATGAACCGTCTATTGTAGCAATAAACAGGAAAACGGGAGAGACAATTGCAGTAGGGCATAGAGCGATGCAGATGCACGAAAAGACCCACGAAAACATCAAGACAATTCGACCATTAAAAGATGGCGTAATTGCCGATTTTCAAGCTGCTGAAAGTATGATTGAAGGCTTGATCGGTATCATCGGAAATAAGAAAAAATTCTTCTCTCATATGAAAATGGTCATCTGTATTCCTTCGGGTATTACAGAAGTAGAAAAAAGAGCCGTTTTTGATTCTGCCGATCATGTTGATTCCAAAGAAACTTATTTAATACATGAGCCTATGGCTGCGGCTTTAGGAATAGGTTTAGATGTGGAAGAACCAATTGGCAATATGATTATTGATATAGGAGGTGGGACAACAGAAATTGCGGTCATTGCACTTTCAGGTATTGTTTGTGACCAATCTATCCGGATCGCAGGAGATGAATTGACAAACGATATTACCAACTATATGAAGCGCCAACATAATATTTTAATTGGGGAACGAACTTCAGAACAAATCAAAATTAATGTTGGGTCTGCTTTGCAGGAATTAGAAAATCCGCCAGCAGATTATGCGGTCAATGGTAGAGATTTAATGACCGGTATTCCTAAACAGATTATGGTAAGCTACCAAGAAATTGCACATGCTTTAGATAAGTCAATTCTAAAAATTGAAGAAGCGGTTTTAAAAGCATTAGAAACCACCCCACCAGAATTAGCATCTGATATTTATTCAACAGGTCTTTATTTAACAGGTGGTGGCGCTTTACTAAGAGGATTGGATAAACGCATTAGCCAAAAAACAAAACTACCTGTTCATATTGCTGAGGATCCTTTAAAAGCAGTAGTGCGAGGGACTAGTAAAGCGTTACAGAATACTGATACTTATTCTTTCCTTATTGATAGAAAATCTGTTTAACTGATAAGACAGCCTCAAATTATTCCAATTCATGCGCAATCTTGTACTCCTTTTCTTACGGTTTGGGCATTTCATTTTATTTGTACTGCTAGAAATATTTTGCTTATACCTCATTGTGAACTATAATAGAAAGCAAAGAGATATTTGGGCAAACTCTTCTAATATTTTCTGGGGGTACTCTTCTGAGAAATGGAATGATTGGACAAACTATCTTTCCCTGCAAGATAAGAATGCTGAATTAGCATTAGAAAATGCCAAACTAAAAGAGAAATTAATTAATTACGGATTGAGCCCTATCGCCGAAAACGATACCCTAAAAAGAATAAATACACAATACGAATTATTGCCGGCTAAAGTTGCTAGTAATTCCACAGACGGACCTAATAATTACCTGACAATTAATAAAGGATTAAAAGATGGTGTGCAAAAGGATATGGGGGTGATTAGTAAAGATGGAATTGTAGGCATCACTAGAAATGTTGGTACTGATTATACCACCATTAATTCCATCTTGCATAGACGCAGCTCTATTTCTGCCATGATTAAACGGACAGGAGCTTATGGTGGATTAAGATGGATTGGCACGAATCCTAAAATAATGAATCTAGATGCCATAGCAAAACATAATAAAGTAGCCGTTGGAGACACCATAGTTACGAGTAGTTATTCAACACATTTCCCAGAAGGATTAATGATTGGAATCGTAGAAACTACAAAATTGCCGAGTGGTAACAATTTTCATGAGATAAAAGTGCGTTTAAGTAATGATTTTGGGACATTGCGATATGTCCAAGTAGTTAAGAATCTTAAACAAAAGCAACAATTAGAATTAGAAAAAGAGACTAGAGAAGAATAGCTATATAATTGATAAGTACCTGAGTAGTCTGTCCAGTTAATACTGTCGGTATCTTTTGATAAAATATTGCCGATAAC
>CAZXYA010000906.1:0-2903 GCA_964644655.1 uncultured Saprospiraceae bacterium | reverse complement strand
ACAGAAAAAGTCTAGCCCATCCTGCGGGCTCTTGCGGGGTGCCCGTGCTGCGCACACAGTGTTTAAACGCGGTCCCTATCGACCCCTGACTCGCTTAAATACCACTTTCAAACAAAACACTTAAAAACACAAATATCAAAATAAATAAGAAGATGGGAAGCAAAATGCTTTTCTTTCGAATTCTTCTAATTGTAATAGTAGCAACAAAAAAGCCTAGGATACTACTTGTAAAGGCAGCTTTAACCACTTGCCAATCAATTAATTTTATGTCTATATTTATGTAAATAAATAGCTGAAATATTTTACCAATACATTGAAAAACCAAGAATGCCGCTAAAGTTAAAACCACTATTTTAAATTCGCTTAAGCTCGGCCTAATTTTGTTGAGTTCAATAGGAATTTTTATAAAGAGAAAAAGAAATATAAAAAGGTAATTTAGCGACATAATACTTAACACTCCGCCAACTTTATTAAACACACTTCCAGGAATAATTTCTTGAACTAAAAGTAGATTAATCACAGAATTGAATAGAACTGTATAGAATACTAGCCGAATTATTTCTGACCGTACTGACTTATTAATGTTTTCTTGATTAGTTATTTTATCTAGTATTTCTTTCATTGGATAATAAATTTTCAATGGACAACTTAGCAATACTTTTCAATTATCCCTACGTTAGAAAAAACACAATTTACTCTCCTAATGTATTGACTAACTTACATTCCCGAATAAGTTCATCATAATCCTCAATTAAATTTGTAAGCGGTTCAATTTTAGGTAATTGAGACGACTGAAAATTCTCCATAGCTTCGAATGAAGTAATAAGTTTCAAAATAAGTAATTGATCTTTTAGCACTTGATCTCTCTGGAGAATAATATCATTCTTATCATTATAACTTGCCAGATTTCCTTTGTAACGAGAATTATAATCATCAAATAGACTACTAAACTGATTTGATAGGATAGAATCATTTATTTCAGATAGAGAAACACGGACAGATTGCCAGTATGAAGAATTGATATTTTTATAATTTTCGAAAATAGACAAACTATCATATCGATTTTCAAAAATAGAATTTATTCTTCCATCAAGATTTTTCAATTCAATGTTTTTTTCTAAAGCTTCCTCATACAAATCATCAACTAAATTGAGTCTATTTCGGTAGGATCTAAACCCTGATAAAGCATCAGGTGCTCTTTCAGTTTTAGTTAAGGCTTTTGGGATTTCTACTTCTGGATTACTGACAATATTTTGCGAGCCTCGAGAATCACAAGACATGCTAAGACTAACAAGTACTAGAAATAGAATTAAGGTTTTTATAAATGCTTTCATTTGACTCTTATTATAAAATAAATTAATACAAGCATAGGCATATAAGGTCTTCCATATTTCAAATAAGTCAAGCCTGATAGTACAAGATATAACAAATGAACTTAATTGCGGAATTCAAATAGAAGTAGATGGAGGATTAATCGACAAACATGTAAAGTTTCAGTACTCTAACTATTTTGGTATTGCTAGAAACAAATTCAAATTTTGAATTGCAATACCAAAGTAGAAAATCGAAATGGACCAGTAGACAATTCTTGACCAAAAGAAAATGAAAAATATTTTAGGCGCTCTTTTATTGGAAAGTAAAAAATAAAATTAATAAATTAGATGAATACATGGAATTCTAATTATGACTCAAGATTCAACAGAAATGAAATTTAAGGATATAATTATTTAATGAAAAGGATAATAACCAAACATTAAAATAGAGATGCCCAGATTTATATTTATACTCGTAGTTTTCGGAGTGGCTTTCCTCTTAACAAGACTAGTCATGTCCACAATCGCATCAAAGCAATGCCCCAATTGTAATGGCCAAGGATATTGGAAAGATACTAGAGGAGATAGAAACTTTTGTAAAGCATGTGATGGGACTGGGCAGAAGGATTAGGAGATGGAATGTGAAAAAATAAAAGTCAATAATTGATGAGAATAATTCTGATTTGTATTTTTTATTTATGCTTAAGCTGCGATACTAAGCCGCCAAATTTTCTTATTGATAAATTTCCAAATCTACTCTCTCTAGCAGTAGAAAATAAACCAGAAATTGAAAAATTCAAGAACATTTCATTTAAGCAAGCGGTAAATAATTATGGAAACTATAATGACATATTTAGAGTAGGCCTAAATAGCTTAGTCGAGGATTCAATATTTGTATCAAGTCTTACCGAAAGCATGGATGCTAATCATCTATCTCTTAATGATCCAAGTTGTTACTATTTGTTTGCCGGCATATATCATAAATTTTTAAACAAAAAAGAAATAGATATCAAAGAACTACATAGATATGCAAGTAATAAACATGCTAAAAACATTATGATTAGCAGTTCGAAAAGGAATAACTATTCCCAAGTTTCTGGATGCTACTACAAACAACTAGTTGTAATTAATCATTGGCTTCGGAATGATTTGTACCGAATTAATTACATAGATGCTGATGTTATTTTGAAGTCTGCAGTTGCAAACTGTAAAAATTTTGTAGAGCATAGTCAAACCTTTAACGAAACCCTCTTTTTGTATCTTGAAAAAAAGCCAAGTGATTTAATTGAGTTATTAGAGGAAGGAAGTTATGGAGAAGAAATATTTGAAACTATACAACTTAATTTAGAAAATCCTCTGCATGATCAAATTGACGCACAAGCAATCAAAGACAAACTTGAAAGTCACGGAGAATCTAAAACTAGAAATATGTTTATCGAGTCAATAAAAAAAGCTATTACTAAACTTAATTAAGGTTGACTAAAATTAACCAATAATGAAAAAGAAAGTAATTACAGGCATAGCTGTTCTAATAATAATAATAGCAATAGTGTTTTTTACTTACCAAGCCTACCAATTTACAGAATTCAT
>CAZXYA010000905.1:0-2904 GCA_964644655.1 uncultured Saprospiraceae bacterium | reverse complement strand
GCTGCCAACTTTAAAGTTATACTGCGTTGAAAAGCCTCGCCGATGCGAGGCATCGTCTACGTTTTTCGCCTTGTCTAACTCTAAATTTGACTACCCAAAATGGAGGACTTATTTTTCACTCGTTACTAAATATTAATTTTTCTCTTTATCGTACATATTTTTAAAACGCTGCCTTGGCAGCTAAAAAGTGGGGTTTGCTTACACCAAAAACCCCTTTTATCCGCACGTAGCGTAGCGAAGTGTGTGATTTTGTAAAATGTGTACGGTAGAGAATAATTTTTTAACCTCATGGGGGGTAAGTAATTTAATTTCGTCTCTACGGTGAAATTAATTAAAATTTAAAATTTAAAAATTTTCCATGAGATCAGTAATCATTCAGTTTATCACCTTCCTTTTTGCTTGCCTTTTGTTGACCAATTGCACAAAGGAAAATACCACCATAGAAACACCTACAGTTACTACTACGATAGATACTGGGGTATCGACTCAAGAAGGAAAAGACAGAAATAATGAGAAGGCCGCAGTAACCAATTTTAAAAATAAGGTACAAAGAGAAATGCGGACTCAGCACATTCCTGCTTTATCTGTCTTAATATTTGAAGAAGACGAAGTTTTATACGAAGGCTGTTTTGGAAAATCCAATTTAGAAAAAAATACATCTTTACAAAAAGACCATTTATTTTTGTTGGCTTCTGTTTCAAAAGTAATAACGGCTACGGCCTTACTTCAGTTATATGACCAAGGACAGTTTGATTTAGATGATAATATTAATGATTATTTAAATTTTGAGGTAGCTATTCCTGGCTATACTAATATGATTACCTTTCGTATGTTATTAACACATACTTCTGGAATTGCGGATGGTGCTGCCTTGGATGACCAATATTATTATGGAGAAGATAGCCCTGTAGAATTAGGAGATTTTTTAGCAGACTATTTAATGCCAAATGGTGAATATTATGATCGACAAGATAATTTCCATCGTTTTAGACCGGGTACGCAAAATGAATATTCCAATATAGGAGCTGCTTTAATTGGCTTATTAGTAGCAGAAATTTCAGAAATGGACTTTGATGAATATTGCAAACAAAATATCTTCCATCCATTAGGCATGACTCATACTGCCTGGCATTTAAGGGACATTGACCAATTTATTGTACAACCTTACGATTATTTCAATGGCAGGTATGAAATGGTAGAACATTACACTTTTACCGATTATCCGAATGGTGGGCTTCGTTCCACAGCAGGTGATTTATTTAAGTTTTTGAGCGCTTTTGTGAAAGATGGTGAATCTAATAATTACCAATTATTAGAGGCCTCAACGATAGACAAAATGACAACCTTACAAATTCCCAATTTGAGTGATGATATGGGTTTGCATTTATTTCAAATGGATGAATCAAAAAACCTTTGGGGGCACGATGGAGGAGAACAAGGTGTGGCGACCGTCATGGCGTTTAATCCAACTACTAAAATAGGTGCGATTATTTTAACTAACCAAGGAGAAGTTGATTTGGAAGATTTATTAGTAGAAGCTTATGGGGTAGGGGAGGAGCTACAGTAATATTATGTTGAAAATCATAGTTCATACATCATCAATCGTAAATCTGTCTCGTTTTAATCTAGATGGATTTATGATTGATGATCTATGATTTCGACCCACCTTATTACAGTAGCGTCTTTTTTTCCTTTCTATGATTCTTAAAAGGCACAACCATCGGGCAAAGGAGCAGCTGCTACCAAATTTGCCGCAAAGGTTATAGGCAATTCCATCGCCTCAAATCCATCTTTAATAGATCCACCAAAAACGAATGAACTATAGCCCAGATTATTCATATGCCCTCGGATATAAACAAAAGTAGTATCGTCAATATCAACAGGGCTACCAGAACGAGTAAAAGGTTGTTCGTCCACATGACTATGCAGTAATATCCTACGGTAAATTAAGTTTTCTTTTTGGTCAATGATTTCCCACCAATCTGCATATTGCTCACAACCCGTATCAGGACTTTTTAATTGGACATCGAACCGATAATTATGCTCACTACCCGAAAAAGTAACTGCTTCTACGACTGCTTGACTATCTCTGTTTAAATTTAAAGTACCTGTTGGTTCATTCATCGTATTCATAGAATCTATTTGAATAATTTCATTGCCCTCGGTCATTTCGCTTAAATTGGTAATGGAGGATTTACCACATGCCAGTAAACTAAAAACAAGCGCAAAAGAAAAACAAGTTAAACGCATGAGTATTGATTTATAAAGAAATAGCAACGGAAGTCAATTTATCCAAAGCGCCACTTATTTTTTGCAAAACTCCTTCATTATCCGTAATACCATGTCGTTCTACTAAATAAGCAGGATCATTATAAGCGACTCGAACAACCCCTTTTGCATCTTGATAAACCAATATTTTTTGTGGCAAATCTAGCCCTACTGTTTGAGCATTTTTCATCAAAGGCGTACCCAATCTAGGATTACCAAATAAAATAATCCGAGTAGGTGCTAGTGCTAAATCGACAGAAGCTGCATTAGCTTGATGATTTAGTTCCGCAATAATTTTAAGATTTGGATTTTTATCAATAACCGTTCTAAGTTGTTGATAAGTTTGCTCAAAACTAGCAGAACTGATTTTAGTGATGATACCTTTTTGTAACATGAGTTTTATTTAATATTAAATGGTTATGACAAAAAAAGTAAAACAGGATAAAAGAACTTTTAGTTTATAGTGAAGCAGACTATAAATGGGGAGAAAGAAAAAAGGATGAGTACTTTTTTGACGCTATAGGTTGTTGTCTTTTCTGTCCACAGCTTTAAGACATCTTATCCTATTTTTATATTAAAATTCTTAGGAACGGTTCAAAAATAACTTTACATTTTAAAATTGCAACTTATTGATTG
>CAZXYA010000904.1:0-2926 GCA_964644655.1 uncultured Saprospiraceae bacterium | reverse complement strand
CTCTACCCTACTAAAATTATTTCAGTGTTTTCGCCGCTGCGCGGCGAAAACAGGGGGAGTTTCGAGGGTGAAACGGATTTTTTCGAGCTTTAGGCTCGAAAAAAATCCGTTTCACCCTCAAGCTCCCTCTCCGCCCGAGCTGCGAAGCAGCGTAGGGCGGTAATCTTCATTTTTAGTAGGGGGTAGAGTAATTACAATCGTAAACCTTTATTTAAATATTATTTAGAACATGCAAAAAAATTGGTGGAAAGAAAGCGTGGTTTATCAAATATATCCACGCAGTTTTAAAGATAGCAATGGCGATGGGATTGGCGACTTAGGTGGTATTATGGAGAAGCTAGATTATCTACAGGATTTAGGCATAGATGTCATTTGGTTAAGTCCCATTTTCCAATCACCCAATGATGATAATGGCTATGATGTAAGTGATTACTGCGCCATTATGGAGGAGTTTGGAACGATGGCTGATTTTGACAAACTACTACAAGGTATCCATGAACGAGGATTGAAGTTAATACTGGATTTAGTCCCTAACCATAGTTCGGATGAACATCCTTGGTTTCAAGAATCCAGAAAATCTATAGACAATCCCTATCGAGATTATTATATCTGGCGAGACGAACCTGTCTCCAATTGGGCTTCTTTTTTTAGCGGTTCGGCTTGGGAATATGACGAGGTCGCAAAAGCCTATTACCTGCATTTATTTTCTAAAAAACAACCCGACCTTAATTGGGAAAACCCGAAGGTACGCCAAGAAATTTATCAGGTAATGCACTTTTGGTTTAAAAAGGGAGTGGATGGATTTCGGATGGATGTATTGCCTTTTCTCTCCAAAAGGCTGGATTTTCCCGACATTAATCCGAATGATTTTAACCAAGCGATTATCGAAGTCTATGCCAATGGCCCTCGATTACATGAATTTTTGCAAGAAATGAATCGAGAAGTTTCTTCCAAATATGATGTGATGACAATGGGGGAATGCATTGGCGTTAAACCACATCAAGCCCTCGATTATGTAGGAGAAGACCGACAGGAATTGAATACCTTATATCATTTTGACCATGTAAATATCAATTATGGTCCTGGGGGAAAATACGACCCTATTCCTTGGAAATTAAGCGCTTTTAAAAAGATTTTTGCAGATTGGGATACAGCGGTAGGCGACAAAGGTTGGATCAATTTGACCTTGGACAATCACGATTTTCCGAGAATGGTTTCTAGGTTTGGAAATGACGAGCAATATAGAGTAGCATCTGCTAAATTATTAGCTACCTTGCTACTTACGATGAGAGGAGGACCTTGTATCTATCAAGGAAGTGAAATTGGGATGACCAATGTTGCTTTTGATACCTTAGCCGAATACGATGATTTGGAAGTCGTCAATTTACATGAAGAATGGAAAGCAGCAGGAAAAGATACCGCTCCACTTTTGAAAGCTGTCCAACAACAAGGCAGAGATAATGCCCGAACACCTATTCAATGGGATAACAGTCCACATGCTGGATTTACGACTGGGAATCCTTGGTTAAAAGTGAATCCGAATTATACGGACATCAATGTGCAAGCAGCTTTAGCGGATAAGCAATCTATTTTCTTTTTTTATAAACAGTTATTAGCTTTTCGGAAAGCAAATAAATCCTTGATATATGGAGGCTTTGAACTGTTCCTACCCGATTCTGAGGACATTTTTGCATATCGACGATGGGATGAACAGGGCGATTTTGTGGTGGTACTCAATTTTACAAGCACCCCCAAGACCTATGAATTGCCTATCGACTTGAGTAATTATCAAATGATGTTATCTAATTATCAAACAGCAAATGAATTTTTGCTTCCTTGGGAGGCAAGGGTTTATAGCGATAAGTAAACCTGAAATAATAAATTTACCAATTGCTCGGCTGCTTCGCCGCCTCGCAAAAGAGGTATTAAGGGAGAACAAACTTTTATTACACTGTATTACTCTCACTTTAGTAAATCTATCTTTTCTATTCTTTAGGGGAGAAGTGTAGGGAAAATTTGGCAATACTTTACAATATAAAAAGTATTACCATTTTATTTTTAGAAAAAATAGTCATTATTGTGACAGTTTTATTTTTATAAAAAAATACTATTTTTCCAATAAGCTCATCATAAAATAAACATTATCAATCAATTATGATTTTTTTCATGTGCCTTCTTATTAATAATAGGGGGAAATGTGATTTTTATTACTAGGCTTTTTTGATGATAAATGCACAATAATTTGGGGTAAGAGGTCGAGATTCAACAAAAAAGCCAGAAGGATCCCTCCTTCTGGCAAAAGTGCTTTTTAATTTTGGATACTTCTTATCCAGTTTATTAATCGGTTACAGGATGACAAGATTTTTCAAGATTTACAAGATATAAAGAAAACATAATTCTAATTGTTTTCTATCCTTTTAATCCTGCATAATCCTGTCATCTTGTAGTTAGTTCAGCTTCAACATCTTCTTCGCTTTTGTACCAAATTTGGTATTCAATTGATAGTAAATAAAACCATTGGTTAATTCCTCTTTCTGGAATTCAAAGGAATTATAACCAGCTGGTCTATCTTCTTTCAAAGATTTCAAGACTCTACCCGTTTCATCTCTTAAGATCAATTGTACTTCCGAATCACCTGGGAGATAAAATCCAATTATGGTCTTGTCATGGAATGGATTAGGTTGGTTCTGGAATACTTCAAATTCTTCGGCAAAAGCTGGTGCAATAAAGGTTAGTTCCACCTCCATTAGCTTACCTGCTTCATCATAGGCTTCAATGGCTGTTGGGCGGTCAATCAAGCTTAATTGTTCGCTTAGTTTGCCGTCTTTTTGAGCGATGAAGTCGATGGTGAAGAGGGTTGTTGGTTGTCGGTTGTCGGTTGTCAGTTGTTGGTTGTCAGTTGTCAGTTGATTCCAACTGGTAGTAA
>CAZXYA010000903.1:0-2942 GCA_964644655.1 uncultured Saprospiraceae bacterium | reverse complement strand
GATGATTGTTCAGATGCGAATGAAATCACTTTAACCTTTGTCGATGATGAATCTGGTTTAGATGATTGTGGAGATTCAGGAACTTTTACTAGAACATGGACCGCGACTGATGCTTGTGGTTTGACTTCAACTTGTGTTCAAACAATTACGATTACCAATAACCCACCAGTCTTAGACTGCGATAATTTAGACGTCACTTTAAGTTGTAATGACCCAAGAGGGGAGAATGACTTACCAAGACCAACCGTTACAGATGATTGTTCGGATGCCAATGAAATCACTCTAACTTTTATCGACGATGAAGCTGGTTTGGAAGATTGTGGCGATGCAGGTACGATTATCAGAACTTGGACGGCTACCGACGCTTGTGGTGCAACTAGTACTTGTGTACAAACCATCACCATAGAAAATCAAGCACCAACTTTAGTGTGTGATAATTTAGATGCCACCATTTCTTGTAATGACCCAAGAGGGGAAAATGATTTACCAAGACCGACGGTAACAGACGATTGTTCAACAGGAAATGACTTAACATTAACTTTTGTAGATGACGAATCTGGCTTAGATGATTGTGGCGACCAAGGTACAATTATCAGAACATGGACGGCGACGGACGCATGTGGTTTAACCGCGACTTGTGTACAAACCATCACCATAGAAAATCAAGCACCCGTTTTAGATTGTACTAATTTAGATACGACGATTGGTTGTAATGATTCTAGAAATGAGAATGATTTACCAACACCAACGGTAACAGATGATTGTTCAGATGCTGGAACAGTAAGTTTAACTTTTGTAGATGATGAAACTGGTTTGGATGCTTGTGGAGACTCAGGTATAATCTTAAGAACATGGACGGCTACCGACCAATGTGGTTTAACCGCAACTTGTGTTCAAACGATTACGATAGAAAATCAAGCACCTCAATTAGTTTGCTTGAATTTAGATAGAACCATTAGCTGTTCTTTACCAAGGGGCGAGAATGATTTACCAAGACCAACCGTAACAGATGATTGTACGCCACAAAATGAAATCCAATTAACTTTTATCGACGATGAATCTGGTTTAGATGATTGTGGCGACTCAGGGGTGATTATCAGAACCTGGACCGCAACGGACGAATGTGGTTTAACTGCCACTTGTGTACAAACGATTACCATTACCAATAACCCACCAGTTTTAGACTGTGCGGATTTAAATACCACAATTACCTGTAATGACCCAAGAGGAGAAAATGATTTACCAAGACCAATCGTAACGGATGATTGTACGCCACAAAATGAAATCCAATTAACTTTTGTCGATGATGAAACGGGCTTAGATGATTGTGGAGGTCAAGGAACATTCACTAGAACCTGGACGGCGACGGACGCTTGTGGTTTAACGGCCACTTGTGTGCAAACCATCACCATTACCAACGAAGCACCAGTTCTTAATTGTGATAATTTAGACCAAACAATTGCCTGTACGGATGCTAGAGGGGAAAATGACTTGCCAAGACCAACAGTAACAGATGATTGTACACCAGCAAATCAAATCCAATTAACCTTTGTAGACGACGAAAGTGGATTGGATGATTGTGGTGATTCTGGCGTTATTCTAAGAACGTGGACGGCGACCGATGAATGTGGTTTAACGAGTACTTGTGTACAAACGATTACGATTACCAATAATCCACCAACTTTAGTTTGCGTGGAAGAAGCGATAACCATTACTTGTAATGACCCAAGAGGAGAAGATGATTTACCAAGACCAACGGTAACCGATGATTGTTCGGATACGAATGAAATCACTTTAACCTTTGTCGATGATGAATCTGGTTTAGATGGCTGTGGTGATTCTGGGGTGTTCACTAGAACATGGACCGCAACGGACGCTTGTGGTTTAACCGCAACTTGCGTGCAAACAATAACCATTACGAATGAAGCACCAATTTTAGATTGTAGTGATTTAGACCAAACAATTTCTTGTGCTGACCCAAGAGGGGAGAATGATTTACCTCGTCCGACGGTAACAGATGACTGTTCAGCTGCGAATGAAATCACTTTAACCTTTGTAGATGATGAATCTGGTTTAGATGATTGTGGCGACCAAGGTACTATTCTTAGAACGTGGACGGCAACGGACGCTTGTGGTTTAACGAGTACTTGTATTCAGACCATTACCATTACCAACGAAGCACCAGAATTAGTTTGTGATAATTTAGATGTAACCGTTAGTTGTAATGAATCAACGGATACTGGCTTATTACCAAGTCCTACTGTAACGGATGATTGTACGCCAACTAATCAAATTACTTTAACATCAACCGATGATACTAGCAATTTATCAGATTGTGGAAGTGAAGGCTTTATTTTAAGAACTTGGACAGCGACCGATGCTTGTGGATTAACTACCACTTGTGTTCAAACCATTACCATTACGAATGAAGCACCAGTATTAATTTGCGATAACTTAGATATTACCATCGAATGTGATGCTGATATTAATCCTGATAATAATGCTGCTTTACCAACACCAACAGTCACCGATGATTGTACGCCAGTTGGAGAGATTACGCTAGATTTTGTGGATGCAGACCAAGGTACTCCAGAATGTAATGGCAATAGAAGAACAATTTTAAGAACTTGGACGGCAACGGACGCTTGTGGCTTAACGGCAACTTGTGTGCAGACTATCCAAATTGATGATACAACTGACCCAGTTATTACTTGCCCAGCAGATGTAACGATTGAATGTGATGATGTGCTAGACCCAGCCATTAATTTAAGTTTAGGCCGAGCAACCGCAACGGATAATTGTTCCAACACGGCAGGGATTACCATCACTTTTGAAGATAATACAGATGGTTTAACTTTATGTGGAGGCAACGCTGGTCAAGTTCAAAGAACTTGGACAGCAACCGATGAATGTGGTAATTTCAGTACTTGCGTACAAATTAT
>CAZXYA010000902.1:0-2946 GCA_964644655.1 uncultured Saprospiraceae bacterium | reverse complement strand
TGGATACCTTATTTGCTTTGAAATATATTACAGGTGGAGCAATGCAAACCAATAATCTTGCTGATGTTACCCCTAAATTTATTATTCTTTCTACTATGAAAACAGGAAATCATCCTTTTTCTCATGTTGCTGTTAATCAAGGAGCATATAATCAAAATTTTGTATTAAATATTGATGGATTAGAAGAGGTGATAAACGATTATGAACATCAATTTGAGGGTAAAATTTTTATAGGAATCAGAAGTGGTTTTTTAGACAAGGAAGATATTGAGGCATTAGAAAAGCTATCTACTAATTTTGAAAATGTAATGCTATCTTCAATAAATACTGCGATTGATAATTATTGTACTCAATTACAAAATCAAATTTCGTAATGGAAGTTTTTAGAATTGACATTAGTTCTTGGACAGCTAGTTTTAGATACCCAAACTTAATAAGTGGTATTCAGCCTACTTTAGAAGTCCCTCCGCTAAGTACGGTGCTTGGATTAATAAATGCTGCGGCAGGAAGATATTTGATTCATGAATCTTTAAAAATCGGCTATTTCTTCAAATATTCAGCTAAGGAATTTGATTTAGAAACAATTTATCAGATAACCTCAACGAGTAAGGGACTTCCTAGTAATAATGCCAAGTCCAATATTATTCGTAGACAATTTCTTTTTGAAACTCAACTTTCCATTTATTTAGAGGATGAAGAATTAGTAAATTATTTTAGAAAACCTTATTTCAATATCTTATTAGGAAGGTCTAATGACTTAGCTACAATTGAAAAAATCCAGAAAATTAGCCTCTCTGAAATTAAGGAAGCAGAAAAGATAAAGGGGCAAATTGTTCCATTTACACAAAATATGCTCCCAGGAAAAATTCAAGCTTTGCCAAAATATTTTTCAAATAATATCCCAAGAATGAATTTGGGAACAGAGCCTTTTTCTATTATCGATTATAAATCTCGTGATACAAAAACTAAACTTACAGCATATAGAGATATTACTCAAAATAGAAATGGAATAGATATTTTTTTCCATGAAATAAATCACACCATTTATGAGTGAATTACTAGCCAAATCAGAACCACAAACTACTTTAAAAGAACATATTGAAGATGGATTAAGAATATGGAAACACTTAAAATTTGCATTTCCTAAAGTTACGAATGTTACTATTGTTAGATTCTGGGAAATACTTCATATAGCTATTATCTTCCATGATTTAGGAAAAGGCCACTCTGAATTTCAAAAAGTGTTGAGCGGTGATAAAAGTAATAATTGGAAGAAACAAAGACATGAATTATTTTCTTTGCCCTTTGTATCTGCCCTCCCGTTAGCGAAAACAGAAAAAATATTAGTCGAAAGAGTCGTCGCAGGGCACCATAAAACGTATTCAGATTTATTGAGTAAATACATTAGTCCAAATTATCCTAAAGGTTCGACTGAATTTGAAAACGAATTCAAATTAGTCGATAAGGAATCTGTTTTTAAAATTTTAAATGGATATAATGAATTTAATTTATCAGAAATAATAGGTCGAAATCCTTCTAAAATAATACATAAATACAGAGGAGAACAAAATGATGGAGAAATCCAACAGTATTTTACCACCCTAATTCTATTTGGTGCTTTTAAGCATTGTGACCATCTTGCATCTGCTTATGTAAAAAAACTATTCCATTTGAGTCTAGAAAGTTTTGATTTTTTACAAAATAAGCAAATAGATTTACAACAAAAAGGTTTTGATTTTTATGAACATCAAGTTTGTGCTTCAAAAAAATTAGGAAATATTATCTTAACAGCCCCTACTGGTTCTGGTAAAACAGAAACAGCTTTATTATGGCTAAAAAAACAATTAAGAGAAACAGGTCAAGGAAGGGTATTTTACACCTTACCATTTACTGCTTCAATTAATGCCATGTTTCGACGCTTAAAAGACGATAAGGATGGATTTGGAAAAAATAATGTAGGCATGCTGCATGGTAAATTAACTGCTTTTTTATATGATTATTTTCAAGATGAAAGCTCGATGAGAAAAAGGAAGGAAGAAATAAAAACAGTTAGAGAACAATTCAAAACACTAGAAACCCCTCTAAAGGTTTTAACCCCTTTCCAATTATTAAAACATCTATTTGGATTAAGAGGATTTGAAAAAGGAATTTTTGAATGGACTGGTGGTTATTTCATTTTTGATGAAATTCACGCTTATGATGCTAGTATATTCGCTCAAATAAAAGTACTCTTAGAATTCTTAACCAAAAAAATGCAAGCCTCCGTTTTTATTATGACTGCAACTTTACCTACATTTTTAAAAAAACATTTGAGTGAAGCTATAGGTCAGTTTGAAGAAATTACAGCATCATCAAAACTATATGAATCTTTTGATAGGCATAAAATATTTTTACAAAAAGGCTTATTAAAGGACAACATCAATCTAATCAGAGACGATTTGAAGCAGGGTAAAAAAATTCTAGTAGTTTGCAATACAGTAGAACAATCGCAAGATGTTTTTAATGAGTTGAGTGAATATCCCTCTATTCTAATTCATGGAGCATTTAATGGCAGAGATAGAAATAAAAAAGAAAAAGATTTATCTAAAAAAGAACCACAATTATTAATTGGTACTCAGGCTATTGAAGTCAGTTTAGATATTGATTATGATAAAATTTATACCGAACCTGCACCGCTTGATGCCTTAATCCAACGATTTGGCAGAGTTAATCGAAAAAGAGAAAAAGGCATTTGTGATTGTATAGTTTTTAAGGATAGAAATGAAAAAGACGAATATATCTACAAGCAAAATTTAATAGACAATACACTAAAAGCAATTGAAGTTATTATTAAAGAAAACAATGGAATAATTAAAGAGCAACAACTCCAAGTATTAATTGATTTTGTTTATCCTAGATTTGATGATAAATCTCAAGAAGAATTTGATACTACTTATAATGCTCTTA
>CAZXYA010000901.1:0-2949 GCA_964644655.1 uncultured Saprospiraceae bacterium | reverse complement strand
AACGGATTAGTTTTCCTCAGTTTACTCCGATTTTATCGGAGGATAATTATCAGTTCTATATCTGACTATCTATAAACGATCTGTCTTCTGATTGCTATCAATTTATATATTGGCATTTAGCCAGCCCATTAATTCATATTATCTAAGATGGTTAACGGTGGAATCTCAATTTTATCTAATATCATTTCTTTTTTGACAAATGTTCTTTTTCGACAATTTTTGCATTGATAATACTCCGTAGTTACCTGTCTTTTACTAAAATGAGTACCAATTTTTACAATTCTGGTCTTAACTAAAACGTATCGGTGTTTACACATAATTTCGGACTTTTTTTACTTAGTGTAATTGCAAACACCATGCGAAATTTCACTAATTAAATTAAGGCTTATTAAGTACAAGCAAAATGATTCTTTAGCTATATGTGTAAACTACAAAAAGCTAATATCTTGTAATGAATATTAGCTTTTTGCACAATTTTTAATTTTTTGGATGGTTGACCTTCAGTCAGCCTAAAAAGGACTAAGTCATAGTTGACGTACGGGGAACCATTCAATTTATTTTAGAATTTTTTCTTTATAGAATTTTTCGTATTCGGTCAGCGATTTTAGCCGGAGGATTTCCCGATAATTTTTTTGATTAATGCTTAGAAATTGTACCCCAGAAGGTTTGTCCTCCAAACTATTTAATAATTCAACTATCGGTTCAGCTTCTTTTAGGTTATTAAACTTTCTTACAATGAGGAGTGCTTTGATTTGTTGCTCCTCTAGATAAATACTAGAAATTCTTTTTTTGTCTGCTTCTCCTCTCATAAAAAGAGAAGTTTTTATGAAACTATTGACTTGTAAAATATTGTTAGACTGGCTTTCAGTAATAATATAATGGATCGATTCGGGAGCATGGATAAATTCGCTTGAAATTTTATCATGATTTTCGTCAACAATTTTAAAGTAGCCCTGTGCAACTTCTTCTCCTTCTGCTGCTTGGAAGGTAAAATAATAGGTCGCATTTTTTAAAGAAGTGGCATCCCAATCATTATAATAAGGAGTCGCATCAAACACTTTTTCTCCCCATCGGTCATAGACTTGAAAACTATTACTTTCCGATATATTTTGGCCTTCTATTTTAAATTTACTTGCTCCATTAGGAGCAAAAGTTTTGGGAACAGTACAATCGCATGCTTTGAAATATTGATAGCCTTCCTTCAGCGTAAATTTTTCGGCATTCGCTTTTCGACTAACAAAAATATTTAGTTGTTCGATACTATTTTTTGAAACGGCTCCCGTCTCATCATATTTAGTTAGATTTTTCTCATACCACCTAATTTCCGCTATCTTTTCGACAGGAATATCTAAAGCTTCTGCCCCCCATTCAATCCCATCTACATAATAGTTTGTTTTAGCTGCTTGGACTTGTTTAATTTTTGCCTTAAGCTCTCTTATCATTTTAGGAGTTAAGTTAATATATGTTTGACTATTAGTAGACTTGTATCCCTTCCAATTAGGATCAGTAACCAATTCTTTATTTTTTTTCAAAAATAATTGTTGGTTGATATTGACTTGTTTTTGGAGAAAATCAATAGTCGCTAGATTATTTTCTTTGCCTAAAATAAATAGTTTGCTATCCTTCTTTCTGGTCTTGATTTCTTGTAAATAACTGCTTCCTTGGCCTGAAAAGAAAGTATTACCAGGTTTTCTACCTAATACTAGGAATTTATAAGTATTCCCTTTTTGCCAAGAAACGGTTCCTGAATTACCGTCTATTTCAAAAAGCACAGTAATATATTCAATTTTCGTCTTTGCCTCATTATATTGGATGTTAATTAAACTCAATTTAGCTCCCAATTCTAGTAATTCATTCTGCACTTCTTTAATTTCTTCTAAACTAGCCTCCTCTGTCAGAATAATATAAATTTCTTCTGGTGTATCAATAATTGTTTCCTTTTTTAGCGGCAGCTGCTTTCCCTTTCGTTTAACCTTTACCTCAAAATTCCAAGGGGTAGTGTGCGTAAATTTTCCATTTTTATCAAATTTACGGTAGCGAAATTCATAAAATTCAATTCTTTCTAATTCATTAGGAGGGACATCGAGTGCGGATTTATCAGATTTTATCCCGTCTAAATAATAGGTAGTAGGAAAACCTTTATCCTTAATTTTTTCTTTGATTTTAAGAATTTCGTTATCCGTTATTTCTTCTCCATAATAGATTCTACCACTTTTTGTCAATTTTCCTTTCCAATTAGGGTTTTTGATGTTTTCTTGGAAAATCTTATCTTTCAACTGATTTTGGTGGACTAAATGTTGCCTCATTTCTGCGATCACTTTTTGTAAAGGAAAATTTCCAGCAATAAAGATTTGTTCTTTGGGAATATGATTTTCCAAATCATCAATGATTATCTCACTAAAATGAATGCCAAATCGGCTGTGAGGCTCATTGGTAATAACCCCCCATTTTATTTCTAGTATCTGCTTGGTTCCATTTTAATGGAATTTTTAACCCCTTATCATCATTATAATCCACTAAAGCATTTAGTGCCACAATTTCTTCTTTTTCATAAATCAATTCCTCAAAAGAAAGTACGTAATTAAAGGCATATAATTTTTCTTGTAATGCTTGTAAATCTGTCTTAGTAGCATTCGGTGGAATGATAATATAAGAAGATACAGGCGGTGTGATTTTGTCGGTTGTTATGCCTGAAAGTTGATCGTCAAATGGTCGTGGTGTTTCAGTTGTAAAGGCTAATAGTAATAAGAAAGCAATAGGCAATAGAAGTGCATATTTCCAACTAGCAGCTAATGAAGAGCGTTGTAAATTCATCATTTTAATACGGTTTTTTAACTGTGAAGCATTATAATTAGAACTGATGGACAATGGGTTGTTCGGAACAGCTACCTGTACTAAATGATATTGATACGCTTGTTTATTTTCTCCGTTATCGAGTAGGGTTTGGTC
>CAZXYA010000900.1:0-2963 GCA_964644655.1 uncultured Saprospiraceae bacterium | reverse complement strand
CCAATTTGGCAAATAACTAATCACTTCGTGATTTTTTTAAATTGGGAATTGTTGGATAGCTTTAAATTGTAGTAAAGGTTTGATATTAGGTATGGACAAACTGCAAACTGTCAACTGTTTACTGCCTACTGCATTATTGAAATGATTTTTTCGTTCAATGTTTTATAAATTTATAGCATGAGTTTTATGAATAATAGTTGGTATAGCAAAGAAATAATAAGCTGCTGTTTTTTGGTTTTGCTATTCGCTTGTAATAGTGTTCAAGAAATAAGTAGTCCATCAACGGCTTTAAGTGAAAGTGAAATTAGCTTAAAAGCCAAACAGATTCACCAACGCACCTTGGTCTTAGATACGCATGCAGATATAGCGATGCCTACCACTTCTCCTTTGTATTTAAGCACAGATGGTAAATCAAAAGTGGCCATTGAAAAAATGAAAAGTGGTGGAACGAATGCCGTAATTATGTCTTTAGCCGTTCCGCCCGGGCCAAGGACAACTGCTGGCGATGCCCAAGGTAGATTGGAGATGAATCAACAATTGGCATTTGTCAAACAAATGGTCAATCAACATTCCGACAAATTAATTATTGCTAAAGAAAGTGCGGAAATAACGAGTGCTTTTCAAGCCAATAAAATAGCCATTATCTTAGGTTTCCAAAATGCTAGAGTATTAAAAAGAGATATAACTGCCTTGGATTCTTTCTATCAAGAAGGGGTGCGCATTTTTGGATTTAACCATATCGGACATAATGATTTTGCGGACTCTTCCCGTCCATTTTTTGATGGAGCAACAGGAAAGTATGAAGCAGCAAAAGAACATGGGGGTTTATCTGATTTGGGGAAAGCCGCACTTAAAAGAGTTAATCAATTAGGAGCTATGGTGGATGTCTCTCAATTGTCAAAACCAGCTACACTGCAAGCTGTCCAATTATCAAAATCTCCTGTGATTGCCAGTCATTCAAATGTACGAACTATTTCCAATGTCAGCAGAAATTTATCAGATGAAGAAATTGATTTAATCGCCGAAAAAGGAGGTCTTATCTGTGTTTCTCCCTTTAGAGCTTACTTGTTAGATTATTCGGATGAAGCCTTTCTAGAAAAGATAAAAACAGTTCGACGAAATGCTGGAATTAGTGAAAAATATTCCTATCCATTTGAATTGTATTGGGAAATAAAAGACCCTGCTAAAAAATTGACCTTCTTGCAAAATATGAGCGATACCCTCGGCCCAGCCTACGTAAAAGACTTGGTTCGGCATATTGATTATCTAGTGAAACGAGTAGGCATTCATCATGTAGGCATTGGAAGTGATTTTAATCATGGAGGGGGCATAACTGGCTATACGGATGCTGCCGATGCGATGAATGTGACCCATGCCTTAGTCCAAAAAGGCTATTCCGAAAAAGACATTCAACAAATTTGGAGTGGTAATTTTTTGCGGGTAATGCAGGAAGTGGAGGATAAATAAACTACAAAACAATGAAAAATCAACCCAACCCTATTATCAGTCACCCCACGGACGGTCGCTCCTATAAAATTGATGCTCCCTTTTCTCCATGTATTTTGCTGTTGAAACTCAATTTATTTTAATTTCAATCTTTTTTTATATTTTCTTTCAGTCTTTTAATATTACTTTCCAAATAACTTATATAGAAATTTTCGAATGAAAAACGCTCTTCCTCATAAATAAAATAATAAGGTTGATAGATTTTATTGCCATTAACCACTTGAATCTTATCTCCTACATGAGTAGAAACAAGTTTCCCACGATTTTTTGTATTAAGTAAAATTTCCACATTTTGACATGTATCCAAAATTTTTGAAAAATTACGATCATTATTTTTATCTAGTAGTTCATATGCACTTTGCATATCTTCTTTTTTGAAGCTGTTTCTTTTTGGGTCAAAATAATCGGAATAATCATCTTTAAAAAAATCTAGTTTTATTTCATCTATTCCTTTATTTATTAATTCCACAAAAAGGCTATCTTCAATTATATATTTTGGCGTAATAAATTTCTGTTTAGTTTTACTTTCAAATAAGAAATGAGTCAGTACATGTTCGCCATATTCTCTTGAAATTTTTTTAATTATTTCTGGAAGTTCAATTGAGTGAATATTTTGAAATTTTTCAATATAATTCTTTGTTAATCGGTTTGGTTCTACTCCAAACTCTTGAATTCTATGGTATTCTGGCAATAAATGGTAGTCATCCTCATTTGATTTCTGCCGAATTTTGCAAATCTCAAGAGAAATTTCTATCAATTCTTTATTCAATTCCTCTATTTTATCCATTTTATTTTATTGTTACTAACAATGAGCTATTAGAATTCCGAACAGGATTCTACTGTAATTAGAATCTTGAATTGAATGGGCGAAGTTACGTCGATGTTTAAGTCTTCGAAAAAGGAAGTGGTATGCATCCGATTGAAATTTTTAAGATTGTTGAGCAATCAATTTTTTCAACAAAACAATCTGCCCCAAATGGTAATAACTATGCTCTGTCATGCCCAATAAATTTCTAAAATAGTTGCCATATTGCTCCTCCACAAAACCCGCTTGTAATTGTTCATCAGAAAGTTGTGCTGCTAAACTGGCAAATTTTTCCGCATCTGCCCAAATCTTAGCCTGTAATTGTTCCCAATCGGCGGGTGATTCAATCGGCGGACGGTCGAAACTATATTTATCTCTGATATCCAAAGTGCCACCTTCTAGGACTTGTATTACACCAGCAATATAATAATTAATATGAAAAGCGAGGTCTGCAATGGTATTTAAAGTACCGATTTTGGTGGTAGCTTGCTGCCAAGTTACGGTGGTTAATTCCTTTTTTAGATTAGTTGCTATCCAAGTACCGTTTAGTTGGACTTGTCTGAATTGGTCGGCGATTTGTTGGGCAAAGTTCATCTACTTCTTTTTAATTTTCAAATAAAAATAGACTGTTTTTTGTTGATATTTTGGAGTA
>CAZXYA010000899.1:0-2964 GCA_964644655.1 uncultured Saprospiraceae bacterium | reverse complement strand
AATATGCCCTTCCTGCTTATATCAAAAGTCATGTGCATCCAGAAAAAATAGATGAATCAAAAGGAGAATATGTGTTGTTACCTAATTTCCGATTACCAACCTTAATTCACTCTCGTTCTGCCAATGCCAAATGGTTAAATGAAATCTCTAATCGAAATCCGATTTGGATGCACCCTAAGGATGCAGGACGATTTGAATTTAAAACGGGCGATTTGGTTCGAGTCAATACAGATATTGGCTATTTTGTGGATAAGGTTTGGGTAACGGAAGGAATGAAACCTGGGGTAGTTGCTTGTTCCCATCACCTCGGTAGATGGCGAAGAAAACAAGATGCAGGAAATCGTTGGGGAACCAATACCGTCAATGTAGAAAATGATGGCAAAGGCGGTTGGAAAATGAAAACTATTGAAGGCATTCGTCCTTTTGATAGCGCCGATAACGATAGTAAAAGAATCTTCTGGTCTGATGGAGGCGTTCATCAGAATCTAACTCATGCGGTTCATCCTGACCCACATAGTGGGATGCATTGTTGGCACCAAAAAGTGCGGATTGAAAAGCCAACTGCAGGAGATAAGTATGGAGATATTTTTGTTGATACTGAAAAATCGTTTCAAAATTATAAAGATTGGTTGGCTAAAACTCGACCTGCACCGGGACCAGAAGGACTGCGACGGGTGTTTTGGTTCAAGCGTCCGTTAAAGCCTGCTAAGGAAGTTTATGTGAAGGCGAATATGGATAAGAATGGGAAGTTGAAGGAGTAGAAAATTGCTATTAAGAGGTAAGTTAGGATACTTTAAAAGTAGTCACTAGAGATAGTTTTAATGCTAAAAAACATTAAATACACCTAGTATTAAAGAGGTTCTGCCAAATGGAGGTAGAAATAACTAAGATTGCGCCTTCTCAATCTATATAATTGTAAAATAGGATGGTGGATAGTATTAACTAATCATTAGAAATATCTTAGAATTTTAATATTTATAATTCCTATATTTGCTCTACTTTCAACACATTACGAATAATGCCGTATTTCCCAAATACTAAATCAAAACAATAATTATATGAATATTAACAACCTCTCTAATGTAGTTTTTATACTAACTATTACCCTTTTTTCAGGATTCTTTTTTTGTTGTAACAATCCACAAAATAAAGCCAAATTAAAATTAGATTGCCAGTCTATCAATGAATTGATAAACAGAGACCAACATTTGAGAAGTACTAAACTAAAGTCTCGATTTTTTCATAATGTTGATTCACTTGTAAAACTGGCAGGGTACGAAGCAGGTCTTGACCAATTATCTTCTATTGATGGCAATTTAAAAGATTCCATTTGGGTTGTAGCAAATGAGCTTGTTGACCTTAACCCATTGAATGAAAGGCAGCAGGCTGTAAGAGATTCTTTTTGGACAATACAAAATGAAATTGACAGCTTAAACACTTTACAGGTAATAGTTCAAATAGAGCAGTTTGGAATTGATAGCCTAAATAAAGTTGATAAGCAATGTAATGAGAATAGTCTGCTTGTATTTGTTCATTGTCCTAACGGATTGAAAGAAAAGGTAAGAGTGGTAATTGAAGATAATAAAGAAGGTGTGGGAAAGAACCGCTTTAGACATATCAGTTGGCATTTAGACGGCAGAAACTAACAATACAAACAATATCCAAAGGGAATATATTGATTTTTAGAGGTTTTCTTATTTCTGACTTATCCTTTAGTGACTACTTTTAAACGTATCTTGTATCTACCCCATCAAGGATTGATGCAATTATCCTCCTCTTCCACTATTCCAGTAAAATCATACTGAGCAACCAAAGTCTTTGAAAAATCTACCGTTTGGTCGATTTCTTCAAAAACTTGCCATTGGCCATTTTCAAAAGTAAAACCAACAATTTTATTTCTATTTTGATTGGGAACATAAATTACCTTTTGACCTGATTGTTCGGTTAGAACAGAAAGGCATAAGTTACCTTCCCCAATTACATGATTACTATATTGAGCCGTTTCCGCCAAAACTTGGAGCGTACCTTCCTCGATTTTCGCCACTTTCAAAGTACCACCAATATGAGGTGTTTCTATCCAAACAAGTTCGATATTACGGTCATTATCTAAATCATGGATAGCGACTACATTTAACCAGCGGTTTGGTCTGCCTATTTCTGTGACCTGAGCATATTCTATCAATTGCCCATTCATAATTTTGTAGATGACAATACCACCTCCTAAAGCGGTGTTTGTACGTAGGGTAATCACTTCTAATTCTCCATCACTATCCACATCATACAATCGAGGGCGAATGTCTTCAAATACATACTGTTCCTCTAAAGTCAGTTCATAAAAATCACCATTTACGACCACCACCAATTGCCCTCCTTCTATTCTATCACCTAAGATGCCATGTTGATACCGAGTTGTTGGCATAGCATATTGTGCATAGGTGCTACTGTCTAAACTAATGGCAATTGCTTGTTCTGGTAATTGTTCGTAGTTGTTGGCTAGCTGGTCTAGGATGGTTGGGGTTGCTACACCTGTGGAGTCCATCTGCGTAGGAGTGATTATTGGGGATTCTATGTTTAGGGAATCTATTGGTTCAGGGGGGATTATTGGGGTTTCTGTTATTTCTTTGTTGCAGGCTATTAGGGTTAATATTGATAGGATTAATATTTTTATTTTGATGTTTTGCATAATATATTATAGGGGTTATTTTATGAATTTCTTAATAGTTTTTTTAAGTAAAATAAATAGTTTTTTATGTCCTTTTTTCCACTCCATAGCTTGGTCTATCTTTAAAAATAACTCTTCAAGAACACTTTCTGAAAAATCCCTTGGCACATTGGCTTCTGACAAGTTTTCTATAATTATTGAATACGCTTTGGAAATAGCAAAATATTCAAGAGTGTTAAGATTTTTTATATACTGTAAACGGCATAAATTACCGAAAATCAAAATAGTTGAAATTTGAGATT
>CAZXYA010000898.1:0-2979 GCA_964644655.1 uncultured Saprospiraceae bacterium | reverse complement strand
CAGATGATGGTTTTCTGATTGGTTTTTCAGGTATTTACACCGTGAATGGATTTAACAAAGCTCCCTATAGCCAACAACATAAATTTGGGCTTAATTATGCTTTTGCCACAAGGGGAATTGATTTTAACTATGGGGGAGAATTTATTGAAGCTAGTGGAAAATGGGATATAGTCATCAATACAGAATTGCGAAATAACCGTTATGCTTTTAATTTTTTCGGATTGGGGAATGAAACAGAACAATTGGTAGATGAACTCGATTTTTATCGAGTTCGACAAAGTTTATTTTATTTGGATGCTGGTTTCCAAAAACGCTTTGGCAATAACCGTGGTCGTTTTTCTATTCGTCCACTACTGCTTAATACGTCGACTCAAAGTACGGAAGGCCGGTTTATTGTTCAAGAAAATAATACGCTTGAACCTGCTGACCTTGAAGAAAGATGGTACACAGGGCTGCTAACTGGATTGAATTATATGAAAGTAGATAATGAAATATCCCCCAGAGATGGATTTCGCTATCAAGCAGAAGTAGCTTGGCATACAAATATAACGGGTTCTGACCGCTCCTTTGTTAAATATGGAACAGATTTTACCTTTTATAAATCTTTTGGTACTAAACATAAACTAACCTTTGCTTCTAGAATAGGTGCTAATATTATAAGTGGAAACTATGATTTTTTCTTTGCGCCTACGATTGGTCAAGGAGAAAATATTAGAGGATTATTTTCTGAAAGATTTAGAGGTGATGCTAGTTTCTTCCATACGACTGATTTAAGAAAAGAATTGGGTAGCTCTAATAATATTATCCTACCATTTAGTTTTGGGATAATCGGTAGTTTTGATTACGGTAGAGTCTGGTTAGAAGGCGAAGATTCTAATACTTTTCATCGAAGTTATGGAGGTGGTTTTTGGATTGCTCCTCTAAATGTAGCAGTAATTTCTTTTCATTATAATCAGTCAGATATAGACAGTCGATTATTGATAAAAGTAGGGCATGCTTTTTAACATTTTACAGCCTTGAAAAGGCGACATATAATAGCCTAGGGTAGAAACCCTAGGAAAAATTAATTTGACAATGACCGTTGAGATTGATCAAATCAATTATTTTTATAAAGAAACAGGAACAGGCGAAACCATTGTCCTAATTCATGGCAATCCAGATTCTGCGGATTCTTGGGATGATTTAGTTCCTTTACTAAGTCAAAAATATCGCTGTATTGTACCAGATTTACCGGGGTTTGGTCGCTCAGAAATTGCAGATGATTTTGATTTTTCTTTGGAGGGCTGCCAAAAATGGTTGGCTTCCTTTTTATCGGCTATTGATGTAACCGAACCTATCCATGTAATAGTCCATGATGTAGGTACTTTTTATGGGATAACTTGGGCGATTAAAAACCCAGATAAGGTAAAGTCTATGTGTATTACGAATACCTTATTTTTCTCTGATTATAAATGGCACTTCTGGGGAAGAATTTGGCGGACACCAATTCTTGGGGAACTATCCAATCTTTTGCTGAATAAACAACTCTACAAAAAAGGCCTAAGAAAAAGTAGTCCTAAATTAAGCGACGCTTATCTGGAAAAAGGCTTTGCCCTAATCAGCCCCAAAATGCAGAAAACAGTCCTTAAGTTATATCGAGCTATGAGTCCTTCTGTTTTTAAAGGCTGGGAAGATAAATACTTGGAGTTAACTAAAACGAAACCTGTTTTAGTGATATGGGGGGATAATGATCCTTATATTCCTTTGTCTTTAGGCTATGCTGAACGAATGGCTAATGGGCAAACTTGTCATCGACTAGCGAACGTGGGACATTGGGCAGCGGCAGAGGAACCTGAATTATTTGCTAAATATTGGCTGGAATTTGTTGGTAAGGGATTGTGTAAAAAGTCCTTTTATTAAATAAAATCTAATGTATAATTCAATAATTTAGATAATTGTTTGATTGTTCTAATTATACCTTGTTCAACAACAATCTAACCATCTGACAATCACTACCAAAGATTAAAAAAGTTACAAAGATTATTTTTTATAAATTGATACCTTTTTACACAACCTCCTATATTTCTTCCAAACTATTCATTGGCAACCACCCTTCATCCCCATTTGTTAACTTCACCTTATACCAATCCCCAATCTGGTCTAATAATTCAACCTTTAAACCTTCGTGAATATCAATAACCGCCGTACTTTGCGCATCAGGTCCATTTTTTAGTTCGATGCTTTTGGCTAAAACAATAGCTGTTCGGCTATTTTGCTCAAAATTAGCTTGACTATTTCCCAAAAAGTAGAGTAGAGTACTCAGTAATAATAAAGCAATCCCACCGATAAACCCTTGTTTTTTTCGTTCTCTGGAAGTACCAAATAACCATAAAATAAAACCTGCTATCCCTGTCCAGAGACTAATGATAGTTAAGACTCCCCAAACACTAGCACTTAATGATTTATGAACTCCTTGCCACCATTCTGCTAGGAAAAATTTTCCAATTTGATCTAAATCATCTTGTGTCTTAGCTTTAGCAATAGTTAAATTATACAAAACATCAGCATCTCTTGGTGCAACCAATAAAGCTTTTTCATAATATAAAATAGATTTTCCTAAATTATTGGTCTTGAAATAAGCATTGCCCAGATTATAATGCAGCCCTTCAGAATAATTGCCCTCTTTTAAAATATGCTCGTATTGAGTAATAGCGGTAACATAATCCCCTTTTTGATAAGCAGCATTGGCTGTTTCGAAATTTGTAGTTGGATTGGCGAGTAGGGGAGTGGTACTTATAAAAATTAAGAATAATAAGGGATAAACTATTTTTAGAACCATTTATCAATGTGCTTTTATTGGAAATTTAGCAAAAATATTGATTTTTTAGTTAATAATAATTTAAAATAGCGGAAGAATTGTATTTTAAAAAAAGGAGAGAAAAATTGTGAGAGTGGAGGGATTCGAACCCCCGACCCCTACCCTGTCAAGGTAATGCTCTA
>CAZXYA010000897.1:0-2987 GCA_964644655.1 uncultured Saprospiraceae bacterium | reverse complement strand
ACAGGAATTTTACCACCCATTTTAATACTGCCTGCTTCAATAGCTTTCCATGCTTCGCCAGGGGCAGTAATGCCAAAATGTTCTAGTGCCACATATTCTGTAATGGTAAAACAATCATGGGTTTCGATGGCATCTAAATCTGCTACACCTGAAATATTCGCTCGACGGTAAGCATCTTCAATTGTGCCTCTCAAATGTGGGAAAGGGTAGGGCGATTGTTTTCCAGCATCCAATTTTTCTTTTAAGAGCATTGGGGCAGTGCGATGTCCCCAACCTTTGATATAAGGTATTTTTTCAAAAGAAAGATTGCGTTTTTTAGCATATTCTTTGGCGTATTTTTCAGAGGCCAAGAAAATAGTACTGCCACCATCTGTAATTCTACCACAATCAGCTTTGCGCAAATTGCCTTCTATTTTTGGATTGATTTGTTCATCTTCCGTAAAAAAACGCTCATCTAGCCCCCAAGTTCTGGTTTGAGATTTAGGATTTCTTTTAGCATTTTCATAATTGGTTTTGGCAATTTCTGCTAAATGTGCTTGTTTCAAACCGAAGCGTTCTTCGTACATCTCGCCAATCTCATTGAATAAATAAGGCCAAGGAAATTGGGCATCTTGTGCTTCTTTACCAATCCATGCAGCTGCGCCCAAATGTTCTGCTGCTGCTTTACCTCCTACATTTCGCATCATTTCTATACCGGATACACAAACTAAATCATATCGACCAGCCTCAATTTCTGCCATCGCATTAAAGGCTGCCATACTACCAGATGCACAAGCAGCTTCGTGTCTTGCGGTAGGAATACCAGCCAAATCTGGATGAATACTTACAAACATGCCGCCAAGCTGCCCTTGTCCACAAAATAATTCGCCAACAAAATTGCCGATATGAGCACTTTCTATTTCTTTTGGTGCTATATCTGTTTGTTCAAATGCGCCGATGACACTATCTTGTAATAAATCATAAAGGTCTTTGCCTTCTCTTTTATAATTGATAGCAAAATCTGTTTGATAACCGCCTAGAATGAATACTTTTTTCATATTGGAATGTATTTATTTTTTAGGGAAAACGAAAAAAATAATCTATGTAAATCCGTTGGGAGATCAAATCCGTTGGGAAAATATTTTTATTGCTTCCCAACGGATTAATTCCCCAACGGATAGTTTTTTAAATTAATTTGTCGATATTAAATACGTAAGTTATTTTTTGCAAAATCCCTTAATTCAGCATGAGTGAATAAGTAAGTACATATTGCATCTCTGATTTATTTTAAGAGTTTAGTCCAAGCATCCCCTTTTCTTTCTTTCTGAATTACTGCTTCGTACTCCCTTCTTAATTGCTGCACCAAATCGGCTACAGAACTTGTCTTTTTTATCATGTCAACGCCTTGTCCCGCAGACCAGACATCTCGCCAAGCTTTATTTTCGCCAACACCTTCGGTGAAATCTATTTTTTTAGCCACTAAATTTTTAATATCAAAACCTGCTTTTTCCAAACTTTGGCGCATAAACCAAGCTTTCACACCCGTTACAGCATCTGTTAAAATCAAGTCATTGACTGTGGCTTCTAAGACCATTTCTTGATAGTCAGATACAGCCAAACTTTCATGAGTAGGAATAAAACGAGTGCCCATATAGGCCAAATCTGCGCCTAGTGTTTGGGTTGCACGAATGGCATTGCCTGTAGAAATACCACCACCTAGAACCAGGTAACCATCCCAAAATTCTCGAACGGCAGCTACAAAAGCAAAACCTGCCATTTGTCCAGTATGTCCACCTGCACCAGCAGCCACTAAAATTAACCCATCGACCCCCATTCTAGCGGCTTTATGAGCAAATCCCAAAGAATTCACATCGGCAAAAACTAAGCCTCCATAATCATGGACAATATCAATGATTCGCTCAGGGCTGCCTAAAGCAGTAATGACAATTTTAGGTTGGTATTTTTTTAGTAAAGCGACTTCTTCGTCAAATCGAGCATAGCTGCGGTGCATAATCATATTGACCGCATAAGGTGCAATTTTAGTACTTGGATTAGCAGTCTTTGCCTTGGCTAACTCGCTGGTGATTTGCTCCATCCAATTGTCTAATTGTTCAATTGGACGAGCATTTGGGAAAGGAAAAGAGCCTATAATTCCAGCTTTACAACAAGCCATTACCAAGTCAGGACCAGATACTAAGAACATGGGTGCTGCGATTAAGGGTAAAGTTGTATGGTCTGTAATAAAATTGGGTAAAGGAGTTGTAGGCAATCTAAAATTTTTAGAAATGAACAATACCTACAAATTTAGTTAAATATTTGTGAGTTTGCCAAATTTAAATTTTAGGTGTGGCAAATTGTCTGTATATTTTATTAAAAGGGAAAAAATTGGAACTTGTGTTTGTCTAATCAATTGACATCAATTCATTATTTTACGAATTTTATTTAAAAAATCATCCAATGCAGTTTACTACAAAAATAATGACCGCTTTTGTTTTTATGTTATTGACCATTTGTTCGCTTCAAGCTCAACGTCCTGAAGGAGGAGGTAGAGGTGGTGATCCAAAAGAAAGAGCCAATCAACAAACCGACCGAATGGTAGAAGCACTTGACTTATCTGCGGCTCAAGGAGAAAAAATAAAAGCCTTGAATTTGGAATATGCAGATAAAATGTTGCTTGCACGGAAGGAAGCTAGAGAAAGTGGAAATCGAGAAGGAATGCGAACAATAATGCAAACTATGCGAAAAGAACAAAATGAAAAATTGAAAAAATATTTAACGGCTGAACAATTAGCTAAATGGGAGAAAATGCTGGCAGACCGACCGCAAAGAAAAAGAGGAGAGGGTAGAAAAAAGAAGGGCAAAGAAAAGGCTATTGAAGGAAATGAGTAGTTAAATAAAAATATTCGACACTTTTTGAGGATACTAAGTTAATGAGCTTTATGAGTTAATGAGATTAGCATTTGGTCTAAAACGCTTTGTTTACCTCATTTATCTTATGAACTCATCAA
>CAZXYA010000896.1:0-2995 GCA_964644655.1 uncultured Saprospiraceae bacterium | reverse complement strand
AATGCTCACAAAAAGTGCTTATTTTTCAATAATATTCAAATATGATGCCCAAATAATCAAAAAAGAAATTTGTGACAGGAGTTTTGGCATTAAACTATAAATTTATTTTATGTATTCCGTAATTCAATTAAAAGAAATATTCTTAGATTACTTACAACAAAACCCATTTGCCAAAAAGCCAATAAAACTCTTTGAACCAGTCGATTACATTATGCAATTAGGAGGAAAACGGCTTCGACCTATACTCGTTTTAATGGCTTATAACCTCTATGAAAACGACATAAGAACGGCACTTCCTATTGCACAAGCTGTTGAAATTTTTCATAATTTTTCTTTGGTTCATGATGATATTATGGATGAAGCACCTTTGAGAAGAGGAAAACCAACCGTACATTATAAATATGATACCAATACAGGAATTCTTTCAGGGGATGTTATGCTTATCTATGCTTACCATTATTTATTGAAAATAAAGGAAACAATGGTCCTGCCTGAAATTATTAAAACTTTTACAAATGTCGCAGAAGCGGTTTGCATAGGACAGCAGTATGATATGGATTTTGAGACTAGTAATACCGTCACAATACCTGAATATTTAATGATGATTGAGCATAAAACTGCCTTTCTATTAGTCGGCGCACTAAAAATGGGGGCTATCTTAGCTAAAGCTTCGGAGGAAGATATTTTTCATTTAGGAGAATTTGGTAGAAATATTGGCGTTGCTTTTCAATTACAAGATGATATTTTAGATACTTTTGGAGACCCCGAAAAATTTGGTAAAAGAGTTGGTGGTGATATTCTGCAAAATAAGAAAACCTTTTTGGTCTTAAAAACACTAGAGGATGCTAATGAAGTAGACAAAAAACAACTACAAATATTAATGAATAGTTATCCTGCCGATGAAGAAAAAAAGATAAAGGAAGTTCGATCTATTTTCCAAAAAAATAACATTAAAATTTTAGCGAATCAAATCAAAAATGAATACTATGAGGAGGCAATAATGCATTTGGAAAAAGTTAGTGTAATTGAAAGTAAAAAACGGGAATTGAAGCATTTAGCAACTGTTTTGCTAAATCGGCAGGTATAATTTTAAAAGAAAAAGGAGCAACCACTTATGTGGTTACCCCTCACACTATGAAACACTATATCTTAAAAATATCTTTTATTTATACTGTTAATTTAGGCACAATTATACTACAATATTTGCTTCTATCCAAAGTTTTTAACTACAAAAGTACTGCATATGACTATTTTTGACCTTTTTGTCACCCTGTTTTTTAAGTTTACCCCTCTTTAGAAAATATACTGTTTTTAGGAAATTGGAGCATTTTATTATTTGAAATAACGGACTTAGTTTTGGAAAGTAAAACATCAATTTTATTATTGTTTAAATATTAATGCATAACTAATTATTTTATAGTTTTTTATACTATATTAAATTTACTTATATTTTTTATCACTTTAAAATTGTTAAACTTTTTCTCCATTTATTATTTTATTTTTCATGATTAATAACATCGGATGCTCGGCCTAATTTATAAATGCTCTTATTAAATTTATTTAGGTATTTTTTTATTATAATTACTGCTGTTTTATTACTTTTTATTGAGAAAAATACCTCGGAATTCTTATAAATATTGTAAATTTGCAGACCGTATAAAAACGGTTTGAAAATTACACTTTGTATCTAAAAAAAGCTTATTTTTTTAGCTACAAAATAGATAGGTTACTTATATATATAATCAAACTTTTTAAAGTGAATTAGTTTGAAAAAATATGCTTGCTAATCAATTTTATATTGATGAAACCCATCTATTTCTTCTTTCCACTTTTAAAGCCTTTCTATGTCTAATAGTAGTCAGAGAATAATTCCTATTAAGATTGATGATCACATGAAATCTGCCTATATCGATTATTCGATGTCTGTCATTGTTTCTAGAGCATTGCCAGATGTTCGAGACGGTTTAAAACCCGTTCATCGTCGAGTCTTATTTGGGATGTCAGAATTGGGATTAACCTATAATAAAGCACATAAAAAATCTGCTAGGATTGTTGGAGAAGTATTGGGTAAATATCACCCACATGGTGATACTTCCGTTTATGATTCGATGGTTAGGATGGCACAGAATTGGTCTTTGCGTTATCCATTGGTCGATGGTCAAGGTAATTTTGGGTCTATGGACGGTGACAGTCCTGCAGCTATGAGGTATACCGAAGCTAGGTTAAGAAAAATAAGCGACGAGATTTTAGCTGATTTAAAGAAAGATACTGTTGATTTTTCTTTAAATTTTGATGATACGCTAAAAGAACCAACGGTTTTACCTACCAAAGTACCCAATTTATTAGTTAATGGTGCTTCTGGGATTGCAGTAGGGATGGCGACCAATATGATGCCGCATAACTTGACGGAAGTGATTGACGGAATAGTAGCGACGATAGATAATCCTGAAATTGATTTAGATGGATTAATGGAATTTATTAAAGCGCCTGATTTTCCTACAGGGGGCATTATCTATGGAATGTCAGGGGTAAAGGAAGCTTTTGCAACAGGTCGAGGAAGGGTAGTGTTAAGAGCAAAGGCAGAAATTCAAACGGATAGTAACGGTAGAGAAAAGATTGTCGTTAATGAAATTCCTTACCAAGTCAATAAAGCAAACCTTATCGTTAAGATTGCTGAATTGGTCAATACTGAAAAAATTACAGGTATTAGTGGTGTTCGAGATGAATCAGATAGAAAAGGGTTGCGAATTGTAGTGGATGTGAAGCGAGATGCAATGGCTAATGTCATTTTAAGCCAATTATTTAAATATACGCCGCTTCAAAGTTCTTATGGAGTCAATAATGTTTGCTTAGTCAATGGGCGTCCAAGAATACTAAACTTAAAGCAACAAATAGAAGAATTTATAAAATTCCGAATTGAAGTTGTTGTTCGACGTACTCAATTTGAATTAAGAAAAGCAGAAGAAAGAGCACATATTCTTGAAGGCTTATTGAT
>CAZXYA010000895.1:0-3016 GCA_964644655.1 uncultured Saprospiraceae bacterium | reverse complement strand
TAACTTCAAGGAACGCTATCAAAAACTTAAAGTGCAACTAAACTTTTGTTAAAAGGTCGATTTCTAAGAAATTTACGAAGAAAATCAGAATCTTCATACGGTCTGAGTCGTAAAAGTTATAGCTAACTTTGTCTTTTAAATGATCTTTATTATATAAACAAAGGGTTCATACTGTTCTTTATCAATAAACTCAATCTTTACTAATCAATGAAAAAAAAATTACTTCTCGCCAGTACATCTACAATTCATGGTGGTACTTTTTTGAATTATTTATTCCCAGAACTCATAAAACATTTTAAGGCTTCTACCACCATAACATTTATTCCCTATGCAAGACCAGGAGGTGTTTCATATGACGAATACACAAAGGTTGTTCGCAACGCATTTTCACATATCAATATCCATGTAAAGGGAATCCATGAATATTCAGATCCTCTTGAAGCAATACAAATGGCTGAAGGTATTTATGTGGGCGGTGGAAATACCTTTGTTCTATTACAAACTTTATATTCTAAAAATTTAATATCAGCTTTACGCGAAAAAGTTTCTTCAGGTGTTCCATATTTAGGGTCCAGTGCGGGAAGTAATATCGCGGGGCCCAATGTTCAAACTACAAATGATATGCCTATCGTTTATCCTCCAAGTTTTGAGTCATTAGATCTAATCCCTTTCAACATTAATCCACATTATAAAGACCCGGAGACCGGAAGTACTCATATGGGAGAAACCCGAGAAACTCGAATAAAAGAATTCCATATTTATAATACAATTCCAGTTATAGGTTTACGAGAAGGAAGCTGGCTAGATATACAGGATGAAGTAATTTACTTAAAAGGGCCACATAAAGCCAGAGTTTTTCAAAAAGGAAAGAAGGTCTTTGAGCAAGCGACAAATACTATCTTACAATTCTCATGAATAGAGAAACACCGACAAGATTCATAGACGTACCCCTACAAACGTCTCTCCTGCCGATGCCCTCATTCGCTTAGATGATTATAATAAAAATTCAAAAATTGTGCCATAGAAGAACGACATCAAAAATTGATTGTGTTATCTAAACGTAAGGGTATGGATTTTCTTGTATTTATATTTTCTTTTTCTTGCTAATTCAATCTATTTGATTACAAATATAACATATTTGTTGATTATAACCAAAATTATTTGGTTTGATTTTTGTTATTTACACACTTATATGATTATTCTGAATACTTAAAATAAATTTTTATGGTATCTTTATCTCAATATTCAAATGTTGACTCTATGAGTTTTGGTAAACGACTGAAAGAAGTTAGAACTTCCAAAAAAATATCACAAGAAGAATTATCTTCTCGCATTGGGATACACGCCAACCACCTTTCTCGTTATGAAAGAGACTTAACACAGCCTTCTATTGAAGTGGTAAAAAAAATTGCTAAAGCACTTGAAATATCAATTGATGCCCTTGTTTTTGGTGAGGCAAATAATGAAGGAAACTTAAGTGATAATGAACTTATTAGTTTATTTAAGAATATAGAAAATTTCTCCAATGAGGATAAGACCATTGTAAAAACACTTATCGACGCCTTTATTACCAAACGTAAGATTCAGAAACTGGCTGAATAAATGTTTCTCTTATAAGGTAAATATCATTTAAAGAAAGTATCTCCCCAAAAAAACATTAAAACCTCTCTAAGGTCAATTCTTCATATTTAATACATATGATAAGTGACTCCATATATATGATCGACTCTTTTACCCATTACCTTTTAAAGATAAGTAGTACAAACCACATTATTTCAGAAAACATCTTAAACAAAAAAGTCTCATCATTAAGATGAGATTCCTTGGAGCGGGAGATCGGATTTCCTTCGACTACGCTCAGGATAAACTTCTCACCCTAAACCCGTCTTCACATAAAAATATCGCATAAAAAAGACTTTGTCGTAAAAACAAAGCCTTTAGAGCGGGAGACCGGGTTCGAACCGGCGACATTCAGCTTGGAAGGCTGACGCTCTACCAACTGAGCTACTCCCGCCTTTCCCTTAAAGGGATGCAAATATAACTCAATACAATCGAAACCTCAAAATTATAATGGTGCTAACTAAATATGTATTTTTAGTTCTAGATATTGTACCATATAATGCGGTATGCAATTTGTAAAACATCTTACTTATGATAAGTTACAAGTAATTCTATATCGTCTGGACAATAAAGTAACGCATTCATAATTTTACTATGAACAGAAGAGATTTCACTAAAATAATAAGCAAGACAGCACTGACCCTAGGAGTATGGCCAACACTTTCTTCTTTTCAAAATACTACACTTATCCCTATCTCAGAACTTATGGGACAAGGCACTCCAAATCTTGTATCTGGATCTTCATATCGTTTACGTCCGGAAGCTGCTACCGCTTTTGAAGAACTAAAAAAGGCCGCAGCAAAAGATGGTATCATCATCAAAGTCGTTTCAAGTTACAGGGATTACGCACATCAAAATCGTATATGGGAACGTAAGTACAACCGCTTTCGCGAAAGCGGACTTTCGTCTACTGCATCCATTGAGAAAATCATAGAATATTCTACCATACCAGGAACCTCCAGACATCATTGGGGAACAGACCTGGACCTTATAGACGGAGCTAAAAAAGTAGAAGGAGATGTATTGGTTCCATCAAAATTTCACGGCACGGGCCCTTTTTGTTCTCTCAAAGAATGGATGGATAAAAACGCCGCAACCTATGATTTTCATTTGGCGTATACAGACACCTCAGAACGTAAAGGTTTTAATTATGAGCCCTGGCATTATAGCTATGCCCCGCTGTCCATTCCTTATTTAAAAGCATATAAAAAACTAGATATTAAGAAACTGTTACAACAAGAGGAAATCCTGGGAAGTGCATATCTTAGTGATGCATTTATAGATCGCTATCGAAAGGAAAATATATTGGATATTAATCCCGAACTACTCCCTTAATTAAATTCCGGTATTACGTAACCATAAAAGAATTTATTGAAATCTTGACTTTACTTATAAA
>CAZXYA010000894.1:0-3016 GCA_964644655.1 uncultured Saprospiraceae bacterium | reverse complement strand
TGGTTAGTGATTATGGTTAGGTATATAATGAAAGTGGTTTTATGTTGACACTTTTTCACTAATCGAAGATTAAAAAAAATTAAGGCGCAAAAGTAAGGAATAATGGTAGGATTAATACTGAATGATTAAGAATTTTATTATAAAAAAATAAATATAGTTACTCCTAGGAAACCTGAAATAATAAATTTATCATTTGCTCGGCGGCTAACCCACCCGTTTCACGGTTCTCTTCATAAAATAGTCCTCTAGGACTTTTTTGTTCGTTCATGCCGCCTCGCTTGAGGGGTCAATTTATTTATTCTAAGTTCCTTATTTTAAAATACTATTTCCGATAGCGCACTCTAAACAACGTTTTTTAGTACAATATTCATTTTTCAATTGTAATAATGCTTGTGTTTGGTAAGCTGAATCTGGTTCCAATCCCAATGTTTTCCATTGTTCGATAATGCTATTTTTCTCTGAATTTAGGGCTTCTAAAAAACGTAAAGCTTTGTCTCGATAGGCTGCTATGGATTTGTGTGTGCCGTACAAAAACAGGAATGGTACTATGGTATTAATGATTAATAAATGAATCGTGCTTTTGCCTAATGTCTTTTTTCGTTCCGCAGAAGCCTTATCAAAAACATAATGCGTCAACCAATATTCAGAAAGGGAGACTTTGAATAATTTTTCTATGTCTTTTATATTTTCTGCTTCCAGTATTTTTGAAAAAAGATGTGTAGATTGATAAATAAGGGTTGCAAATTGAGCGATTCGGATGGATGGAAAATTAGCAGGGCGCAAGCGCATAAATCGCCAACTTTCCTTTTTAATGTGCTGTAAATTATATTTTTTTTGTAAAAACTGATATTCTTTTTGTAATGCTTTTGGGTAATCATCTTGAAAGTCACCTATTAATAAACCTGCCTGACCAAATAACAAAGCTTCAATTTGAAATAAGCTATTTTTATGTTTAGCGAATAAGTTGAGTGGTGTAGATTGCGCCAATAATTCAAATGGTGCTGCATTAATTTTAATACCAAAATTTCTAGCCAAGAACTCATAAAAAACGGATTCCCAAGCATTATTCCTGTTGACTAATCGCTCGGCAATAGGTATTGTTTTTTGTTCTAGTCTTTCCACTAATAATCTATCTAACCATAAGTTTTTAGTAATCGTTGGTACGGAGTAAAAATGATGTTGACAAGGAATCCAATATTCGTTATGTACTATTTTTTGATAGGTCTTAATAATTTTAGGAGGAATTCTTTTTCGTAATTCTAAGCAAGGAATGCGTTCACCTGTACTTCTATAAATAGGCTTATCTTCTTCTAAAACCACATGTAAAATCACATTATCATAAGCGCTATCTTCTTGATGCTTGTGGACTATCCATTCAGAGGCATTTACATGTATTTCGACATTACCTGCCCATAGGGTTTCGCCAATTTGAATTTTTGCTTCTAAGAAATCAGGACCAGCATGATGATTATGGTTGCCAAAATGAGCAATTTGTAGAGATTCTCCTTCAGTAGATAGCAAATTATCTAAATGGAAACGTTTAGTGCGCCATAAGTAGTGTAGGAAGTCTTCTCTCATAATTTTTGTTTATTGGTTCATCAAAGAGTTAATTGTGTTTACCGAAAGTACTGATTTTTAAGCAGACTTAAAAATAAATCCTTGATTTCACATTGAAAACCAAGGATAAATTCTCTACCGGACACTTTTTACTGAGTCACGAGCATCCCATCCCTTTGGGTTCGGAAACTCACATTTCCTCATGCTACGCTTTGTGCGAGGAAAGGGGCTTTTGGGGTGAAGGCGGCATTTTTAAAAAGTGTACGGTAGAGAAAGGATAAAAAGAAATCCCTGCCTCATAAGGCAGGGATTTACCAAACTATTATAGAGAATATTACTTATCTAAAGAATTAATCTTTTGTACCTCGAATTACGGTACTACTAATTGGTAAACAGACACCCGTTGCGCAATCAATTTGGATGAGGTAATCTTCTACCTCGCCAGAGGTAGCAATGCCATAAGGCGTCATATTATCCTCTAAACTCAATCGGAATCTGACACCTAATGGTACATTATCTGCGATGACATCAGGTACATTGACCTGAATGAATGCTGGGAAAGTCGCATCATCCGTAATATCAACTATCATTTCGTCTGTCCCACTAAATCGACCATCACCGTTCCAATCTATCCAACCTTCTAAATGTGCCATACTTCCTGTTCCATTGACCACTTCTAATGGTAGTCGGATGATTCCACCCGGTACTATGTTTAAGCTGCTAAAGAACATCACTCCATCCTCATCATCTGGAGCAATGTCATCATCATCTCCTCTAGCCATCCCATGCGGATTTCCGTCTGACTCTCCATCTATTTCTTGGCCTAAGGTTAAGTCCGTTCTAATATAATGTATTGGACCGCCATTAGCGATTAAGGTTTGATAATTGCCTGCTGTAGTATCTGCATCTGTATCTTGTAAATCTCCCAAATCGCAATTTTGTACGGTTATAACCGCCATATCTGACAATTCTATCATACAATTAGTTATCAGATTGGTTGCCAAAATATTATAAGTCACACTACTAGTAACAGGGTTTATAGAAAATGTAATAGTGCCTCCATTTCCTTCCATTGCTGTAAAAGCAGGACTATTATCGCTATCATCTCTTAATTGATAATCAACACCAGTTTCTGTATTGGTAATTTGGATTTCTATCATACCTCCATTACAGATGGTTGTATCTGTTACTACGGCTAAGTTTGCCGTTGGTAGAGGATTGATGGTTACCGTGGCAATGGCAGTATCTGCTACACAAGAACCTGTTTCTGGATGGATATATCTAAAGGTATAAATTCCTGGAGCGACTGCACTAAAGTTTACACTTGTTGGATCGGTTATATTTGCTCCCGATGCGGTAGCTTCTTCCCAATTACCACCTGCATCTGTTATAGTTATGACGGTGGTTAAATTTTGAGTAGTAGCATCCCCTTCACATAATTCAGTTGCCCCATCTGTTC
>CAZXYA010000893.1:0-3019 GCA_964644655.1 uncultured Saprospiraceae bacterium | reverse complement strand
AGGATTCTATTTACTGAGATTACAAATTGGCGAAGAAGTCTTTACCGAGCAATTGGTAAAGCAGTAAAAACTAAATTTACGACCATCTTAATAACCGATTTAATTGGTTTTTAATATAGAAGGTTATAAAGCATTGACTTTATAACCTTCTTTTTTTGTTTACTTAAAAAAACTCCCCACTTTTACAGCCTGATAATTTTGAATGAATAAATGTTGAATTTTGAATATAGGTTTACGTATAGCCAACTAATCACTAATCAACAAATCACTAATCACCACCATTGCATCTAAAAAAAATAAAACTAACCAACTTTAAAAATTACGAGATACAAACCGTTGATTTTTCTGAAAAAGTCAATTGTATAGTCGGTTTAAATGGAATGGGCAAGACCAATCTATTGGATGCGGTCTATTATCTATGTATGTGCAAAAGTCATTTTGGGATTAGTGATAGTTATATTAAAAAACATGAGACGACCTTTTTTCGCTTGGAAGGACAATTCAAAAAAGGGAAAAAGCAATTTAAGACAGTTGCCAAAGTCATTCCTAAAGAAAAGAAAACCATTGAATTAAACGATGTGGCTTATAGTAAATTAGCTGAGCATATAGGTCAATTTCCTGTGGTGATGATTACGCCTTTTGATGCAGAATTGGCTTTAGAGGGAAGTGAAGTGCGCCGAAAATTTTTAGATAATACTTTATCTCAAATTGACACCGCTTATTTAAATGGGTTGATTCAATACAATCGCCTATTAAAACAGCGAAATGCTACCTTGAAAAAATTTGCTGAAACTAGAAAAGTAGACAAAGGACTTTTGGCTATTTTTGATGAACAAATGGAAGCACCTGCCCAATTAATCCACCAAAAAAGAAAAGCTTTTAGTGAACAATTTATTCCTATTTTTCAAACATTCTACAAAATAATTTCCAATAATCAGGAAACAGTTAATTATACTTATCGATCGCATTTGAATGAAAACGAATTTCTTCCTTTAATACAAGAAAATCGACCGAAAGACTTAATCTTACAGCGCTCAACGGTGGGTATTCATAAAGATGATTTAACCTTTAAAATAGAAAGTTTTCCCTTAAAAAAATATGCCTCTCAAGGACAAATGAAATCCTTTATTTTAGCCTTGAAATTGGCACAATATGAATTGTTAAGACGAGAAAAAGAAATAGCCCCGCTCTTGCTTTTGGATGATATTTTTGATAAACTGGACAAACAGCGAGTGACGCAATTATTAGAATTATTATTTGAAAAAGATTTTGGGCAAATTTTCTTTACGGATACCCACGAAAATCGCTTGTCTGATATTTTAACAAAACTTGATACGGACTTTAAGCGTTTTATTATTAACTTTGGTGAAGTACAATTAGGTTAACCACTAGAGATTTCATCAGGAGATTTGTTCTTAATGACAAAAATAACTTCAAATAACTTCCAATTTTATGGCATTTAAAAAATATAACGACCAACCTATTTCCGAAGTACTAAAGGAATTAGTCGCTAAAAATAATTGGAAATCTAAGCTTTATCAAAATAAAGTTAAGCAAATTTGGATTCTTAATATGGGGCCTTCCATTAGTGGATATACCAAAGAAATTAAACTCAGAGGAAAAAAGTTGTTTATAAGTATAGCTTCCGCACCCTTACGTCAAGAATTATCGTATAGTAAGACCAAAATAATTGAGCTAATTAATGAAGGACTAGGGGAAGAATATGTTACCGACGTGATCATTAGATGATAGTAAATTTCAAAAAAAAGTTATAAATTTAGGAAGCAATTTTATAAAACCTGCGAATTTTCGCTAACAAAAAATTATCCGATATGGCGCAAGTAGTTGAGAATGGTACCGCTACCAGTAAAAGAAAAACTTCAACCAGAAAAACAAAAAAAGTAAAATACACCAAAGAACAATACCTTGAGTGGTTCACATTGATGTTGCGTATTCGAAAATTTGAAGAAAAAGCGCTTCAAATGTATGGCGCTCAAAAAATTCGAGGATTTTGCCATGTATATATTGGTCAAGAAGCCATTGCTGCGGGTTTGGAATCTGCTTTGATTGAAGGAGATTCCATAGTGACGGCTTATCGTCAACACGGTATCGCATTAGGAAGAGGAGTGACAATGGATGCCGCTATGGCAGAATTATATGGAAAGGAAACAGGAATTGTAAAAGGAAAGGGTGGCTCAATGCACTTTTTTGATAAACCAAATAATTATTTTGGTGGAAATGGTATCGTAGGGGCACAAATTCCTATCGGTACAGGTATCGCTTTTGCAGAAATGTATAAAGGGACCAATAACCTTTGCGTAACTATGTTTGGAGACGGTGCTTCTCGTCAAGGAGCTTTGCATGAGTCTTTCAATATGGCAATGTCTTGGAATATTCCCGTTTTGTATATTGTAGAAAATAATGGTTATGCGATGGGGACTTCTGTTAGTAGAACCTCCAATGTAGTAGAATTAAGTCAAATGGGTGCTTCTTATAGCATGCCAAGTGAATCTGTGGACGGAATGGATCCAGCAGCAGTTCATGAAGCAATTGGGAGAGCCTCTGCACATATTCGAGAAGGAAAAGGCCCTTATTTCTTAGAAATTAAGACGTATAGATACAAAGGTCACTCTGTATCAGACCCTGCTAAATATCGAACTAAAGAAGAGGTCAAGCAATATAAAGATATAGACCCAATCAAAACAACCGAAAAGATTTTATTGACAACTTATAAAGTGAAACCTGAAGAAATTAAAGACATTAAAAATGCGGTGAATGCAGAAGTTGCTGCTTCTGTAAAATTCGCAGAAGCATCTAAGTTCCCTGATCCTTCAGAGTTATATACCGATAATTATACACAAGAAAATTATCCATTTTTGGAGTAAATTTTTATAGCGCATTTGGATTTGGCAATAGGAAAGCGGATAATGACCAGTTACCTAAAACCAGCTACCAGATACCTACAAAAATAACGAAACATTAAAAAAATAGGAGCGTAATTAATTGCGCTCCTATTTTT
>CAZXYA010000892.1:0-3023 GCA_964644655.1 uncultured Saprospiraceae bacterium | reverse complement strand
TTATTCAATCAATCGCTAAAAACTTATCGGGTTAAGATTGATGATTTAGTGAGACAATTACACGATTTAACGGTACAAATTGGGCATACGGAATTAGCGAATACAGTCAGCGATTTGCGCAATCGGATTAACGAGCCTTTTATGTTTGTGATAGTGGGAGAAGTAAAGGCAGGAAAAAGTAGTTTTGTCAATGCACTTTTAGGAACTGGCAAAGAAATTTGTAAGGTAGCACCGCAGCCAATGACCGATACGATTCAGCAAATTTTATATGGGGAAACGGAGGAAATTATTTCCATCAATGAAAATTTGAAGAAGATTTTTCAACCGATTGATATTCTAAAAGAAATTGCCATTGTGGATACGCCAGGCACGAATGCAATTATCAAACATCACCAAGAAATTACGGAGAATTTTATCCCTGCTTCAGATTTAATTGTCTTTGTTTTTGAAGCTAAAAATCCTTATCGGCAGTCTGCTTGGGACTTTTTTGATTATATCCATGCGGATTGGCGCAAAAAGATTGTATTTGTGCTACAGCAAAAAGATTTGATGAATGAATCAGATTTAAATGTCAATATTAATGGGGTAAAAGATTATGCTGCCAAGAAGGGCATCATGGAACCCAATGTATTTGCAGTTTCTGCCAAACAAGAGATTGAAGGCGACGAAACGAATAGTGGTTTTTTACCTATTCGAGGCTATATCGCAGATAATATTACTGGTGGAAAAGCACCTGTTCTAAAATTACAGAATAATATTAAGACTTCTAAAAATATTAATGAACGCATTTATAGAGGCGTTTTAGATAGAAAGCAGCAAAACTTAGCAGATAAAGAATTTCGATTAGATATAAAGGGAACTTTAGAGGAACAAGCCATTAAATCTAATAAACAAGTCGCTACTTTGGTAGAGAATTTATTGGGAGGGTATGATAAAATTACTAGAAAAACAGAGGATGAATTAAAAGCTGGTTTATCTTTTGGTAGCCTACTTAAACGACAATTTTCGTCGATGTTTACGAGTGGTACTTCCGCTAAAGATTGGCTAGACCAATTGACTAAAAACTTTGAAACAGATTTAAATACCATACTGAAGGACAAGTTGAACGATGGGGTAGTAGATTTGGCAGAAAGCATCCAGCAAATGGCCAAAATTATTGATTTAAAAATCCAAAGTAGTCAGACGATTCTTAAAAATAATCATGAAATTTTTAGCGCTATTGCTGAAAAGCGTAGTAATATTTTAAGAGAATTACAAGCGGCTTTTAAAAACTTTTTGAGTCGTTCTGAAAATTTTGCCGACCAAGAGTTATTCCCAGATAGTGATGATTTAATGCCTAATATGGCGGCAGGTGGCGGTATTGCGGTCATAGGAATTATCCTAGCTACGGTTACGAATGGGATGGTTTTTGATATTACAGGTGGGGTTTTATCGACTATAGGTTTATTATTTGCAGGGGTTTCAGTTGGCTTAAAAAGGCGGAAAGTAATTAATGGTTTTCAAGCAGAAATTGCCAAAGGTCGGTTGCGGATAGAAGAAGAAGTTTCTGGAAAATTAAATAGGTACGTGAAGCATATCAAAAATAGAATTGATGCTAATTTTGGGTCTTTTGATGAAATGTTAACAAATGAAGAAAAGCAGATTGCTTCTTTGGAGAATAAGCATAAGGCTTTGGAAGGGAGTTTGGAGGAGATGGCTTTGGAATTGGGGAGGATTTTGTGAGGTATCAATTGCTCGGATTCAAATAAATTAGCTTAAATGAAAAAAGTATTTTCCCGTTTTGTAATGATTTTAATGGTATCAATCGTTTTATTATCTTGTAAGGACAATGAAAATAGTACTGTTGATTCGAAAAAAGTTGCTACCACCATCCAAAATGAATACCCCTTTGAAGATAGCGAAGACTGGAAGTTAGAATGGGCAGACGAATTTGAAGCGGATTCCATTGATAAAAATAACTGGAACCTTCAAGTAGAACCTGCTGGACGCTTCAACGATGAATGGCAACGTTATACCAATAGCCCTAAAAATGCTTATATCGAAAATGGAAATCTTATTATAAAAGCCATTCACGAAAGCGATGTCCATGGAATGAACCAATATACATCGGCCCGAATGAATACCGCCAATAAACAGACTTGGCAATACGGCAAGATATTGGCTCGGATTAAACTTCCTTTTAGTCATGGAATTTGGCCTGCCTTTTGGATGTTGGGAGCAAATATCAACGAAAATGGAGGGGACACGCCTTGGCCACAATCCGGAGAAATTGATATTTTAGAATTATATGGTTCTAAAAATGATTCCATTGTAGAGGCTAACCTTCATTATGCGGATGAATCTGGTGTACACGCACATATGGGCGCTGAATCTTTTAAATTGGAAACAGGCAAATTTGCAGATGCCTTTCATATATTTGAACTAACATGGGATACCAATCATGTGGCATGGTCCGTTGATGGCAAAGAATACGCATCAATGCCAATTACCGCTGATGAATTGTCAGAATTTCATAAAGAATTCTTTATCCTCCTAAATATTGCTGTTGGGAATAAGTGGGCTGGTCGTCCTGATACTACAAGTGTGTTTCCTCAGTTTATGTATGTCGATTGGATAAGGGTTTATGAGAAAAAATAGCTGACATTTTTTAGGTTTTGAATTAAAACTATAAGGTGACCGAAAAGTCAAAATCTTAATGTATAACTCGCTGAAAAGAAGAAAAAACCAATTTAATAGAGCGCCAAATAAGAAACTGATATAATCCGTTGGGAAAATAAATCCGTTGGGGAATTTTTCTACCCAACTAATTTGATGCCCAACGGATTATCGTATACTAAGCTCAAATTAAAATGATGATAAATATAATTTTTTATTGTATGAATAGAGTGCCAGATAAATAATTGATGAAAAATCCCTGCCTGCGGCAGGCAGGCGTAGCTAACTTAATCCGTAGCTAAAAAATGTGAGCTACGGATTAAGTTAGCTACGGATTTAACGAGCTAGACGATATTTTAAATATTTTC
>CAZXYA010000891.1:0-3031 GCA_964644655.1 uncultured Saprospiraceae bacterium | reverse complement strand
TTTCATTGGCTCATTTGCAGTAGCTACAGGCTTCGGCATCGAAGACCACGTGAAGCGTTTTGAAGCAGACCAAGATGATTATAATGCGATTTTATTAAAAGCCTTAGCCGACCGTTTTGCGGAGGCTTTCGCCGAAAGAATGCACGAAAGAATGCGTAAAGAATTCTGGGGCTATGCGGCGGATGAAAATTTAGATAATAGCGAGTTAATCAAAGAACAGTATAAAGGCATTCGACCAGCACCTGGTTATCCTGCTTGTCCAGAACATACCGAAAAACGGACGCTTTGGGAATTGATGCGAGTCGAAGAACAAACGGGTATTACCTTAACGGAAAGTTGTGCGATGTATCCTGCGGCTGCAGTTAGTGGTTGGTATTTTGGTAATCCTGCCTCTAAATATATGCGGGTTGGGCAAGTTAGTAAAGACCAAGTGGAGAATTATGCTAAGCGTAAAGGGTTTAGTGTGGAGGAGGCGGAGAAGTGGTTGGCGCCTATTTTGAATTATGATGTGTAAAATGGATGGTTGACTTCAGTCAACCTGTAACAAATAATAAAAAAGAATAGACATCCAAGACATAAAAAACGAATATTGTTCTTTTGAATTATGACGCACAAAACGGATGGTGGACTTCAGTCAACCTGTGAAATATAGGTTTATAAATACAGGTTGACTGAAAGCCAACCATCCAAAAATACTAAAACCGTCAATCACCCACAAATAGAAAATTAAGATATAAAAATCATATTAATGGATATTCAATTGTTACAACAGTTCTCGTTTTAATTATTTTATGCTTGTAACATAATGTTTTGTGTAAACCATTTTGAGAAATACTGTTAAACCATCCATTTTCACCTGTTTTATTGTAATTTTTCACCATCGTTAATCTACTTAAAATTATTCAAGGGATTTTTTTAATGAATCCATAAAACAGGAATGATTTTTGAAAACAAATGTAGTTTAGAAGACATAAAACAAACACTATGTCTTTTAATAATTTTTTTCCTTCCCAATAACTATTACCATTCACTCAATTTTTACCCTCCTACCCTATTATTTTACCTTAGATTGATAGATTAGCTTTTGAAAATGATGAGCTATTAGTGCATAGTGCTAAAATCTTACAATTTAATCAATTGTTAACTAAGCCTTTCACAAACTTTACACCGTATCCCCCTTTATGATATTCGGATATTCTCCTATTTTTCAACTTTTAGAAAAATCAAATGAATAAAAAATATACGTTTTTAATACTACTCACTTTTTGTGCTTACACACTTACCGCTCAAACTATTGATTGTTTTTTAGAAATTACACCAAGTAATCAACGAACAACGGCTATTCAACAGGTCAAACAAACAACAGGGGATGCTATAGGGCAATTACCTGCTAAACATAAAACGGAATTATCGGAAATATACATCTCCAGAGGCACAACTTTAGTCCAACAATTAGAACGTGGGGACTTTTATTTCGACACCACTATTTATCCGTTTTTTCAAGATTTATTTCAAACCATTCTTCAAGCAAATCCAGACATTAACCAAAAAGAAGTTCGATTACTAGTCAGTAGATATGGTTATCCGAATGCTTATTGTATGGGAGAAGGCACTTTGGTTTTTAATTTAGAATTATTGCCTTGGTTAGAAAATGAAAGTCAAATTGCTTTTGTACTCTGTCATGAATTAGCCCATCATCAATTAAATCATGTCAACACAGCCATTCAAGAAAGAGTGGAATGGATAAATTCTGAAGAAACCGCCAAACAATTAGAAAAAATAGCTAAAAGTGAATTCAATACTTACCAACAAGCACTTACTTTTTTACAAGGCAATATTTTTGAAAGTAACCGACATAGTAGGTTACACGAACATGAAGCAGATAAATTGGCTTTACAATTCTTAAAAAACACCCAATTCAATGCAACAGAAGCCCTTCGCTGTTTAGAAATTTTAGACCAAGTAGACAATCGTAGAATCAATACGATTATTGATTTATCAAAAATATTTGATACCCCTGAGTACCCTTTCAAAGACTTCTGGTTGGAAGAAGAAGAAGCTATTTTCTCGAATGTCAAAAAATCAGAAGCATGGAATGTAGATTCTCTAAAAACACATCCTGATTGTTTGCAAAGAATCAATGCTTTAAAACCTTTTTTACAGGATTACAAGTTACCAGATACTTCATTGAATGCCTTCTTCAAAAATACTTTCCAACAACTTAGTAACCAAAGTGATTTTGAACCTATTCAAAATGAATTTCTCTTTCAAAATTTAGGGCGTAGTCTCTTTAATACCCTTTTGTTATTACAAAAACACCCTAATCGAGCATGTTTGCATGCTATGGTTGGTCATAATTTATATAACATTCATGAAGCTCAAAAAAACAGGGAACTCTATAATGTTTTAGAAAAACCTGCCCTACATCAAGCTTCGGACTATAAAATCTTTTTAACTTTTTTACAGCATTTACGCATGAAAGAGTTAGCTAAAATCAATTATCACTATCTAAAGAATAGGGAATCCCTATTTATAGAAAATCAAGGTTTTCACCATGCTTTATTATTGGCTACAGAGTTGGTAGGCAAAACAGAAGAATATCAAAAATTGAATACACTTTATACAAAAAAATACTCCCAAAAATAATCTTCATCATTTAATCAATTAATCTTATCGTAATGAAACAAGTATTAAACAGACAATTCTCATTAATTGTCTTATTCTCTTTATTTTTTGTAGGGTTTGCTACTGCCCAAAATAAAACACTCTCTGATGTACTAAGTATTAATTTAAGAAGTCTTGGTCCTATTTTGGAAGACGACGCCGTAAAAGGCTATTATATGTTTTATAAAGTCGATAAAAAAGACCGTAAAACCAATAATTATCTTTTAAAAATCCTTGACCAAGACCTCAATGAAGTTTCCAGTAAGCGTATTTCAGGTAGTCGTTCTTTAAATCTACTTGGCGGTATGTATAATGGAGAAAACGTCCTGCTTAAATTTGCTGATCCAAAAGAAAAAAAATTAACTTT
>CAZXYA010000890.1:0-3042 GCA_964644655.1 uncultured Saprospiraceae bacterium | reverse complement strand
ATCTCGACCAGCTCGACCTGTTTCTTGGTAATAATTTTCAATACTTTTCGGAATATCATAGTGAATAACAAACCGTACATCTGGTTTATCAATCCCCATACCGAAGGCAATTGTTGCCACAATCACATCAATTTCTTCCATTAAGAAGTCATCCTGTGTTTTGCTTCGAGTCTTAGCATCTAAACCCGCATGATAAGGTGCAGCTTTGACATCATTGACATTTAAAATCTTCGCAATTTCTTCGGTCGACTTTCTAGATTGTACATAGATAATCCCAGATTTATCTGCTTGTCCTTTGACATATTGGACAATACTCTTGAAAGTGGCTTCTTTTTTTCCTTTAGGCCGAACTTCGTAATACAGATTATCCCGATTAAAAGAAGAAATGAAAATATTTTCATTCTGCATATTCAAGTTCTTCACGATGTCCGACTGCACTTTAGGTGTTGCCGTAGCGGTCAAAGCGATAACGGGAATTTCTCTATCTATGTCATTAATCATTTGCCGAATTCGGCGATATTCTGGTCTAAAATCATGCCCCCATTCTGAAATACAATGCGCCTCATCTACCGCAACAAAAGATAAATTGACTGCTTTGAAGAAGGCGATATTTTCTTCTTTAGTCAACGTTTCTGGAGCGACGTACAATAATTTTGTATGTCCATTTTCAATGTCCTCTTTGACTTGTTTGATTTGTACGCGAGAAAGGGAAGAGTTGAGGAAATGCGCCACATTATCATTCTGGCTGTATCCTCTAATGGAATCTACTTGATTTTTCATCAAGGCAATCAAAGGAGAGATAATAATTGCAGTTCCTTGCATTAATAATGCAGGTAACTGATAGCAAAGTGATTTTCCACCACCTGTAGGCATGATTACAAAAGTGTCTCTGCCATCTAATACGCTCTGAATAATTTCTTCTTGGTTGCCTTTGAATTTGTCAAAGCCAAACTGAGCTTGTAATGCTTCGTGAAGGTCAATTTTCGTTTCTACCATTCTTGTGTTTCTTGCTCTAAAATTAAATATGCTTTTTAAATAAAGCTGGGGAATTAGCGGATAGCGCTAGTCAATATCCACACACCTAATTTAAGATTCGTTTTTTTTATCTGACGAAAGTTAATAAAATTTTGTGTAAGTTTTCCGATTTCCCTTCTTAATTTTTAGAGTTTAGAGTTTAGTCATAGAGTACCGTCTAGTTACTAGACTTTATTTATTTTATGTTTTCTATTTGTAACAAACAACTAATTGATAATTTCTATATTAACGGTTGTTGCTACATTTTTTAGGGTAGAATTACGCATATTAGTAGGCAAAGCCCTCTTTTTTTGCGGCATACAAAAATAAACAAAAAAAATGGAACTTTTTCTAATTTTAGTGGATTAAAACAGGCTTATTTTGGACTTTCTTATCGGTTAGTAGTTAGTAGGCTTCTTTTCAAATCTATATTATTCTCTCCTTATCCATTTATTTTTAATAAATTATTAAGCGGATACCTTATTTAAACAGGCAAACGCCCCAATTTGCCCCAATTTGCCCCAAATTCTTATCTAATATTGACTTAACTTTGTAGTATCAGAAATAAAGCCTCGTTAGCCTGTTTTATGCTTCCATTTTATTGATAAAGAATAAAGGCTTTGCCCCAATCGGTTTAATCTAATCATAATTTTAAAAATGTACTTTCTCATCATTTAAAGAAAGTATCGGAGAAAGGTCTAGACACTTTATCCTCCTTGATGTTCTTATGTCTTATCTCATCAATAATAGGAAGCCAAATACTTCGTATAATTAACCTGCTTCAATTGTAATGAAAATAGCAATTACACTATTGTTAAAAATAACGAGAAATAACAATTAAGAAACAAAAAAATCCAATAATGAAACGACTTTTAATTTATGGCGCTTTATTGCTAAGCAATTTACTATACGGACAAGAAACCGATTTTTATCAAGAAATTTTTGATGCGACAGGTTTTGAAGCTCGATTGCGCCATCAAGATACTTTAAATGCAGCAGCTAAAAGATTGGCTGATGTCTTTGCCAGTAATCCAACAGGAACGAATAATTTTAAAGTTTTAAGTGCTAATTTTTATTTGCATAATGGGGCTACGAAGGGCGGTATTCCAGAAGTAATGGAACAACTCGGCAGCCTTGCCAAACGCACAAGTCCTTATTATATCTTGATTGGGAAAGAATCTACCGAATTGGGACTTTTTCAGCGTTTTTGGGTTGCGTTAAATTTACCAGAAACAGAATTTCCATGTTTTGGGACAACTAGAAAAGCCATGATGATAGAAACCGCAATCGCAGAAATGAGTAAAGTCTATGCACAAAACAATCATAATCCCTATTTAATTGCTGAAGCGGAAAAGGCAGGGATGCAAGCCCTCCAAGACTTTTTGAAAAAATCTATTGATTGTTGCCCTTTAACTAATGCTCGTTCTGCCCCTACTTGTACCTGTGTGGGACTAGATACTATTACGAATACATTGGTCAACAAAAGAGGGATGCTCTATTTTGATGTAGATGATTTAACGATTGCGGATGCTGCTTATGGAAATATAGATGCCACTAAAAATATTACTCTTTACAATAATGGTTATTTCTGGCAACTAACCGATGAATTATCTATTCTAGCTGAAGAGATGAATGCTACTAAAGATAGTATCAAAGTCCGCTATTTCGATGACCTATCCTGTGTCTTTTTAGAGGATTATTTGGATGGAAAAGAAGAGGTTTCAACTGCTATTTTGCGGAATAATTCGACCAGCGATTTCTTTCATGAAGTGATTGTTTTGCAACAAGATGGAGTCAATCGGGTGTTTTTTCGGTTTTCGGAAGAGAGCCGTGGGGAGATTTTGGATAAATGGGGGTTGAAATTGGTGGCTATGGCTAAATCTAGTGGGCTGTATTACATGGCAGTTAATTTGTTTTTTGAGAAATGTCTTAGTGGAGAAGATACTGCTCAAAAAGCGAGAAGTACTTCTGATGTGTCCAGTATGAATTGGATTAATATTGCACTATTATTAGAAGATTTACAGCAGC
>CAZXYA010000889.1:0-3047 GCA_964644655.1 uncultured Saprospiraceae bacterium | reverse complement strand
TTGTATTTGGACTGGGTAGTTCGGGGCAACCCCATGTCATTACCAAAATGATGATGTATAAAAAAGTCAATGACGCCAAATATATTTTACCTCTTTCTGCAACAGGTTATCTTTTTTCCGCTTTATTATGGATAGGTATTGGCTTGGCAATGCGTGCCTTAGTTATTCAAGGCGTCCAACCAGAATTAGCCACTCCCGATGCCGCCGCTTCACAATTTTTACAGAATTATGCACATCCCATTTTAGCAGGTGTCGTATTTGCTGGTTTATTTGCGGCTATTATGTCTACAGCCGATGCTTTTTTAAATATTGGAACTGCTGCTATTATGCACGATATTCCAAAAGCAATTGGTAAAACCATTACGAATGAACTATTTTGGGCAAGAACAACAACTGCATTGATTACTATTTTTTCCGCCGTTTTTGCCCTTTACTCTGGTGACTTAGTCGCCATCTTAGGCGCTTTTGGTTGGGGAACTTTTGCCGCAGCTATTGTGCCTGTTGTTGTTATTGGTTTTAATTGGAAAAGAGCAACTCCGATGGCGGCAAACATTGCGGTTCTTTCTAGTCTAGCGGTGAACTTTGTGATTAAAATATTTAAGATTTCAGTACCTTATAATATTGATGTGGGTGCTTTGGCTTTAACGGTTTCTTTGATTTTATTTATTGGAATTTCTTTAGCATCAGAAAGACCAGAACTAGACCCTGATGTGGAGGCGGTGATGGATTTGTAATAAAATGGTATCAGATTTTAGGTAACAGGTGTCAGGTGTGACATAAATACGTCTAGCCTGACACCTAGTACTTGAAACCTGATACCACCAGTACCTTTAACCTAAACAAAACAATATGTCAGACTTTTATATTAAAATACGGTATCGAGGCAAATTAAAGCAACCTAATGATGTTTATCAACTCATTAAAGAAACAGAAGATATTTGCCGTACTAATAATTGGACGTATAGAGTATGGGATGAAGATTGGGAAACACCAGAAAATTTATCCATGAGCTTTAATGCGGATGCAATGAGTTTTGAAGGACATGCTCCACTTAAAGGCATTACCCTAACTGTTGGAGAAGCAGAAACCATCTGGCTCACTTTTCTACCAAATGGATTATTGCAATCTCTGTTAACCATAGCCGATCCTACTTTCTTTTTAGATGATGCTACCTTTCCTTGGCAAAGAGCAAAAACAGGTTATGATGGTGCAACTACTCATTTAGCCTTGTGCAAGCTTTTACGTTATTTAGCAGATAAATATTTTGTCGTTTTTGAAGTCTTGGATGATTCTGGTTATTGGGAACATGGAGATGATGCTAAATTTACGCACTGGATAAATACGGCTATTCAGAACCACGAACTATTTAGTGAAGGATTAAATGCTATTTATAATGACAAATCATTGAGTAAAGAAGAACGAGGGAATAAACTACGCCAATTAGGAAAAAAATTTGCGACAAAAAAATATAAGCAAGAAGAGTAATCTCGACTTTAGCCATTTATTAGGGGTACTAGACTCCTTTAAAATAAATTTACATTAGAGTATACTAATTAGTCTTTATCTGTTCTTTCTCTCTAGAAAGAAAATATATTTTAGCTTAAAAAAAAGAATAAAAATCTATAAAGTTAATTTAAATAGATTGTAATTCCTTTTTTGGATTTTAATTTGGAAATTAATACTAAATATGATTATTTTTATAGAAAAATATTAAACTAAACCGTAATTGTTTAGCAAAAGGCTTAGGGCGCAGAGCAGAGCGTTATTAAACAGCAAATCAAAAAACATTTAGGATTAAAACAATCAATTCCTTGAAAATAATTCTGTTTTAACCCTGTGCCCTAAGCGCTATGCTGAATAGTTACATTAAATCTATAAATATGATTATTGGCGTTCCTAAAGAAATTAAGAATAACGAAAATCGAGTAGCCTTAACCCCTGCAGGAGTTACTGCCTTGGTCCGTAGAGGGCATAGTGTTTATGTACAAGCCTCAGCAGGAATAGGAAGTGGATTTAGTGATAAAGAATATAAAGCAGCGGGTGCAAAAATTAAAAAAAGCATTGAAGCTATTTATGCAGTAGCAGAGATGATAATGAAAGTAAAAGAACCAATTGAGTCAGAATATAAACTGATTAAAAAAGATCAGTTAGTATTTACCTATTTCCACTTTGCTTCCTACAAGCCATTAACGAGGGCAATGATTAAAAGTAAGGCCGTTTGTTTAGCCTATGAAACGGTGGAATTACCCAACCGGTCTTTACCATTATTGATCCCTATGTCAGAGGTTGCAGGTAGAATGGCGATTCAACAAGGGGCTAAATATTTAGAAAAACCAATTAAAGGGAGAGGCGTCTTATTGGGTGGAGTACCAGGCGTGCCAGCAGGAAAAGTAATGATTTTAGGTGGTGGAATTGTAGGGACGCAAGCAGCGAAAATGGCAGCAGGCTTAGGCGCACAAGTAACCATTTTGGATATAAATTTGGATAGACTTCGATACTTATCAGATATTATGCCTGCTAATGTAACGACGCTTTATTCTAATGAATACACTATTCGCCAATTAATTAAAGAGAGTGATTTAATTGTGGGAGCGGTATTGATTCCAGGAGCTAAAGCCCCTAATCTAATCACAAAGGATATGTTGAAAGATATGCAGGCAGGAACCGTTTTAGTCGATGTGGCAGTTGATCAGGGTGGTTGTATTGAAACCTGTAAACCAACAACTCACGAAAACCCTACTTTTATTATTAAAAATATTGTCCATTATTGTGTGGCAAATATGCCTGGCGCAGTTCCTTATACCTCCACTTTGTCGCTAACAAATGCTACTTTGGCCTATGCGATTCAATTAGCAGATAAAGGTTGGAAAAAAGCTTGTCAGGAAAATGAGGCTTTGAGAAAAGGCTTAAATATAATAAATGGGAAAGTCGTTTATAAGGGGGTAGCAGATGCTTTTAATTTAAAACATACTGCTGTAGAGACTTTTTTAAGTTAAGGGAGCAGGTAATAAATAAGATACCCAAAATGATAGTTTTATTTTGTTCTT
>CAZXYA010000888.1:0-3051 GCA_964644655.1 uncultured Saprospiraceae bacterium | reverse complement strand
TTCATAAATCCATTTTTATGAAACATAGACCTATTTGGAAAACCTTTTTTTATTCACCCACAGGAATGGGAGAGTATAAATTGGATGAAATGTCAAATGATGAACGGAAAGAGCAAGAATATTTTGATGAGTTTATATTGGGAAAAGTAGAGCTTTAACAATACTATGTACAACTTCTGAGTGTGCTCGATAATTATGGAAAAATGAAAATGCAGATTACTTTAATTTCTTGGGAGCAAGAAAAACTGCCTAAATCACTTGGGATAGGATTTACTATTGCAACAAATCCATATGTTTTTGAAGACGGTTCGATACCTAACCAGTTATTAGTAAGTATTTTTTTATGAAGTCATTTCCGAGAATAACTAATGTTTTATTTTTTATCCTTTTTTCTACTGGAGAAGCTTTTCCCCAAAAACCTTATGACGAATTAATCGAAACTAGTTTAAAAGAATTATCCATTCAAATAGACTCTTTGTCAGCAGGAAGACAGGAAAGAAGTTCGTTCTTAGACAGAGGTATAGGTGACAATTATGAGTTATATGACGTTCTCGAAAACACTTTTTACCATAAACTTGGAGTATATTTAAAATTGCCGAGGTCGTTAAAAAAAATGAAGCCAGTAATGAGGAGTTGGATACAGATACTAGAGGGAGGAAATAAAACAATCTATCAATGGGAATACCTGTCTGGAGGGACTCAAGAAGAGGTTAGAAAGTATGTTCAAATCGTATATCCGGATAGCATACAAGTATACGATGATAGTGGATATAGGACTAATAAATTATATTATTTGGATGGCAGGTATCTAGAATTTGAAAGTAAAAAAGGATGTTCAACGTGCTGTGAAGAAAGGATAATATACAAGGGAGAGAAAATCTATGAAATTAAATATAGAGATACCTTTATAAATGAATTATTTTCCTTTGACAAAGAGAATAACAGTATTAAAATTGAATTAAAAGAAATCTATTCAGAAGATGGAGGTGATGCAGATTTTAGAGTTTTAAATGAAGTATTGATTCTGCATTACAACGGAACTGAATTTATAAAGGTAGAATTATAACTCATTAATATAATTTCTAGTATTTTCAAAAACAAGACGATAGACGAAAAAGCAAAATAAAATGATTGATCTGATTTTGTCAAGTACTAAGGCAATTAACACAAACAAACTTCATTACCTGAATACTTGCGTTTATACTGTAGCTATACTTCTTTGTATGGGGTGCAATAAGAATCCAGAAAACAGTATTCCTGTAAACTCTAAACAAAGGGAAGATATCAATACTAGCATTCAAGACCTTAAGTTTACTTTTATAGATTCAACTCGAATATTAAAAACAAATAATAGACCCTTTATTCTAAATAGGTATTACAACAATGGAAAATTAATCACACGACAACAATTCTTAGCTTTAAATCTAAATCAAGTTCTAGGTTCATTTAATCCCAATCAAAAATATAGATTGCTTCAATCTATAAATCCTTCAAAAGATTTTAATACATTTTTATTGGGCATCTCTGATGATCAAAGCTTTTGGTCTACGTATTTAATAACGTATAATTCAAGTTTTAATATTATAGATTATATGTTGGTTTCTCATGAGGAAAAAGAAAGCAAATATTCAATTTCGACCTATCTAGTTGGTGATAAATTATATGTTGAGAATACAACTTCAGGCACGGCAGTAGAATATCGTATTAATGTCGAAAAGGAATTTGAGAAAACTAATCGTCCTGTAACATTTAAACATTATAAATATCTAAACAAAGTTATTTGGGGGCTAAACGATATGCCCAAACGGACTGTAAAAGCTAGAAACGGTTTACTAATAAGAGATTCTTTGGATAAACCTATTGGAAAATTAGCATTTGGCGAAACGGCCTATATTTTGAGTTATACTAAAGATACTATTGAGATTAGAGACGAAGGACGATTAATAAAAGGAGTCAAAGTAGAAATAGTAATTGATAAAGATGTTGTTAAAACTGGAAAGGATTTTTATATAGATAGGTCTAACATTGGTTATGTTTTCAGCGGATTCTTATACGGCCACAATTCAATTTATAACGAAGACTATTTTCCTTATTCTTATGATTATCTTCAAATTGGTAAAGGAGAAGGAGGCGCTACAATAGACTTAAGAAACATACTGGATATTAAAAAAGTCAGTATAAATAAATACAAAAATAAAATTGTTAAGAAACCAGAATTAGTAGCTATTGATACAATTTTGAAAAAGGATAGAAAAATAGAATTACAATTTGAAAATGGTAAATCGTTAATTCTTAAAGATACTACTTATCAGTCCGAATATAATCCAACAAGAAGTTATAATGTTTCATATCACCCAGATTTTAATGATGCTTATTTGGTAAGTGAAAGTATGTTTTTTACTGATGATATTTATTCTGTAATCAGTAAAAAAACAGGGGACACAATACATCAGTTTACAGGTTATCCATACATTTCTCCAAACAGATTATGGAGTGTTTCTGTCTATACGGAGTTTGAATGTATGCAACAAACATTTCTCTCTATTAATTATTTAGCAGATAATAAATACAAACACTATGCTTCTTTATTAGCTAAATCTTGGTCGTATCCTTTTAAATTAAATGCTAATGACGTACTAGTAGATGATTTTTCATTTCATTGGTTGTCGGATAATGAATTTATAATAAAAGCAAAGAATCCAGAAGAATGTTATTTGGGTAAAAACATAGAAACTTTTTATCTAAAATATAGAATCAAATAAAACGACGCATTGTCATTTAAGAAAATGAGAAATTGTAAAAAATAACAGTTCTCTTAATAGTTTATCTATTGCTGAATTATGGAGATGACTAATCCTGTCGTTACCGAACCCGTAATTGAATATATGTTCAGCCTTCAAATCAAATTTGAGATTGATAATGATGTATAACAAAAACCAAATATGAAAATTAAAAAAACAGTACGAACAACATTAATTTGGCTTCCATCTATAGTGATAGCCTTGTTTTATTTTCCAAACGCTATAGGAAAAATAGTGCAACCTGATCAAC
>CAZXYA010000887.1:0-3084 GCA_964644655.1 uncultured Saprospiraceae bacterium | reverse complement strand
TGTACAGCTTTAAAAGTCGCCAAATTATCCGACAGGATTACCTTGACTAACTACTAAGCTTGGTTGGTAAAAGAACCACCCAAATCCTTAAGAAAAACCTCATAAGTAATAATATCATCCAATCGAGCCGTTCCCCATTGAGGCGCAAATCCCTGCTGCAATAAAAAACAATCCGCCACGACATCCGCCTGTTGTTCAAAATTAAAATCTAATAAAGTTTCTCCAATCGCCATTTTGGCTCGAATAGCTTTAATACCACCATAATTATAGCCCATTTTGGTATGTTGTGCAGACAAGGCACGAACCATATAAATAGCCCCCATGCGCTGATATTGCCAAGTGTGCATGAGTTCATGGATTAGAATATGATTTGCCATTTTTCCCCAGCAGTTAATGAGGTTAAAACTAACATAACAAAAATGATATTGTTTGGGACCAGCCCATGCCGTTTCATCTATTCTAACTAGTTGATAATTAATGGAATCACCATAAATGCTTTGCGCCATTTTGATTTCCCAAGGAGCTAAAGGACGGGTTTTAAATTTTAGAAAATCGGTGATGGTTTCATAAAATTCACCGATACCAAATAGCTCTAAAATTAGGATAAACAACTCAGCAAACCATAATAAAATGACCGAAGCTCGACTACTTTTGTCCGCTTCATCTTTCCAATATTCCTTACGGGTCATTTGAAAGGTAAACCCTCTATAAAGATGATTGCTTAGCCGTCTTAAACGAGTAGGGAACAGTTGCAAATACTGCATTAGTCGAAGTCCGATAGACTTTACTTTAAATGATATGGATGTTGTAGTGGTCATTATTGATTCAAAACTACTATTATTTTAGGTAACAAAGCTTTGCGATGGGTGAAAAGTCATGTAGATAGTCATCGCTCAGGAAGCGGTAATACCTTATATTTTACAATATGCTGTACAATAGAGCGTCAGCTAAAAATGATAAAATCCGTTGCTAATTTAATCCGTTGCTAAGAAAAATGGTTAGCAACGGATTTTAAACAAAAAAAATGAATAAATCTCAATTTTCAACCTTACGCCCTAAAGTTATATTAGATAGTCACAGCTCAGAGAGCTATGTTACCTACAATTGAAAATGAGAAGCCAACAATTCAAATCAATATTTCAGCAATCTAAGTGTCAATATTACTTTGTTGCTAGAATACTACTTACTTTTACGACCTAAAAATAGATTGCTAATGCGTTATTTTCTTCTTTTTATATTTTGGTGTTTTGTATGGCTTCCAATCGAAGCACAATCCTCTGTTTTAGAAAAATATATTCAACTAGGTATTGAACAAAATTTACAAAATCAAAAAAATGGTTTAGCGATAGAAAAACAGCAATACAAAATAGCGGAAGCTAAGGCGAATCGATTGCCTGTCGTCAAAAAGTGGTCGCCAGCCAAGCAGCCGTAACAAATGCCTTGGCTAATTTTGACCTCATTCAAAAACGCTATGAGTGTATTAGACACCATGCCGTATGTGAAGGATTATTCGGCGAATGTAGGCAATGGCAATCCTAAAATTTATTATAATCGAAGTTCTAGACGGGCGACCAAACATTACGGGCAGGTGATGCTCAACTTTACGGAATGGAATCCTCGGAAATTTTATACTACTTTAGCCCAAATGCGTCGGGATTTTGCAAATTATCCTGGAGCAAAAATTACCTTTAGGGAATTAAAAAATGCGGTACCTTCTAGAGCTGCCATTGAAATGGAAATTTACGGAGAAAATTCAGATACTTTAAAAAGAATTGCTTACGATATTGAAGGGATTCTAAAAACAGCAGAAGGGGTAATAGATGTAGAAAATCCATTGAGTGTGGACAAAACCGAATTGAATATCGAATTAAATAGAGAAAAAGCAGGTTTAATCAATCTATCTTATTTGAATTTTGACCAAACCATTCGAGCCAGTTTAACAGGTTTAACTATAGCCAAAGTTTCCTTTGAGGATGGAGAAGATTATCCCTTAGTTGTTAGAATGCCTTTTGATAAAACGCCTACGATTAGCGATTTTAATAAAGTCTATTTTGCTACACCAACAGGTGGTCAGGTGCCGCTACGACAAGTTGCCAATATCCATTTTCAAGCAGCGAATACAGAGATTTTGCACGATAATCTAAACAGATATACGAGTGTTTATGCAGGGGTGATTGATGCTGATAAAGCCGTCCCAATTACTGCTGCTTTGTTGGATACCATCCATACGGTCCATTTACCCCAAGGCTATTCCATTGTGGCAGGTGGTGAATACGCCAATCAGCAAGAAACCTTTGGTGATTTAGGGACTATTTTAATCCTCGCCCAAGTCGCTATTTTTGCGGTTTTAATCTTACAATTTCGGTCTATTTTACAACCAATTGCTGTTTTTGCAGCGATTCCCTTGGCTATTTGTGGGTCATTTATCGCCTTGTATATTACGGGCTGGTCTTTCTCCTTTTTTGCCTTTGTTGGCTTCATTAGTTTAATCGGTATTGTGGTCAATAATTCCATTATTATGGTAGACCATATTAATAATTTGCGAACGGCTGGAGTAGAAAGAATAGCGGCAATCAAAGAAGGGAGCGAGCGTAGATTATTGCCCATTGTATTAACCACGATTACGACTATATTAGGTTTATTGCCGCTGACTTTTGCTGGCACTAGCCAATGGTCACCCCTTTGTTGGACGATTATTGGGGGCATGATTTCTTCTACCTTAATGACTTTGTTGATTGTACCAGTTTTGTATAAATGGTTTACTTTTGATATTAAATGATTAAAGCGGTTCAACTAAATAAGCCTCTAATTTACCTCTAAATATAATCTCTTAACATATCCGAGGCAACTGTTCCCCTACCAACATATTCACGACTCGTTTTCCTCCAATTTGGCTAGTTAGGACAACTTGCTTTGGGTGAGTATTGACGACTGTTCCAATAATGGAGGCGTTTTTACCAATTGCTGTATTTTTGAGTTGTATAAGAAAATCCTCTGCTATCGTTGCATCGACAATGCTAATAAACAGCCCTTCATTAGCAACATAAAGTGGGTCTAAGCCCAAAATTTCACAAGCCCCAAAAA
>CAZXYA010000886.1:0-3093 GCA_964644655.1 uncultured Saprospiraceae bacterium | reverse complement strand
TCGACACTTTAGAAAGTGGGTAATGAGTTGATGAGTTCATAAGATAAATGAGGTAAGCAAAGCATTTTAGACCAAATGTTTAATCTCATAAACTCATAAGCCTCATTAACTTAGTATCCTCAAAAAGTGTCGAATATTTCTGCTTAGGAACGTCTAGCCTAGAAGTTTTATAAAACCTTATTATTTTACGACAAATAAACATATGTTACCCCCAAAAGTAGTACTTGTTGGAGCGCCTTGGGACAAAAAAGGCAGTTATTTAGGTGGACAGGCTTTAGCACCTAATCGAATTCGAGAAGCCTTACATTGTGGATCGGCTAATTATTGGACAGAACTAAACGTCAATCCTATTGAGCATGAACAGTTTGAAGATTTAGGAGATTTGACCCTGCAAAAATATTTTGATATAGAAAAGCAATATGCCTTATTATTAAACAAGCAAGTTCGTACCTTAACCCTTGGTGGAGATCATTCCATCACCTACCCTATTGTCAAAGCACATTACCAATTTCGAGGCGAATTTGATATTTTACAAATTGATGCACACGGGGATTTATATGACGAATTTGAAGGGGATAAATTTTCTCATGCTTGCCCTTTTGCTCGAATTATGGAGCAAAAATTAGCGAGTCGTTTAATTCAAGTCGGCATTCGAGCCATTAATCCTCATCAACGGGAACAAATGAAACGGTTTGGCACAGAAACCATTGAGATGCACCATTTCGATGCTGGACAACGACCTACTTTTGATAAACCTTTGTATATATCTTTAGACTTAGATGGAATTGATCCTGCTTTTGCACCTGGCGTTTCGCATCATGAACCAGGCGGTTTAACCAGCCGAGAAGTTTTGCGCATTATTCAAAGTATTGATGTGCCTATTATAGGCGCCGATATTGTGGAATTAAATCCACATAAGGATGTTTCGGATATGACCGCTATGCTCGCCGCTAAGTTTTTGAAAGAAATTGCAGGGAAGATGTTAATGGCGGTTCCAGAATTAAATTCCTGATAGTTTGGAAGGTTATCTATTGTCGGTTGTCAGTTAGATTCGTAATTAGATAACTGACAACGGACAACTCTTCAAATTAAACTAGTATTCATTTAATTCCTAGATCCCTAGGCTAAAACCTTACTCAAAAAATCCGAAATCTCAACATGTGCCGCCATACATTCTTTAGAAAATTCAGGCATTGTAAAATAAGTATGCACTAATCCTTCATAATTGGTATATTTTACTTCATTACCTGCTGATTTTAGTTTTTCTTTATAATCAATCCCTTCATCTCTTAGAGGATCAAATCCAGCAGTTTGCACCAAAGCTGGCGGCAAATTAGTTAAATCTTCATTCAATAAGGGAGACATCAATGGGTTAGACTTATCGGCTTCTTCTCTTGTGTAATGATTGATAAACCAAGTCATTAAATCTTTGGTCAAAATATAGCCTTTACCGTTGCCCGTAATAGAAGGATGCAGCATTCTGGCATCCGTAGTTGGGTAAATCAATACTTGAGCGGCAATTTTAGGTGTACCTAAATCTCTGGCTTGAATAGCGGTCACGGTAGCTAAATTTCCACCTGCGCTATCTCCCATCACCACTAATTGCTCTGCATTTCCACCATATTTATGAATATTTTCACTTACCCATTTAGTAGCATCATAACAATCCTCTACGGCTGCGGGAAATTTATGCTCTGGTGCCAATCTATAATCAACTGCCACCACAAAAGCTTGATTCATTTTACATAATCTCCGACAGACTTTATCATGCGAAGTTAAGTTACCAATCACAAAACCACCTCCATGATAAAAGGTGATAACAGGTGCATTTTGAGCGTTTTCAGGTACATACAATCTAACAGGAATGTCCCCATTTCGCCCTTGAATAGTTAAATCTTCTACCTTTGGCAAAGCAATGGGTTTTCCATCTAAAAAAGATATTTCTCGATTATCTGCAAATTTTCTAAAATCTTTTACGATTAATTTACTGGTATCTATTTTATTAAAAGTATTGGTTGCCCAAAGTAACAGTTTCAATTTCAATGACATGCCCATAATACAAAATTACTAATTATTAAATATGACTAATTATTCTATTTGAAAGTCTGAAAGAAATTTTATAGCTTGTAATGAATTCCCTACGCTACTTCTCAAGCTCCCTCTTCCGTCTGAGCCACACAACAGTAAAGGGCGATAATATTCATTTTTAATAGTGTAGCTTACGAATTCCTTACCTCCCTTTTTCTTAAATTCTTGTTTTAAGAAACAAATTTACTTTTAACGCTAAAGGTAAAATTAAATCGTTTAAAATAAAATCTAATATAATCTTTTGTAATGATTAAGGTGAACTCATGCTTATTCCTCCCCTTTTTTTTCTTTTCTTTTAACTTAAATGCTCAAAACATTGAAAAAATTTTAATAGACAATCAATGGACGGCCTTCGATAATTTTGCCGTCATTGATTTTAAAGAAAATGGAAAGGCAGTTATTGAATATGCTTATTGTTCTTATTGTCAAGGGAATATGGATACGCTGGATTGGAAATTACAGAATCGTTTACTAATATTAGGCGTCGATAGTTTAAAAATTACTACCGCATCAAATAATGAGGTAATGACCCAACAATATGGTCATCGGTTTTATTTTAAAAATCTTAAAAAAATAAAAGCATCGAAATTAAAAAAAGCGGATATTATGAACCATTTAGTTACAGATATTCCGTTAACCATCAAAGTAAATACTGGTCAATTTAATAATAGTAAAAATCATCAAGATGTCCTGTTTAAAGCAAACGGAAGAATGTGGATAGAAGACCCTAAGTATCGAGGGCAATGGGCTATTAAGTCATTTTATAACCAATTCTTCCTAGTTTATATCAATCGTTTTGCTGTCAATCGAGATTTCCCTTTATTATCTATTAAAAGTCTTAAAAAAGGAAAACTTATTGGACAGCCTATACCTTCCATTACTAAAGGAACTCCTTTTGTTTTGGAGATAGAATAATGGATGGGGTTGTCAGTTCAGGCTGAATAGCTAATAAGAAATAAAATTGATTATTACCCTCCGATAAAATCGGAGTAAACTGTGGGAAGT
>CAZXYA010000885.1:0-3097 GCA_964644655.1 uncultured Saprospiraceae bacterium | reverse complement strand
AAAGATATAAACATCTTTACCGTAGGGAAATATGTACTTTAAAGGATGCTTACATTTGAGTATCAGCGAGTCGTACAAGGCATGCAATTAATCCTTTGGGGCTTCTTTAAAAAATTAATCATTGCAGATAGATTGGGTATCTATGTAAATGAGGTATATTCAAATGGCATATTACACTAACAGATTGGTTTAGAAATTATATTTTCTTCCCTTTGTCTCAAATTAATCGAAAAAAAACATTCTGGTATTTCAGCCTTTTACTCACTTTTTCCGTTACAGGATTATGGCATGGTGCTGCATGGAAATTTATTTTATGGGGTACCTTGCATGGTTTATTTTTAGTAATAGATCAGTTAACTCTAGAAAAGAGGAGTACTTTTTTCGAAAAAATAGGCTTATTGAAACATCCTAAAATATTGCAATTATTAGGCATTATTTTTACAATGTGCTTGCTTTTATTTTCTGCGGTCTTCTTTCGAGCTAATTCTCTTCAGGAGGCTATTTTTTTAATGGAAAAAACTTGTGATTGGTCAAGTATCTATTTGGATGTAGGGGTTGGGAAATTTGAATTGATGGATTGATTTTTATTATTCGATTACAATAGTTTTAGGAGATGTATAAAATATTATTACGAATATTATTATTGGGAATAACTGTCATTCCTTATTTTTACATTCAGCATCTAGACATTTCAAGTGGGAATGATCAATTTTTTTATCCTGCTACAAAACAAGGAAGCTCTCTAATTACTGGATTATCTAGAGCAAAATATGGAATAGTACCTACGGTTTTAGAAACCGAATTAAATCTTACTAATCCACCATTAAATATTGCTATTTCAAATATTGCTACTCCCTATGGTCAACTTTATCATTCGTTTATTAAAAAAAAGATAATTTCACCTATTTCTCAAGAAAAGACGATATCAATAGTATCAGTAAGTCCTTCGAGTATTATGGATTTTAAAAGAGCAAAACAAATTAAGAAATCAAGGGAATCAGAAACTATAATCTATCACTTATATAGCATCCCTAAATTGAAGTATTTAGAATACTTAGTTGTTAAACCATTTTCTTTGAGTGATACTAGAATAGTAAATTGGATAAAAAACCTATTCATACCTAAAAAAGTTAATGAAGATATTGTATTAAATCATAAAGATGGTTGGAAGGAATACAAATTAAGTAATATTCATGATCCGTTAATAATAAAAATAAAGGATGAAAAACAAATTAGAAGTAAAAACAGAATGATAAAATTGGAAGAAACAATTGACCTATTACTATTAAATGGACCAGCTATTATGGTTAGAATGCCTATAGGTGAAAAGTACCTACAGAATGAAACGTTAATTTACCCTTCATTTGATAGTGAAATATCAGAATTAGCAAAAAGAAAAGGAATTCATTATCTTAATTATAGTACTATTTCATTAGAAAAATATCAATATTATGATTATCCAAAAAATCATTTAGAAAGTGAAAGTGCAAAACAGTTTACAAAAAAATTAGCCTGTGATATTAAACAGTTGCTCTAATCTTTATTACCCAATTACTTTTATTATTATCCCAAATGAAAATAACAGCGTTTCATTCAAAAAAACAATCTTATAATATTTTTAAAAATGGCATAATAATATTCTTAATTCTCTTCTTAGCAAAGTTCATTCAATTTATTAAAGAATTAATAGTAGCTAATGAAATTGGTCCTAATAAGGATCTAGATTCTTTTATTATAGGGCATCTTATTTTAAGTTTTTTTATTGATTTTTTATTTATTCCTCTTGGTTATGCTATCATTCCAATTTTTTCAAAACTTAGGATAATTTCTAAAGAAACGGCCAATCTCTTATTTAGTAAAACTGTCCTACTTTCTTTTTTTGTTGGTACTATTTGCCTGTTCTTAATTCTATATTTTATAGAAAATTACCTACTTTTGATAGCAATAGATTCAAATTCTGAAACACTAGAATTAACAAAAAAAATTGTTTATAGTTTAGTTCCATTTTATTTCTTTAATATCTTAAGTAATCTATTTGGTGCGTATTTAAATGCCCTAAAGCAGAATATATTTTACACTTTTTATCCTGCTTTTCCAGCTATTTTCACTATAATATATTTTATATTCTTTCCAGTAGACATTCCTATTTTTAATCAAGTGTATGGGTTTAATATTGGTAGTTTAATAGGCTTGGGGTTCTTAATAGGTAGTTGTTATTATCATGGCTTTACTTTCAAAATTAATTTAAAATTTGATATTAATTTACAACAAGTTTTATCTCAATGGGGAATTTTAATTTTTTCAGCTTTACTATTAGCAATCAATATCACAGTAGATAAAACCATGGCATCTTATTTAGGAGAAGGGAGTGTTTCTCACTTAGAATATGGTATTAAATTATTCTCTATTTTCTCTAGCTTTGCAATTACAGGTATTTCAATTCTAGTATTTCCTTATTTTTCTGAAAAAGTCGCTATCAAAGACTTTTCAAGTATCTTTTCTTTTATTAAAAAATCATTTCGTTGGGGAATATTTCCAATTATCTTAATAACTTTTCTTGTTTATTTCCTTTCACCGACTATTGTTAGAATACTTTTTGAGAGAGGCGCATTCGATTCAGTAGATACTAAAATGGTTTATCCCATATTAAACAATTACATAATTTGTTTTCCTGTGTTAATATTTGGTATAATAGGGGTAAGATTACTCAATGCGCTTCAAAAAAATAAATTAGTTTTATATTTTAGTATTATTAATATCATTCTAAACATCGCTTTAAATATTATTTTTTTAAATATGTTTGGTATTAAAGGTATTGCTTTATCCACGTCTCTTGTATATATTATCAATGCCTTTTTAACTTGGACCTCGTTAATCCTCTACTTTAAAAATTGGCAACAAAATGAGTAGAATCGATTAATTATTTTAATAAGGGAGCAGGTAATAAATAAGCTACCCAAATTTTAGGAAGCTATTTTTTCTTTAGACCAGGCAAAAAATGCAGACATAGCCGTAGTTATGGCGAGTATTTTTAACATGAACAATGTAGTTACCCCAAAAATTAGGACCACAAGTTAAGACAATAAATCTGCTTAAC
>CAZXYA010000884.1:0-3110 GCA_964644655.1 uncultured Saprospiraceae bacterium | reverse complement strand
TTAGCTACTTGGTATCCTGCTAAAAAGAATTTCTGGGGTAAAACGACCAGTTTTGTCAAAGCAGTCGATAATGTAAGTTTTAATGTTTTTAAAGGCGAAACTTTTGGATTGGTCGGCGAATCTGGTTGTGGTAAATCTACTTTAGGACGGACTATTTTAGGTTTAGAAAAAGCAAAAGCAGGTCAAATTATTTATCAAAATAAAAATTTACTTACCGCAACTGATGATACTTGGAAAACACTTCGAAAAAAAATGCAAATCATTTTCCAAGACCCTTATAGTGCGCTTAATCCTACTCAACCAATTGGTTTGGCTATTCTGGAGCCCATGAAAGTACACCGACTTTGGAAAAATGAAAAACAGTATCAAGAAAAGGCAATTGATTTATTAGAAACGGTGGGTTTAAATGCTGACCAGTTTATGCGTTTCCCACACGAATTTTCTGGTGGACAACGTCAACGAATTTGTATTGCTCGTGCCTTGGCACTACAACCAGAATTTATTATTTGCGATGAGTGTGTTTCTTCATTGGATGTTTCTATCCAAGCACAAATTTTAAATTTATTAATTGATTTACGGGACAAATTTAGCTTGACTTATATCTTTATTTCTCACGACCTTTCTGTCGTTCAGTTTATTAGTGACCGAATTATGGTGATGAAAGACGGGAAGAAAGTGGAGATTGGAGATGCGGATAGTATTTATGCTAATCCTCAATCGGAGTATACTCAGGAGTTGATTGGAGCTATTTTGTAACTAAAAGATTAATAACAATAATCACTTAAAATTTATTTTATTCAGTTATAATTATCGGGTAATACTAAATATGTTTATGCTAAATCATACCTTTACCTTAACTAAATAAGGATTCATGTATATTGAAAAAATAGAAGTACAAAATTTTAGGACTTTCAGAAAAATTGGTATTGACTTTTTATATAAACAAAGACCAATAACGAAAGAATTACCTGATTCTAAATATCCCAATATTAATGTAGTTTTAGGTATAAATGGTCATGGCAAAACGACTCTTTTAAAAGCCGTTGCATTAGCCGCTTTAGGGCCCGCCGTGGCAGATTCTGGAATTTATCCCTACCATTTAGTAAGAAAAGAACCTGAGAAAAATAAAATAAATTCAGCTAAGTATGCTAATTTAAGAGCCTCTTTTATTCCTCATGAACAAGATAAAGTGAATAATTATGAAAGAGTTGAATCTGATGTTACAATAGTCAAAAAAGGCGATTTAGAACAACTAAGATGGTCTCATAATAGTGAAAAACCTTGGCATCCAATTTATTCTTCTACCTCTGATGCTTTCTTTTTTGTTGGGTATGGGACAAATAGAAGAGTCGAAAAAAAATCTAATCTTGATTTAGGCAGTCGATCTAGTAATATATTTAGCAGAGCACAACGAATAAAAAGTATTTTTGAAGATAGTTATTCATTGATTCCCTTGAATGTCTGGCTACCTGCTTTTGAGTCCAATAGACCTTATCATTTTCAACAAGTAATTAAATTAATCAATAAATTAGTTGGAAAAAATCATTATCAATTAACAACAAATTTAGAAGCTGGAGAATATCTTTTTGAAAAAAGAGGGCTAAAAATACCTTTTCCTGCTTTGTCGGATGGCTACAAAGGTTTTTTAGGCTGGATTGCCGATTTAATGTACCATATATGTTCTACTTGCCCTAAAGATAAATCCTTAACAACACATAAAGGAATAGTAATGGTAGATGAAATTGATTTACATCTACATCCTGAATGGCAAAAACAAGTTTTGCCAATTTTATCTAAGGTGCTTCCAAATATTCAATTTATCGTAACCACCCATAGTCCGTTAATAGTCAGTTCCGTTGAATGGATGAATATTATTACTATGGTAACAGATAAATACCAGGCAAGTAAGGCAAAAAGAATTCCTTACCAAATTAATGGATTAGATGCAGACCAAGTTTTAATCTCTGACTTTTTTGGATTGAGTTCCACACGAACAGAACTTAGATCGAATGAATTGAAAAAACTAACATTAAAAAGTGGAAAAGGAGATAAAGCAGCAGCAAAGGAATTATTAAAAATGCTAGTCAAAGGAAAATAAACCAATGATAAATTATTCTACCTCTATATCAGATTTAGCTGATTTAATAGAAACACATAAACCTAATTGGCTAAATCGTGCCCATACACGCACTTTACACTTTGAGGCTATAGGAAAATATGATGAAAGCAGTTCTATTTGGAGTGAAGTAAAGGAAGTTTACATGCAATTACAGGGAGAAAGCAAATGTGTATTTTGTGAGCGAAAATTAGAGTCCGTAAATCATGGGTTAATAGAACAAGATGTAGAACATTTTCGCCCTAAAAAGAAAGTTAAGAAATGGAGGCAAAATTTAGGGATAGCACTAACTAATCCACCTCGACGAAATAAGGGTTATTTTTTATTAGCTTATCATCTATTTAATTATGCTGCCTCTTGCAAGGTATGTAATTCCACTTTAAAAAGCAGTATTTTTCCAATTAAAGGAAGTTATAATTTTACACTTGAAAACCCCGAAAATGCACAGCAAGAAGAATCACTTCTAATCTACCCGATTGGGGATTTTGATGAAAAACCTGAAGACCTTATTACATTTCATGGAATAGTTCCTATGCCCAAATACCAAACAGGTATCAAACACGAAAGAGCATTAGCTTCTATCTCACTTTTCAAGTTAAATGATGCTACAGAGCGAAAAAATCTATTTTTAGAAAGGGCTAAAGTCCTAATTCCACTTTACTTTAGTTTAGAACATAATATTCCTGACTTAATTAATGGATATACCTCTCCAAAATCTCCACATACTAATTGTGCATTATGTTTTAAATCATTGTTTGAACAAGACTATCAAGAAGCAAAGGAAATTTTTGAACTTTGTGTAGCATTCATTACTACCAATTCTTGATAGAAAAGATAGATAAGTCACTAATTATTTATTCTCCTCTGGAATAATCGCATAAGAAATGCCTACTAGCCCTAAAAAGGTCAATAAGCCGTTCAAGATTAGTAGTTCAACATTAAATTGATAACCAAATAATAGAAATCCAGAAAAGTAATCAATAACGAAAGTTAA
>CAZXYA010000883.1:0-3120 GCA_964644655.1 uncultured Saprospiraceae bacterium | reverse complement strand
TTTAAATTATTCCTTTGTTCATTGGCGATTGTTAGTTGATACTTCAATTCAAGCTGCTCTGTAATAGCTTTTGATTTGATACCTTCATTATAACTGGGTAATCTTTGTCCTTTTTGGGTGTCAACTCTAGTTGTCAGAATATGGACATGCGGATGATTGGTGTCATGGTGACGGTAAATGACATAAGGTTGTTTGTCATAGCCCATTTGTTTAAGGTAATCTTTGGTTATGGCAACCATCTTTTTGTCATCTAATTTAGTCTTGTCTTTATGACTAAAACTTAAAGAGGCATGGAAGACAGGTTTCTTAGTTCTGGAATTATTGAGGCTATTTAAAGTCGTATCAATCGTTAATGGTTTGGCATTTAACAGTCCTTTATATTCTAATATCTTTGCCTCGCCTTTATCGACTTTCTGCTGATTATAATTGGCAGCACCGTAAAAACTACTACCTCTGGATATTTTTGCAATCATTGGGTTAAAATTATTTTATCTAATGATTCATTAATGTTTACTAGTTCTCGCAGTAGTTCTTCTAATAATTTGCTGTCATCCGATTGTAATTGCTTGTCATTAGTACCTATGACAGCTTTGGCAATTTCTGTAATACCTTCTTCTAAGTCGATTAATCGCTCTCGAAAGTCTCCTAATCGAATTAAGGCATCTACTTTTCTCTTGTTATAAAGGGTAATTTCTTTGGCAAATAATTTCTCTCTGACAAAATCTGCCAAGGTTTGATGGAAGGTTTCTTCATATTCCTCCATTACTTGGCTCTTTTCTGATGGAGTTAACCGTATCATTGGTAAATTATCTGTTCTATTGCTGGTATGTTGTCTCCTCATAGGGGCTAAATTTTAGTTAATTTAAATAAATTACTGTCATCAATGTCATGCGTGCAATGCAATTGTATAGCTTGCAATTCGAGATGCCAGCAACTTATTACAAATGACAAGTGCTCGAATTCGGGGATGCTATTACAGCAATGGCTTAATATGCCGATTAAGCGTACCATTACATCTTTACTTGATGCCCATTCTTCAATTGTCTTAATCGTTTTTCTAGTTGCTGTAATTCTTGTTCTGCCTCTGTACGATTTTGCTCACTCGTGGCTCGTTTACCAATTCCTTTTTTGATACGATATTCTGCGGAGTTAATTTTACCTCTAGCTTTTTTGATAGCAATTAGAATATTTTCTCTTTCTGGATTGTTAGTTATGACATCTTTAGTTTTGGCAATGACAGTTGGCGATACTTTTAGGTTTTGAGCAGCTACTTGATTAGTAGGTTCTTGATGTGATTTTGTGAGCGTTAAACCCGCTTGGGAATTTGGAGCTTGTTCCTTCTTTTGAGTAACTACCTTTTCCACTGGTTTAGTAGCTATTTTCTTTTTCTGAGATTCATTAATTAGGGCAACTAACTCTCCTCTAATAATGGTTTTTAGTTGTGGTAATTGCTTTTGGAAAATAGGTTCTAATTTTTCCTTTTCTTGAACTTTTGCAAATTCTCCGTAACTCCTAAAATCATAATATTCTAAGTAGCCTAAACAAAAGAGAAATAGGAATTCACAACAAAGCGTAAATAGAGCAAAATAATAGGCTTGTCCTTTGGTATCAACTACATGCTGCTCAAATGCCTGTTTATTTTCTCCTCGAATCTGGTCTTCTAAACCAAAAATCCTATCCTGTAATTCTTTTCGTTGGTCTGTCAGTTTATCTATAGTTCGTTGACTCGTTCTAGTGGTGATACCTTTATAAGTGGTTTCTCTGGCGGCAGTTATTTGTTTGTCTATTGCGACAATTTCTTGTTTGTATTCTTCAGTATAAGAATCCATAACCACTTGAACAGGTGGGGCAGCTAACTGGAAAATAAATTGTTTACTGCCATTATAAGAAAACAAAATACTTAAGGTCGTCAATCCAAATACAACAGCACAAAGACCAATTGGATATTTACTGAACTGAAATACACTTTCTAAGAATCTAGATGCGGTGGTTCGTTTAAACATTTCTAATAGTCCCATAAAAACAATGGTTATGGCAACCGATAAGATGATGTTATTGATATAAGGAACTAGAAAAAAGTAAACTGCTACACAGGCAGAAATAGCAGATAAAACATTAAACGCATAAGAAGAAATAAACGCTAATTTTCTAATCCCACTATATCTCTCATAGTAGGGTTTTAGCGCATACTTTTTGGAAAGTCGTTGGAATAAAGCGGTCTTTTGAAATTCCCCATAAGATTGGGTAAAGGAGTTTTCCGTTTGAAAAGGAGGTGTGTAGTTGCTCATAAAAAGAAAATATTGGTTAAAAAATGTAATTATCCTTTGACACAGTGTACCATAGGACGATTTTTTCAATATTTCTGATTATGGGTAGAAAAAAGGATTGATTTCGCCAGATTTTAGGGAAAAACCCTTTTAAATACAAACAAAATTACTCTTTGTTTTACCTTATAAAGATACGAATTTCCTACCATAAAAAGGGTAAATAATTGCCATTATTTGAAATATGGGCATTCCGTGGGTGACCCATGGGCCATTTCCACCCCTATATTTGACTCATTCTTTAATCACTAAAATTTAACCATTATGCAGAATTTAGTTTTTACCCAATTATCTATTCCTGAATTACGAAATCTAATGAAAGAAATTCAAATGGAAACGAATCAAGAGTTCCTTCATAAGCTAATGGCTCAAATTAATCAAACTAAACAAAAAGAAACTGAACAGTACATCAACAAAAGGGAGGCGGCACAAATTGGTAACGTGTGTACCTCCACCATCGACAATTGGATTCGAGCAGGGTATATCAAAAAGTACAAGCTTGGAGATGCAGTTCGGATTAAACTTTCAGAGCTGACCAGTTACTTCGATTCCTTAGCTGTATAACAACAGCCTTTCAATAATAAATCAGAATATGAAAAACTACAATTTTAAACAACTCCAAAATGAGATGTTTAAGGAGGCGAAATTATTGCAAAAAAAGAAACCCACTTTAACTTCTAGTGAAGTACTCGATAAACTATTGACGCAAATGGAATGGGTCAACTTTATGGAAATCCTAGCCATCAAAGAGGGGAGTGATAAGCCAAAGCAAAAGAATTACATTGTTATCATCATA
>CAZXYA010000882.1:0-3144 GCA_964644655.1 uncultured Saprospiraceae bacterium | reverse complement strand
CGGATATTTTGTTGAACTGGATTAGGAGCAATCACTAACTTTTGGTCACCATTAAGGTTATCCGTACTAGTTAAGATGGTATTAATATTCCAAGTGATGTCTATATCTGTTCCACCGTCACTAACAGTAGAGGTTTCTGATTTAATATCAGGCTGATGTTTCAATACAACTCTAAAGGTTCCTGCTCCTCCTTCAGCGCCAACTGTCCAGTTAGTAGATAATCCTAGCGGTAACCCATTAGCATCTTGGTCATTATAATTGACTGGATCTGCTCGATTGTCAATATTTCCATCACCCATTGGGTCGGTAAATACATCTCCTGTCCAACCAAAGAAAAATAAATGGTCTTCATCTTCTTCTCTAATTTCTTCGGTAATGTCCTCTCCTTCAATCGTATTTTCTAGAGTGATAGCCATTTCATAGGTCTTATCTTGTGCCAAACTAATGTCTTCCACTACCAAATCCTGAGGACCAGGACCGTCAGGGTCAGATGCTATTGCTACAATAGTTGTACCACCACCAACTGGCGTAAAAGTCAAGGTTACTCTATCAATCACTTCTTCTTCATTCTCACATTCTGGTGCCGCAGCATCGTCAATGACAGTAACATTCCAAGTAATGTCTATATCTGTACCTCCCACATCAAAGCCAGCAGTTTCAGATTTTTCACCAGGCTGGTGCTTTAGTACGACTCGGAAAGCCCCTGCAACATTGCCTTCTGCTGTACAAGATGTTGTCCAGTTGGTAGATAAGCCTACAGGCAAACCATTTTCATCTTGGTCATTATAATTGACTGGATCTGCTCGATTGTCAATATTTCCATCACCATCTGGAGATTCAAATAATTCTTCGCCAAAACCGAATAGGAAAAGATGGTCTTCATCTTCTTCTCGAATTTCTTCGGTAATATCCTCTCCTTCAATCGTATTTTCTAAAGTAATGGATAATTCATATTCTGTGCTTTCATTTAAAGCTACGTCTTCTACCGTCAAATCTAATGGACCAGGGCCATCAGGGTCTGATGCTACCGCTACTACAGGATCACCACCTGCTGTTGGGGTAAAAGTCAAGGTTACTCTGTCAATCACTTCTTCCTCGTTTTCACATTCTGGGGCGGCGGCATCGTCAATCACCGTTACATTCCAAGTAATATCTATATCTGTTCCACCTACCTCAAAGCCAGCAGTAGCAGATTTTTCACCAGGCTGATGTTTTAAAACCACTCTAAAAGCATCTGTAACATTACCTTCAGCTGTACAAGATGTTGTCCAATTGGTAGATAAACCAACAGGTAAACCATTTTCATCTTGGTCATTATAATTGACTGGATCTGCTCGATTGTCAATATTTCCATCACCATCTGGAGATTCAAATAATTCTTCGCCAAAAGCAAAAAGGAATAAATGATCTTCGTCCTCTTCTCGAATTTCTTCGGTAATGTCTTCTCCCTCAATGGTATTTTCTAAGGTAATTGATAATTCATATTCTGTGCTTTCCATTAAAGCAACATCTCCTACTGTCAAATCTAAAGGTCCTGGGCCATCAGGGTCTGATGCTACCGCTACAATTGGGTCGCCACCTGCGGTTGGGGTAAATGTCAACGTTACTCTATCAATCACTTCTTCTTCGTTTTCGCATTCTGGGGCCGCTGCATCATCAGCTACATTTAATGTCCAACTTAGGTCGAAGATATTTGTGCCATCAGCAATGGTAGAAGTACTCGTTTTTGTTCCAGCAAAATCATTTAGCCAGATTCTAAAATTACCACTAGGGCTTGCTCCTTCCACACAGCTACTTGTAAAATTGGACGCTAAACCAATAGGTAAGTTATTACTATCGGAATCAGCGTACATAACACTTCCTAAAAGCAATCCCTCGGCTGCTTCGAAGAAAAATTGGAAATCGTTGCCATTATTCATGACCTCACTAGTAATATCGTTGCTTCCATTATTTAAGGTAATCGCTAGGGAGTAATCGGTACTCTCTGTAAGATTAATCGGACCATCTACCGTTAAACCACTACCTGAATCCGTAGCACTTGCCGTTACAACTGCTCCATTAGCTGGCGTAAATTCGAGCGTAACTTGTGTAATTGGACTTAATTGAGCTTGCGCCAAATTAAAAGAAAAAAGTAGTAGAAATAAGTAAAAAATTCTCATTGTAAATCAATTTTATTAAAAAAAGGGTGAACAGTTCTAGACTGTTTTTGTATCTAAAATCTGAAAAATTATTGATGAATTAATTGCTGCGAATGCCAATTACGTTTTACAAGTAACTGGTTCGCCTAATTGCTTACCTCGAAATCGGAGACCTATATAGGAGTATCAAATAGTTAAAATTGATTGATTTATAGGTTTTATTCTGAATCATTAGAGATAGGTCAGATTTTCAAAAATCTGACTTATCTTTCTGTATAAAAAATTGCAGAATAAGCGCTAAGGAATGAATTAAAATTAAAATGACAATTAAAATTAAAACCACTACTGACAATCAATAAGTTGCAATTTTAAAATGTAAAGTTATTTTTGAACCGTTCCTAATAAATTAAATCCTAACTGATCCTATTATTAGTATTTTAAAAATTAAATCCAGCCTTGTAGTAAATGTAATTTCGCGATTAAGCAAAAATGGGTGGAAGAAAAACGTCTTTGGAAAAGAGGGACTCTGAAAGAGCTGAGTTAATAAAATTAGCAGCATGATAGGATAGGTCTAGCATTGGACTTAATTCCAAATTGGGTGATAAATACTGCTTTAAATCTTGAAATTCAATTTTTGTAGTGGTGGGTAGTTGACTTTGACTTTGATTGTCTGCTAATTGAAAAATGGATAAACAGTCATCTGGAGTTGGGTGAGAGTGTTCCGTTTCAGTAGCACAAAAAGTATGGGAATGCTCTATGGCATAATGAAAAAGAGAAACCCCATTCCAAAAAATTGGGAATAGTAATAAGGTTAATAATAATATGGTGGATGTTTGCTTCACCACGCAAATGTAGTAAAATTTTCGTTTATATTGCAATAGTGTTGCATAAATAACTTTTGGATGACAAAAGGGATGCTAATTTAATCAAAACTGATAAGTCACCCCAACCTGAACATTACGCCCAACACCATCCGCAAAATAACGAAGGCGGTCCGTATTGCTAC
>CAZXYA010000881.1:0-3145 GCA_964644655.1 uncultured Saprospiraceae bacterium | reverse complement strand
TGAATGTTCCATGTTAGATATTTCTTTAGCTTCAAGTTTACTAAGTGCTATTCCTTCAAAATCACAAATCTTGTTCGTTGGTGATGCTGACCAATTGCCATCTGTTGGTGCAGGTAATGTATTAAAAGATATCATAGATAGTCATACTGTTTCGTATTTTAATTTAGTGAAGATATTTCGACAGGCTCAAGAAAGTCATATCATTACCTACGCTCATCAAATAAACAATGGGATTGTTCCAAAAATAGAATCACCTATTCATCATCCAAATATATGGAATGAAGCCTGTAATTGTATGTTCATAGATGCAGAAGAAGCCACTAAAGAGCAAATGCATTTTATCAATAAAATTAGAACTTCTATGAAGAATGTGATTGCTAATGAAGGTATTGCATTTGTAAAAGAAGCATCCAATGAAAATCTTTCAGAAAGCTATAAAAAGATTGCCATTGGTAATGATTACTATACCGAACCCACATCGATAGAAGAGATTGAACGCATTAAAACGCAAGGCGTACGATCTTATATTTTTTCAATTCCACAAAAATACCTCAATACTGATTTAAACACGTTGCTACATTCTTATAACAATGCAAAAGCCTTAAAAGAAATTACTAAAAGTATTCATCCGTGGTCATCTTTAAACTATGGTTATACAGCATCTGAAATCATTGTCAGGGCTTATTGTAAAACCATTACACAAAAATTGGGTCATGGATTGGAAGTTCAAATATTATCGCCCATGACTGTAGGCTCAATGGGAACTAAAAACCTTAATACCTTAGTTCAAAACACATTGAATCCCAACATGAATAATAAGCCCTCTATTCTTATTGGCGAACGTGTATTTCGTTTAGGGTATAGAGTGATACAACGTCGAAATAATTATGATTTAGAGGTGTTTAATGGGGATATAGGAACTATATCAAGCGTAGATAATCAAAAGATGACTTTAGAAGTGAATTACAAGACATTGGATAACTCTAATAGAGTGCATTACAAAAAACAGGATATTATGGATCTTGATCTAGCTTATGCCATTACCATTCATAAATCTCAGGGCAGTGAGTTTGATGTAGTTATTATTCCTTTAGTTATGCAGCATTTTTCTATGCTTTATCGCAACTTAATCTACACGGCATTAACACGAGCAAAGAAAATGGCTATTTTCGTTGGGACTCGGAAATCTTTAGGTATTGCTGTTAAAAATATTGATAATAGAACCCGTAAAACCATGCTAAAGACTATTCTAAAAGATTTAAAAAAGAGTACTTGATTCCTATTGAAATTAAACTTCAGTTTGATAGTTATGTTCAAGATGACTTAGACCGTATGATTATATTGAGAGTTTGTAACCTATTAGTTAAAAAACTTTACTTTTAATGGCTATTTGTATGTAAGTCATAAAATGAAAATACCACTAAGTGAATTTGAGCAATTAATTGATGAAAAAATCCTAAAAAGAGGGCTATCGTATTTTAAGAGCAATGCAATAATTGAGTTAGGAGAAATTTCAACGGGTGTGTATGAAGCTGTTGTTTCGGGGACAGATGAATACATAGTACAGTTAACAATTAATGAAAATACTATTGTAGAACATAACTGTACCTGTCCCTATGATATGGGACCTGTTTGTAAACATATCGCAGCAGTAATTTTTCAATTACAGGAAGATGAATTGGAATTGAATCAATCTAATTTTAAAACCCCAAAAAAGAAAAAAACAAAATCTGTTTCTCAACAAATTAAAGAATTACTGAAGGTTATTACTCATGAAGAATTAGCGGAATTCGTTCAGCAAAATAGCAAAAGAGATAGAGGGTTTAGAAATTATTTTTTAGCATCATTCAGCCATTTAAGCCAATCACAATCTAAAGAATTTTATCAAAAGCAAATTAATTCCATACTACAAACAACAGCAGGAAGAAGAGGTTGGATTAGTCGTTCAGATATGAAGTATGTTGTCAATGCAATCGAACCATTTTTAGATAATGCTGAAAAATATTTAATGAATAATGCTTTTAAGAACGCTTTCTTCATCAGTGCAGCCTTACTAGAAGAGATGACAGAAGCCCTTCAATATGGGGATGATAGCAACGGTGATATAGGGTATCTTATTCATTCATCTATTGAATTACTTTCAAAAATTACTCAAAGTAAACTCTCAAGTACACTCAAACAAGAAATATTTGAATATTGCATTTCTTCTTTTAAACAAAGACTTTTTGAAGGTTGGGATTGGCATTTGGGAATGCTACAAATTGCTTGTGATTTAATTGAAAAAGAAAATCAAGCAGATATTATACTAAGCTGTTTAGATACTTTAAATGGAGAATATGAACAAGAGCGAGCTCAGTTATTTAAGCTAAAGTTACTTAAACGTTTTAAAGATTCAAAAGAAGTCGAAGTATACATTAAAAAACATATTTCAAATACATCAATAAGGGAAGCAGAAATAGAAAAGGCTTTTAAAAATCGAAAATTTGAAGAAGTAATAGCCTTATGTAAAGACGGAATTAGGCATGACCAAAAAAGTAGACCCGGATTAATTAAGTATTGGTATAACTGGTTGTTAAAAGTCGCACAGTCTCAAAATGATAAGGAAAAAATTATTGAATATGCTAGGTTTTTATTTATCGATAATTTTCAACCTCAACAAGATTATTATCAAATTCTAAAAGATACTGTTAAAGATGATAATTGGCATTCGTTCTTAGAGGAAATTATAAAAGAAATTACTCCAAAAGGTCGATGGACTTATAAGGAGTTAATACGAGAGATTTATATCAAAGAAGAATGGTGGGATCGATTATTTTTGATGTTAAAACAAAATATCTCTTTAGAAAATATTCAACACAACGAGTCCTATTTATCTAAAGATTATTCTTCGGAATTAGTTGAAATGTATCGTGAGAGAATAAAAAATTATGTTGAACGGTATATTGGGAGAAAACATTACCAAAAGGCATGTAGATATATGCGAAGAATGAAAAAACTTGGCGGAAAAGATGAAGTAAATGAATTGATAGATGTTTTTAGAAATCAATACCCTCAACGTAGAGCATTAATGGATGAATTGAACCGAATATAAGTCCAAACAGAATCTGTCATTTTTCTGATGTTAGTGAAATAATATTTTTTAACC
>CAZXYA010000880.1:0-3150 GCA_964644655.1 uncultured Saprospiraceae bacterium | reverse complement strand
CAAGTTTGTAACTTGATTTTTTAGGCAATATTCTTTTTATAAGAAAACCCTTCTTCTAAATATAAAAAAACTAAAAAATCAAAAAAAGCGACTCAGAATAAATCCGAGTCGCTTTTTTGTATCCAACAGTTTAAGGCTCGCCCTTCCTCTCTATACTCTATCTCAGCGTTTCCCACTCTAAAACTTCAATGCTGCACAAACGCCTCCAGCTAATGCAAAAAATGTCAAGGCATACCCTGCATCAATCAAGAACAACTTCAAAGATTTCTTTTGATATAAATAATTGACAGCCATTAAAGGGATCGCAGACATCATAGCCGTTAGACCACCATGAAAGCCCCCATGAACAAAATTTTGCTCTTCTATTCCATGCAAGTTGACTACATAATTAATTCCAGCAGCAATAATACACATCATTAAAAAGGATAGGCCATGTGTTCTAAGCATATCTGATTGTGCTTCTTCATCCGTAATACCAGTTTCTCTTTGCCACGCTTTCCCGAATATGGCAGAATACCAAAGAAAGCCGAGTCCAAAGGCTGCAACTGCCGCTAAGATAGGTTCTAAAAATTCCATAGTTTAAGTTTGATTTTAGTTGATTAATAGATTCAAAACCATACAACTTGTAGAATAGAGAGCGAGAACAGAGAACAGAGATAGATTTCGTTTACAAACAATGAATGATCGTCGTTTTTTAAACGGATGGAGTCTCTATTCTCGCTTCTCTGCTCTCTGCTCTAAAAAGTGTAGGGTTTTAAAATTAATAGATTCAAAATCTAAGATAGTAAAAGCGATAAAAATTTTAAAGGAATATGGATTATTTGTTAAGTAACGACAATAATAAACTAACATTTTTTCTGAACCACAAAAGACACAAAAGAGCACAAAAGTTGAACGCACTTTGCTTTTGTATCTTTTGTGGTTCAATAGATAATTGCGGCTTGCCGCTAAAAATTTTATGTACTTAAAATTGTTCGTTAATTTTTGTCACATTACTTAAAACGAAAATTATTGACAATTCAAGTCGAATAACTAACAGTTCAAAATATATTAATAGGTAAAGAATTAAATCAATAACATATTTGTAGGGTACTAATGAACGACTTTAATGAACGACTAAAAAAATCAATTATGAAAAGAAATATCCATCCCTACAAATTGGTATTCATTTTTTTCTTATTAGCAGCTTACATAGTAGAAGTCCCTGCAATGATTCAAGTTGCTTCAAAAACAATTGAAGAAACAAATACGATTTTTAAAGAACTCCAGACTGCAGATCAGTTAGTTATAAAGACCAACTTGGATTCTTTACTACTCAATAAAAAGAAAGACAAATATCAAGCAGCTCAACTAGTCGCCTACACAGGAGATCATACAATAATTGATTTATCCATCAAAGTTAAAGGTAGAGGGAAATCTAGAAGAAATATGTGTGAAATGCCACCACTAAAGCTCAACTTTAAAAAAGCAGATTTAGCTAATCTAGGTTTGCATAAAGAATTTGATAAATTAAAACTAGTCACCCATTGTCAACTAGATGGCGAAATGGAAAATTTATTATTAAAAGAATATTGGACTTATCGATTTTATAATGAACTAAGTGAGCATAGTTTTAGGGTTAAATTAGTACAAATTACCTATATTGATGAATTAGATTCTAAGAGACAGATTGAAAGCTATGCCTTTGTTATAGAAAATTCAAATGAAATGGCGCATAGAATAGGTGGTACTATAATGAATCAATATGGCGTTACTTGTTCAAAATTAGTACCAAACGATTATCACAACTTATTGGTTTTCAATTACATAATAGGCAATACCGATTGGGATTTACGTTTTCAACAAAATATCAAATTAGTAAAAATCGAAGGGCAAGAACAATTAATCGTTGTTCCTTATGATTTTGATCAAGCTAAATTAGTAGATGCTCCATATATTAAAGTGAATAAAAATTTAAGAATCCCAAGAGCTGATAATCGGTATATAATGGATCAAATAAATGATCCGCTAGTACTAGCTAATAGTAAGGAACAATTTAAAAACTTAAAGAAAAAAGGTTTCCAAACACATAATAATTGCCCTCATTTAAAGAGAAAGGATAAAAAGAAAATGAGTCGATATTTGGAATCCTTTTATGCGATGTTGGAGTGAATTGAAGCTGTTAGCTATTAGCTTCAATCAACGCAGCAGCTAACAAAAAATCATGACAAATAAAGTAATCAATCTTAAAGAAAAGTTGGGTTTATTTTCTGAACATTGGACGCCAAAAATTGTGGCTCAGATGAATGACTATCATTTAAAGTTAGTTAAGTTACAGGGAGACTTTACTTGGCATAGCCATGCTGATACGGATGAAGTTTTTTTAGTGGTGGAAGGTGCTATGCGAATAGATTTTAGAGATGGACCTATACATTTGAAAGCAGGGGAAATGTATGTAGTACCTAAAGGAGTGGAGCATAAACCTTATGCAGAAAAGGAGTGCAAAATTATGTTGATAGAAACAGCGGGCACTGTCAATACTGGAGAAGCTGGAGGCGATCAAACAGCTCCTAATGATGAATGGATTTAAAAAAAATCGCTGCGCTGTCAGAATTTTTTTAAATGATGAATGATGATGAATGGTGAATGATGAATGAGAAATGATGAATAACAAACATGGCATGTACACATCTTAGTCAACGTTTAGTAAATTTCTCATTCATCATTTCTCATTTCTCATTCATCATTTCTCAAGCCTGTGCCTTAGGCGTATTGAAGCTCATTGGCGGCATAGAAGGATGATCCGGTTCTTTTATCGGTCCATTCTGAGCTTCGAATTTGCTCACATTATCATTTAAGGCTTTTAGTAAACGCTTAGCATGTTGAGGAGTCAAAATAATACGAGATTTTACCTTGGCCTTTGGCACATTAGGTAAAATTCGTACAAAATCTATTACAAACTCTGAATTAGAATGAGAGATAATAGCTAGGTTAGAATATATACCTTCAGCTATTTCTTCTGGTAATTCAATATTTAACTGATTCTGTTTCTTCTTTTCTTCTGGCATTATTAATACGATTTAGTAACGACGAAAGAATAAATTGGTCATCTGGACGAGATTATTTTGTGCTCAGTTTTTCTTTGAAAGAGATGAACAAACACCGTTTGTG
>CAZXYA010000879.1:0-3153 GCA_964644655.1 uncultured Saprospiraceae bacterium | reverse complement strand
AAACCTGTCCCGACCCTTCGGGATGATACAAAGGTAGTCGGTGCGCTGCACCTTGATATCTTTTTGCGGTCAATAACACAAAGTACACTGAGTGTTGATTATCAGTAATTTGAATCTTTATGATCTCTGTGTCTTATTCGTGTACTCTGTGTCCAAAAGCATTTTGTCCACTAGTAAGTACTAGAAGATAATTATACTATCAGCCTATACAAAAAATAAAATCATTACATGCTCAAAAAGATAGCATTTACCTACCTTTTCCAATGCACTATTTTATTAATTGGCTTTAGCCAAACGGATACCATTTTTCTGAAAAACCCGTCTTTTGAAGGTATTCCTCAAACAAGTTTACCCCCTAAAGGATGGATTAATTGTAATGAAAATCCAGAGATACTGCCAGATATTCATCCAAGTGGAGTGCATGGGGTGAATAAACGACCCGTAAATGGAGATACTTATATTGCTTTATTGACGGATGAAAATGGAGCATTAGAAAAAATTAGCCAAGCATTGCCTCAGCCACTCAAGGCTCAACAATGTTATTTTTTTAAATTAAGTCTTTGTCGCACCAGTCAATACAAAAGTACCACAAGGATATTGGAGGCAGAAAAATCGTATAATTCGCCCATTAAATTGACGATATGGGGGGCGAATGATGCTTGTGAGAAAGTAGAAAAATTAGCAGAAAGCAACCCTGTTTATAATACCAATTGGTTAGATTTTGTCTTTACTTTTCAACCTAAAGAAGATTATAAATACTTGATTTTAGAGGCTGGTTCAGATGACCCTGTTTATACTAATGTCAATGGTCATGTTTTAATAGATAATGCTGCTGCTATTACGCCTTTACCTTGTGATAGTTTGAAAAAATGGACCATTAACGATCCGAATAATTTATATGGAAATTTTCAAAATTCTCAAAACCTGATCCTACATGAAGAAACTTTAAGAGATGACGCTAAAGGTGTTAAAGCCATTTATTATAATCAAGCTTTAAGTGAAGAAGAACGGAGGATAGCTATCCAATCCATTCAGTTATTTGCCAAACAATACCCTAAAAGAAAAGCGAATATAATTATTGAAGAACCGTCTAAAAAAGAAGGGAAATGGTCTAAAAAGGCATTGGTGAAGGCATTGAATGAGGCAGGAATTGCTTCTAGTGCTTACACAATTAATGTTTATAAAAGCTAGAAATATATTTCGGAACTAAACGCTTATTTTTGTAGTTACCTTATTTTGATTGTCATAAAACTGCCGAGTATGCCACAATTGTCCGAACCTACCAATCCCATGTCCCGCTTATTTCGTTACCTCAAAGGATATAAAAAAGAAGTAGGTATTTCTGTTTTTGCGACCATTACCAATAAGCTATTTGACATGATGCCGCCTTTCCTAACGGCGTGGATGATAGATTCAGTTAGCGGGCAAGTACCAGGATGGATACCTCGTTGGACGGGTTTAAGTGATTTATGGGAAGTGGCTATTTTTATTACCATTTTAACCATAGTTATTTTTGGGTTTGAAAGCTTTTTTGAATGGATGTTCAAAAGAGGCTTTATGCGCTTGGCACAAAAAGTACAGCATGACCTGCGATTAGATGCTTATAATAAACTACAAAGTAGAGAAATTGCCTATTTTGAAGAACAACGGACAGGTAACTTGATGTCGATGCTTAATAATGATGTCAATCAATTAGAGCGTTTTTTGAATGGTAGTTTTAAAGAAATTATTCAATTAGTCGTGTTGGTATTAGTAGCAGGTTGGGCTTTATTTAGTTTCTCTTGGCAATTAGGCGCACTTAGTATGGCGTCGATTCCTTTTATTATTTGGGGGAGTTTTTTATACCAACAGAAAATTGAACCGCATTATAAAAATGTGCGAACGACCGTTGGTGAATTAAGCAATCGGCTAGAAAATAATATTTCTGGTATTGCGGTGATTAAAAGTTTTACTGCAGAGGATTATGAGACCAAAAGAGTTATTGAAAGTTCTAAAAATTATCAAGCAGCCAATTTTGGTGCCATTCAATGGAATGCTTTGTATGTTCCTTTGATTCGTATGGTGATCGTTGCTGGTTATGCAACTGCTTTATTACTCGGTGGTTATTGGGTGATTAATGGGATGAATGGTTTTACAATTGGTTCTATGGCTTTTATTGCCATGATGTTAGAACGGTTATTATGGCCGATTACTCGATTAGGCGATGTGTTTGATCAATATGAAAGAGCGAAAGCTTCTTCTCGTAGAATTTTTGGCTTGATTGATGCGGAGAATCAAATCATGGAAGCTAATAATCCAGAAAATTTGCCTAGTAATAGTGGCAATATTTATCTAAAAAACATTTCTTTTTGGTATAAAAAAGATCAAATAATTCTAGATAATATTTCTTTGAATATTCAAAAAGGACAGACGATTGGCATTGCAGGACCGACAGGTGGCGGTAAAACAACCTTAATCAAATTATTACTTCGATTATATGATGTTAAATCAGGCAGTATCGAAATAGAGGGAATTGATATTAAAAACCTGACCTTAAAAAACCTTCGCCAAAATATTGGTTTTGTTAGCCAAGAAGTCTATTTGTTTCACGGGAGCATTCAAGAAAATATTGCGTATGGTATGCCTACTGCAACCAATGAGGCAATTATTGAAGCAGCGAAAAAAGCCCAATTACACGATTTTATTGATACCCTTCCGGATAACTATAACGCAATAATAGGGGAGCGAGGCATCAAATTATCAGGTGGTCAACGCCAACGATTAAGTATTGCTAGAGCGATTTTAAAAGATGCCCCTATGCTTATTTTAGATGAAGCAACCTCTGCCGTCGATACTGAAACAGAACGAGCTATCCAACAAAATTTGCATCAATTAACCGAAGGTAAAACGGCCTTGATTATTGCGCACCGATTATCTACGATTCGACATGCGGATAAAATTATAGTACTCAAAGACGGGCAGATTACTGAATCGGGTACACATGCTGATTTATTAGTTACTGATGGGATTTATGCAGATTTATGGAAGGTGCAGATAGGAGCTTTGGTACAGTAAATTTTGATAATTATTATCAACTACAAAAAAAACTATGTGTAATACAATGGTTCGTGAAGATTTTAAGAAAAAAATCTAATTTTTGGCTGGCGTGAATAA
>CAZXYA010000878.1:0-3156 GCA_964644655.1 uncultured Saprospiraceae bacterium | reverse complement strand
AATGATTGTCTCTGGCAGGGTAAAATTTGATGCTTTTGGCCGAACAATTGAGACTTATTATCCAATTACAGAAGATACGGCTAGGTGGCTTGTTTTTAATGAAGTTTTTGATGACATTAATCCGACTACCACCCAATTTGATATTTTAGACCGCCCTATAAATATATTCTTGCCTGATAGTGCTATGACTCAAACGACTTATGCTATTGCTCCCGATAATAATGGATTAATAGCGTTTCAAACAAAAATTAAGGATGCCGAAAACCATATTCGAGAAACTTTTACTGATATACGGAAACGAGAAAGAGCAAAAGGTGCGCACCTTTCTGGTAGCAAAATTATTTGGACTAATTTTGATTATAACCCTATTTCGGAATTAATGACCGTGAAAGATGATGGAGGCAATGAAACTACTTATGACTATGACCAACTAGGACGTAAAACTAGTATGACGCATCCTGCAACTGGAAAAACAGCTTATTTCTACGATTTAGCAAATAACTTGACTAGTAAAATTACTGCTGAAATAAGCGCAAAAATCCCAAATGGAGGGGCTATCAAATACAAGTATGATTTTGAGCGATTGGTGCAAATTGATTATCCTCGAAATTTTCAAAATAGGGTGCGGTATCATTATGGGGACACCACAGCTACACATAATCGAGTTGGGCGTATTTGGTTACAAGAAGATGCAAGTGGCGGTAAAGAATTGTTCTTTGGTAAATTAGGAGAAGTGATTAAAGACATTCGAACGATTATCGTTGACCCTGCTACTCAATTGACTTATGTGACAGAATATGAATATGATACTTGGAATCGTTTACAAAAAATGATTTATGCCGATGGAGAAGAAGTCACCTATGATTATAATGCTGCGGGTAAGTTAATTGCCATGAATGGGGTTAAAAATGATACTACCTATCATTATGTCAAACAATTACGTTATGACAAGTTTGAGCAGCGCACCTTTTTGGAATATGGGAATAGCACGACCACTCATTATCAATATGAGGATGACCGCCGCCGTTTAAAACATTTAGAAGTAATGGGTGCGGCTAATCGTCAAATCATCAATAATACCTATGAATATGATAAAGTAGACAATATTGAAATGATAGAAAATAATGTGCCGATAGTCGGTGGTATGATTGGTGGTTCTTGTACACAAAACTATGTTTATGACGATTTATACCGTTTGACACAAGCCAATGGTAATTTTATGGGTAATGAATTTGGCTCAGATTATCAATTAACTATGACTTATGATAATTTGCATAATATTTCTCAAAAAACGCAAATTCATCAGAAAGACGGTATTCTGTCAGATAATTTAACTTATGATTTGAATTATGTGTATCAGCAAGACCGCCCTCATATACCTGATAATATTGGTAGTGTGAAGTATGAATATGATGCCAATGGTAATATGACCAAATGGGTGGATACTTCGGGTGTAGTAAGAGAATTTTATTTTAATGAGGATAATACGCTAAGAGGCGTTAAACAAAAAGACCATTTAAGTCAATATACTTATGACGCAAGCGGCGAGCGAGTGATAAAAAGTGAAAGTAGTAATTTTGAGGGAGCATTTTTGAATGGTACACCAGCAGGTTTTATTCGGCATGATACAGCTTATACTTTGTATGTAAACCCTTATTTGGTGGTCAATAATACTAGGTTTACTAAGCATTATTTTATTGAAGGACAGCGCATTACTAGTAAAATTGGGATTGGTAGTTTTAAAAATAATATGATTGCCCCTAATCGAGGGATTACCGCAGGAAATAAAAATTTTGTCCAAAGAATGCAAAATATGGAAAGGGAAATTCAAAACATTCCTGCAAGCCCCGGACATCCAACCATTAATTATTTTAATACTGACCCCTTACGTTCTGGTGACCCATTTCCTATATTTCCAAGTGGAAATTATGACCGACCCGATGACCGTTGGCCACAAGTAAGAATAGAAATAGATACCAGTACTGTTGAACCTCCTAGTCACCCTACTATTGTTGAAACCAAAGACATCACCAACGATAATGTGACTGCTGGTTATGGTTATTTAGGGCATCCCATTATCTTTGAAGGGGAACAATTTTTCTACCACCCTGACCATTTGGGCAGTAGTAATTATTTGACGGATGTAAATGGTTTGGTGCGGCAACATACCGAATATACTGCTTTTGGGGAGTCTTTTGTGGAGGAAAAGACTTCTTCTAGCGCCCAACCTTATAAATATAATGGCAAAGAATTAGATGATGCGACTGGATTGTATTATTATGGGGCTCGGTATTATGACCCAAGGATTTCTCTTTGGCAGAGTACGGACCCTTTGATGGAGAAGTATGCGGGGTGGAGTCCTTATCATTATACTTTGTTGAATCCTGTTAAATATGTTGACCCTGATGGCAGGTTAATTCAAGCAGCAGCAATTCCTCCCTTTATTCTTTTAGCCGAAGCGGTTAAAGATGTTTTAATCGGATTAGGAATTATTTACGTAGGTACAAAGGGCGCAGAAAAAGTTAGAGATAAAGTTTATGAGGGATATAATAAAGCTAATAAATACGATAAAACCCAAGAAACTGAAAATATTGAAAATATAAATTCTCCTAATAAAAAATCTTCAAAAACTAGTAAAGAAAAAAAATTAAAAGATATTCAACAACAAAAATTGAAAAACAGGAAGGAACATACCAATAACAAAAGTCCTTCTAAGAAAAATAAACATCAAAAAGGAACTGGGAGATTTTTAAAAGATGCTGCTGGAGAAAAAGGTGATATGCGGAGAAGATTACCGAGAAAAAGGCCAAAAAACCATAGGGGTCAATGGTCACCAAAAAATAAGAATTAAAATAAGAAATGTTTTTTAATAAAACTTATGTCAACCAACCAAAAACTCCAAAACAAAATTAACCAAGCCCTCGCTAACTGGAAAATCCAAGCCAGCGAGGGCATACAACAACCCAATTTCAAAGGTATTTCAACCGCTTTAGATGAATACTATTTCATTATGAAGCTGAAAACCTATTGTGCCTATTTAAGCTATGGTCAAATGGCTAAAAGTGATAAAACCAATACACAAAAGGAAGATTTTAAGTTTATTAAAACCATTATTGAAGAAGGAACTGAAATTGCTAAAAAAAATCCCCTTTTTGG
>CAZXYA010000877.1:0-3159 GCA_964644655.1 uncultured Saprospiraceae bacterium | reverse complement strand
AAGACCTTGGCGTAACCGAAGTTTTCACTAAGGCTTTCGATGTTTCTGTCGAAACAGAAGTATTCCAATTTGCGGAAGACGTAAAATCCACATTGGGCAATACCCATATCATTATTAATAATGCAGGAATTGCAGGGGGCGGAGGGCCATTCATTTATGGGGATGCCAAAGCATTTCAAAAAGTGATGGAAGTGAATTTATTTGGCGTCATTTATGGCTGTCGTGCCTTTCTTCCACAACTAGTGGAAAATAATGAAGGAGCAGTTGTCAATGTGTCAAGTGTCGCTAGTTTGATAGGTGCGCCAGGAGCTATTGCCTATAATACGTCCAAGTTTGCCGTGCGAGGATTTACGGAAACGCTCATGGCAGAATTTTATAAATCTCCCATAAGTATTCATAATGTCATGCCGGGGAAAATCAAAACCGCTATCGCAGATGGTTTAGAAACGGATACCTATAAAAAGACCTTAGTCACGCCTCCAGAAGCCGTGGTCCGTGATGTTATAAAAGCTATTAAAAAAGGGAAAAAGAATATTCTGTCAGGTCATTTAGCCTCCAGCATCAATTTCTTGTCAAAACTGCCTTTGAACATGCGGATTAAAATTTTATGGAAAGAGCAAATAGAAAAAATGGGGATGTATGATAGGTTTAAACCATTTAATAGTTTGATGAAGTAAGAGAGAAGTAGCTTAGACATTCTTGTCTGAGCAGTATGTGGTTTGCTCAGACAGGAATGTCTAAGCTACGTAAATTAACAAAAATAATGAAAAATAGCAGCACCAAACATTTTGACGTAATCATAATCGGAGCAGGTTTATCGGGTATCGGAGCAGCTTGCCACTTGAGACGCAATTGTCCCAACAAGACCTTTGCTATGTTAGAAGGAAGAAATAACATAGGAGGCACTTGGGATTTATTCAAATACCCTGGTATTCGTTCGGATTCTGATATGCACACCTTTTCCTATAGTTTTAAACCCTGGATGTATGATAAAACGATTTCTGATGGGGCAACTATTATGAAGTACCTCAATGAAACGATTGACGATTATGAATTAAGGAAGCATATTAAATTTAACCATTGGATTTCTGAGCTGTCTTGGAGTTCCGATGAAGATAAATGGACGGTTGTTGGTAAAGACAAGGAAAGTAAAGAAGCGATACAATTAAGTTGTAATTTTTTGGTGTCGGGTACAGGCTATTATGATTATGATGAAGGATATACGCCCAATTTCAAGGGATTAGAAAAATATCAAGGACAGTTTGTGCATCCACAAAAATGGAGGGCTGATATTGACTATGAAAATAAAGAAGTAATCGTTATCGGAAGTGGAGCAACCGCTATTACCCTTCTTCCAACAATGGCCCAAAAGACAAAGCATGTCACGATGCTACAACGGTCTCCAACGTATATTTTGAGTATGCCTAAACATGACGCATTCTCAAAATTTGTTAAGCGATGGCTACCGAGTAAAACTGCCCATTCTCTAGCACGTTGGAAACAAGTGTTGAGGCAAATTTTTTTCTACAACCTATCCAAAAAGAAACCAAAAGATATTCGCAATTTTATAAAAAAGGAGATTAAAAAAGTATTGGGTACCGACTATGATGTAGAGACTCATTTTAACCCAAAGTACGACCCTTGGGATGAGCGAATTTGTGCTTGTGTAGATAATGATTTATTTAATGCCATTAACGAAGGCAAGTGTACGATTGTAACTGACCACATTGATTCCTTTACAGAAAGAGGCATCCTGCTAAAATCAGGAAAAGAGTTGGAAGCAGACATAGTCGTTTCTGCCACAGGCTTGAAAATAAAATTTATGGGAGGCATCAACATTAAGGTAAATGGCAAAGCTATTGACCCTTCCAGTTTGGTTAATTATAAAGGGATGATGTTACAAGACGTGCCCAATATGGTGGCTATTACTGGCTATACCAATGCCTCTTGGACGCTCAAAGCAGATTTAGTTGGCGAATATTTTTGTCGCTTATTGAAGCACATGGATAAGAAAGGACTAAGTTCCTGTACACCAACACTTTCTGATAAAAATATAGCTACCGAACCAGCCTCGGATTTAGCCTCAGGCTATATTCAACGAGCTTTGGACCAACTACCTAAGCAAGGAAATGAATACCCTTGGAAACTGAATCAGAATTATATAAAAGATATGATAGCCCTCCGATTCAAAAGTATTGATGATGGGTATTTGGTTTTTAAGTGAGAAGAGAGACCATTTCATTGTCAGACCGCTGCGCTGTCAGAACACTTCGTTGTCAGACGGCTGCATTGTCGGTTAAAATAAGGGGTAAAACTTAGAGAACGCCAAAAAGTAACGCCAACGGATGTTCAGAAAATAGTAGAAATGTCTTATTAATATAGGAGTCAGGAGACAGGTGTCAGGAGTCAGTTTGCTCCGTCTGACACCTCGCCCCTGACACCTAAATAAAAAACATGAAAAAAATTACTTGTCTAATCCTAGCACTAGGATGCTTCATCTCCTTATCTGCACAAGATTTTCAAAAAGGGACTTGGCTGACCAATAAGGGCAATACCAAAATCGAAACCTATCAGAAAGAGGGGGCTTGGTACGGAAAAGTTATTGAGCCTGGTAGTGGGAAAGCCAAAGTTGGTACCAATGTATTAAGGGATTTTAAAAAAGTAGATGGACAATGGAAAGGAAAATTGTTTGTTGCCAGAAGAAACCGAGAAGTAGATACAGTTGTTGAGCCAACTGAAGATAAATTGAGTATTACCATTTCTCAAGGTTCTTCGGGTCGGACTTTGGTTTGGAAGCGTGTAGAATAAAGCGCAATTAGTAAGCCCCAACGGGGCGGCATTTGTCAACCTAGGGTAAAACCCTAGGAATAGAACTAAAATCTACCTCATCAAGCCCCGAAGGGGCGACATAAACATGAATAGGAATATGTCGCCCCTTCGGGGCTTTGAAGTTACAGGTTTGCGTACTCCTAATCCTAGGACTTCATCCTAGGTTGACATATTTCGCCTCGTTGGGGCTTGGTTTTGGAGTTTCAAGTAATTTATATCTAGTTAAATGCCTAGTCCTATTTCAATATAAATACACAAAATGAACAACCTTCCTCTAAAAATCAAACTATTCTACGGTCTCGGCAGAGCCTCCATCGGCATAAAAGACGG
>CAZXYA010000876.1:0-3174 GCA_964644655.1 uncultured Saprospiraceae bacterium | reverse complement strand
TACGTTTGCCTATCGCTACCTAGGCAAAGTAAAAGTAAAAGGCAAAGACAAAGCCCTAAAAATCTATGATTTATACGAAGGAGAACCAGTAGCGATTCGCCAACTAAAAGCACGAACCCATGATTTATTTGAACGAGGTATCAGCCATTATTATCAAAAAGAATTTGGGAAGTCGGCGGAGTGTTTTAAGCAGGTGTTGGTGGTGAATGAAGGTGATAAAGCGGCAGCTTATTATTTGGATAAGTCGGTGGGGTATATTGTGAATGGGGTGGCGGAAGATTGGAGTGGAGTGGAAGAAATGGTAATGAAATAGATTTAAATAACCATAAAATTTTAGTATGCTAAAAAAAGCAATTTATTTGTGTTATTCTATGGTTTTTCTCTTAGGGATTTGGTCAACTAATTTGAATGGTCAGGCGGAAATTTTTTACGAGGCAGGGCATCGGGTAGAAAGATATAAAGAAAAAGATGGGCTTGTTAAGTCGCAAACCAATGATTTAATTCAAGATAACAAAGGGTTTGTTTGGACTACTAATTTAGACTATTTATTAAAATATGATGGCTATGAATTCAAAAAATATAAACCCAAATATGGCCTACTTCCGAAAGGCCCTTCTAGTTATTTAGGGAAGTTGGCGGAGGATAAGGACGGATATATTTGGATTACAAGTTATTATCAAAAAGAATTATTACGATTTAATCCTCGCACAGAAACTTTTGAATTAATAAAAGACAAAGAACCAAAAGTTATTGCAAGTATGACCACAGATGAAAAAGGGGTAGTGTGGGCAGGAAGTAGACCAGGATTTAAAATATTAATGTCGAGCAATCCTTCTTATAAAATTGAAACACATCTACCTGATAGTTTTCCAACTGAAGGAAGGGAGTTTATAGAGGAAATTATAGCAGCTCCTCAAATTAGGCGAAAACAGTTAATAAAAGTTGAGAATAGACAAGACCTAAAAGAAAGTTTTGAAATAGCTAAAAAAACAAGAATTCTAATAATAAATGTAGGAGAATCGGAAAAATGTGATTATGGCTGGATAACAGATAGTCAAGCACAGACGATTTGGGAAGTTGATGAACAAAGTGCTAAATACGCTGGTGGTGATGGCAGCAATATTATTCAAATTGACACCCTTGTTTTAAATAAAGGAAAATACTATTTGAATTATCATACTGACCAAAATCATGCATATGGTAGATGGAATGTTACTCCCTCAAGTATTTCAGATTGGTGGGGCATTCAAGCCTTTGATTCAGATGGGATACCAAGTAATCAGTTAGCGGCTATTTTGGAATTAGGGAGACCTGAAACCCAAGGGTTTAAAGGAAATACATTCCCTTTTCATGATGATAATGGGCAAACTTTTGTACTCTCTAAAAAAGGCATCGGTAGAATAAATCATGGGGAAAAAGACACCATAGATATTGAATTATTACATGAAAATTTACCAGGGGAATCTTATGGTGGTGCAGCGTTAGGTACATCAGGAACGGTTTGGATTCCTATTCAAAACACGCAATTAATTAACTCCAATCAAGTTTCCTTGTTTTCTTATAAACCTAAAAATAATGAACTAAAAGCCATAAAACATGGCCTACCAAAGACTATTGGACGAATTACTAGTGTACAAGAAGATTCAAAAGGTAATGTTTGGATAGGCACTTCTCCTCATGGGGTATTTAAATTAAGCCCACCGTTTTATGAAATTTCAAATACAGTTAGTAAACCTAACATAAATCACATCAATTTATCTAATAATCCATTATTGAAAATGGATAATCAATATACAAGAGATTTATTAATAGATGACAAAAATAACCTATGGGTGGCAACTAGGTCAAGGCATTTGTATAAAATTGAATTAGCTAAGAGTGGACTAGAAATTGTCAATGTGGTAAAACCCTCCCGCTTAAAAGAAGGAACTAATTTATCAGGTATCTATGAAGACCGTAAAAAGAATATTTGGTTTTCAACTAATGAGGACGGTTTAATTAGTTATAATCTTATTTCAAAAAAAATTAATTATCATAATCAAGAAAATTTAAAAACTAAACCTTCCCCTTTCCTCTTATCAGAAGACAAAAATGGGGTGCTTTGGTTTGGTGGAAATAAACAATTGATAAAATATAATCCTCAGGAGTCTCAATTTCAAAACTACCCATTACCAGATAGGGACAAAATAAAATTTGATTATGTATACCAATATGCAGCTGATAAAGAAGGAAGAAAATGGTTTTTAACCATGCAGGGTGGAGTTTATCAATTTGAGGAGGCCACCAATGAGTTTCTAACAATCATAGCTGGTTCAAATGAAGCAAACCCTTTTCAAAATTCTAAAGAAATAGTGACGGGAATTTTGGCAGATAAAGAGCTAGGGTTTTGGCTTGTAAAAGGAAGAGGATATGGACCGCTTCTACATATAAATTACAATGAAGAGGAAAAGCAAATAGATACCTTATTTGAAAGCTCTTTTAAAAATCAAACGCTACAAGTTGAACAAGATGCGGAAGGAAATATTTGGGGGACACATGCATTAGGCTTAGCCAAACTAGATCCCAAAAAAGATACCTTAATATTATTTGCAGAAGAGGCGGGCTTAGATAATTCCACCATTTTAGATTTACTAATTGATTCACCTTATATCTGGGTGCTGAATATTTTAGGAATAGAAAGATTTGATTTGAAAAGTCAGGAATTTGAAACTTTTAGGCAATTGCAATTTACGGAATTTGACCCTCAATGGAGTAATAATTATCTAATTCAAAAGCAGGATGGTTATATTAAATTACTTACACAAAATGGTTACAGTTCTTTTCACCCAAAAAATATCAAGAAAAGCGAAATTACTCCCAGTCTTGAAATCACAGATATAAAGGTGTCCAATAAATCGGTGCTATCAGATAATAACGCCCATGAAAATAAAGAAAAATTGACTTTTTTTTATAATCAAAACGATGTATCCATTGATTATATCGGCATCCACTTTGATGATACCCAAAACCAAGAATACCAATACCAATTAGAAGGTATTAATGCAAATTGGGTAAATGCTGGTACAGAAAGAACTGCCCGTTTTCCTAACCTCCCCCCAGGCAACTACACCTTCAAAGTAAAAGCCGCCAACGCCGACGGCATCTGGTCCGAACCAGCATCCATAAAAATTACGA
>CAZXYA010000875.1:0-3185 GCA_964644655.1 uncultured Saprospiraceae bacterium | reverse complement strand
AGTATAACGGAAAAAGGCACCGATTTAAACTGTTAAGGATTTATGTCTTGAACCAGTAGCTTATTTATTACCTGCTCCCTTACATAAGTACTAATTCACACACTATCGTTCTATAAAGTCTAAATTTCGATTATAAGTTTCTTTTAAGTACCAAAGGGAAAGAAAGCCAATGAAAAAACAAATTCCCCCCACTACAGTAGCTGAAAATAATATTCCTGAAGGTTTTAAATATTGAAATAATAATAAAACCAATATCAAAGACCCGCGGACCATATTTGGGGCAGAAGTTGTAGCCGTAGCGCGCAAATTCGTACCAAAAGTTTCGGAAGTAACAATTAAAAACATCGCCCAATACCCCGATGCAAATGCGCCTATAAAGCAAAAACAATAATACATAAATGGGGAAGAAATTATACCACTAACCATCAATAATGTAGCCAACATGGTGGCTGCTAGCATACTACCGATAACTAATTTTCTGGATTTGAAATAATGACTTAATGGACCACTTATCAAATCCCCTAATGCCAAGCCAATATAATATACCATGACTGCTTTACCTGCGGAGACATCACTAATTCCTAGTGCCAGCCCAATTTCGTTAGCAAAGGCAGCAAAAAGTCCAAAGAAAAAATAGTTAGGAATGGCAATACCAATACAACTTAAATAACGGAATGCTGTTTTTCTATCAAATAATAAAGATAAAAAATTTCCTTTCTCTATAGAATCATCTTCTTTTATTTTACTAAAAACACCTGATTCATACACGCCATACCGCATTAGTAAAATGAGCAAACCTAATACACCACCAATAATATAAGTGATTCGCCAACTCGTATATTCGTAAGAATAATAGGCGACAATTGCCCCTAATAAACCAATACCAGTTACTAAAGAAGTAGCAAAACTCCGCTTTTCTACTTTCACCAATTCTGCGACTAAGGTAATCGCTGCCCCTAACTCTCCTGCTAATCCAATGCCTGCAATAAAACGTAGGATGGCATAGGAGGTGGTATCTTGCACAAAGCCATTCAAAATATTGGCGATGGAGTAAATAAGAATAGACCCAAATAAGATAGTTTTTCGACCTATTTTATCGCCAATTACGCCCCAAATAATTCCCCCTAATATCAAGCCGACTAATTGTGCATTATATATAAAAGTACCCATAGTAGAAACGGCATCTGCATCTAGGCCCATATCTTGTAAACTGGGTACTCTCAAAATACCGAAAACGGTTAAATCGTAAATATCGACAAAGTACCCTAGTGCAGCGACCAATACAGGAATGCTAAGTAGGTCATATTTGGGTGTCGTATTGGTTGTAGTAGTCATTTTTATTTGTTATTATTTAAAGAAGGAAAAGAAAAGGTTTCTACCTAGAGACAGAAACCTTTTCTTTCAAAAATAGCTATATAAAATTGGAGTATGTATCAAAGCATAAGAAGGTGGGTAATATAAAAAGCATCCTAAGATTTAAGTTCTATCCAAGTTGTTTTCATTTGCGTATATTTATCCAAAGCGTGAATGGATAAATCCCTGCCAATACCTGATTGTTTGAATCCACCAAAAGGAGTCATTGGACTCAAGGCATCAATCGTATTAACGGAAACCGTTCCTGCTTTTAATTTTCTAGCCACTCGATGGGCTCGACTTAAATTATCTGTCCAAACGGCAGCGGCCAAACCATAAGGAGTATCATTGGCAATTGCAATGGCCTCTTCTTCTGTTTTGAAAGTAAGGACTGATAAAACAGGACCAAATATTTCTTCTTGCGCAATCGTCATATCATTGGTCACATCAGTAAAAATAGTAGGTTGGATATAATTATCACTTCCACTAATTTTGCATCTTTTCCCACCAGCAACAATTTTGCCGCCCTCTTCTGTTCCTTTTTCGATGTAGTGCATGATTTTATCCGTTTGTTTCTTATCAACGATTGCTCCCATTAACGTAGAAGGTTTTAACGGGTCAGCCGGTTGATATAATTTTGTTCGTTCTACCAATTTGGCAATAAATTCATCTTTGATAGATTCTTGCACCAATAATCGAGATGCAGCAGAACAGATTTCTCCCTGATTAAAAAAGATACCCCAAGCTGCCTTATCTGCTGCTAAATCTAAATCTTCACAATCTTCAAAGATAAGGTTTGGTGTTTTTCCCCCTGTCTCCAACCAGACTGGTTTCATGTTACTCTCTGCACTATATTTCAAGAATAATTTACCAGTTGGTGTGGACCCTGTAAATGTTACACAATCGACATCATTATGCAATCCTAAGGGCGCTCCTACATCTGGACCAAAGCCCGTCACTACATTAAATACCCCTGCTGGCAGACCTGCCTTAACCGCTAGTTCTGCCAATTTTAAAACAGATAAACTAGAATTTTCAGAAGGCTTTAAAACCACACTATTCCCAGCTGCTAAGGCAGGTCCTAATTTCCAAATAGCCAAATCCAATGGAAAATTCCATGGCACTACCGCCCCTACTACGCCAATTGGTTCCCGAGTAATCGTTGCAAGAGAGTTATTTCCTGTTGGTGCAATTTCATCATACACCTTATCGCATAGTTCGGCATACCAACCTAAAATCGCTGCTGCGCCACCTACATCAATATTATATGCCTCCATTACAGGTTTACCCATGTCGATAGATTCAAGTAGCGCAAACTCTTCTTGATGTTCCAAAATTAAAGCTGCCAATTTTTGTAACACTTGTTTTCTTCCTGAAGGAGCAAGTTCTGACCAAGCGCCACTATCAAAAGCTTTTCTAGCAGCAGCTACCGCTCTATTGACATCCGCGGCATTACCAGCAGGTAGTTTGGTAATTAATTTATTATTCGCAGGATTGATACAATCAAAAGTCTTTTTGGATTTTGATTTTACAAATTTTCCATTGATAAACAATTGATTGCGAGGGGTTAATTTTTTTGCCTCTTTTTTCCAATAGGTATAAGATAGGTTACTCATTTAATATAAAATTTATCATGCTTGAAATTATCTTCAAAACTACTCTTATCTAAAAAAAAAATTAAGATAAATCAGTTAAGGAATAATAACTCATAGCTATTAATAAGTTTGTATAAGTAGCTAATTATTATTAAGAATGAATAATGAATTGCTTTGAAACGATACGCTTTTTACAAAATCTAGTGGTTCAAGTCATAAGTAATTGATAGTTTAATC
>CAZXYA010000874.1:0-3186 GCA_964644655.1 uncultured Saprospiraceae bacterium | reverse complement strand
TTGAAGGCGGACATCGATTAATTGATTTAAGGAGAAAAGGAAGAGCAGAAAGTGTTTTGAGTCCAATTGGCTATGATGCTTGCGATAATGTTTGGCCGCTACCACAGAGAGATGTGGACAGAAACCCAAATTTGACGCAGAATGATTGTTGTAATTGTTGAGATTATTTATAACGGAAGTTACGCACCAGCACCAAGGTGGGATATATAGTAACATAGGGCTAAAGCCCTATGGAAAATGCAAAGCCCTTTGGTGAATTATATAAATTATTTGTCAATACCATTTGTTGAGGTAGGGGAGGAGACTTCCCTACATTTATATAGTTTTCAATAGAATAATAAAATTTTGATATGAGAAAATGGAGATTTAACAATTGGATTGGGGTGGTTGCCTTGTTTTTTATGGGGCAGGTTTTGGTTTGGGGACAGACTAGAGAATTTCAAGAACATGGACATAATATTCAGCATTATAGAGATATAGAAGGAACACGGCACTTTGGAGGTTTTGCCGAAGATAAAAATGGTTATTTATGGTTAAGCACACCTGCTAGAAGTTATCGTTTTGATGGATATACCTTTCAAGGAGTGGATTTGCCAGAGGAAGAGCAAACATACGATGATTTGAGCCACATAAATAGAGTAACAGCGGCAAAAGATGGACATTTATATATTTCTACTTTAGGAAATGGATTATTCAAATTTAAAGAAAATGGGGAAGTTGTTAAAAAATATTCAACAGGTAAAATTTTAGAAGACATAGTACTAAATCATGAAGTGGATGCTGATAATAATATCTGGTATAGTTCAATTAAAGGGTTGAAGGTGGCAACTTCAACTGATTCTATCTTTGGCGTAATCCAAGAACCAATTCAAGATAAATTACTTCCCATTATTAATGAATTAAAAGTGGAGCGTCCTTATTTTGAAATAATCGAGAGAGAAGACAAGAAGAGACAAAAGTCAGTTTTTTCATTAAATAAAGATTCAGATTTTGTAGTGGTGGCTTCAGGTGTTATAGGATTAATAACAAAAAAGTTTTTCGAACAAGGTTGGATTGAAGACGAAGTGGGAAATAAAGTTTGGGAATTAGGCCTTGAAAAAAGTTATTTTTCTGGTGGAAGTTTTTATTATTTCCGAACCATTATAGATACCTTAAGCCTTCCAGCAGGTAATTACTCTTTGGTTTTTGAGAAGCCTGAATTTGCTCCTCCCAACTTATATCAAGATTTTATGGGGTTTAAAGAGGAAATGAATGAACCAAAGTGGAGAGGAATACTGCTAATTGAATGCAATCAAGGAGTTGAGAAAAAAATTAATCAAGTAATAGGAGAATACAAGGAGCAAACTAAGCTATTAAGTGATTTAGAGGTAAGTCTTTATAAAGATAAGGATGGACAGATTTGGTATAGAAGTTATATAGAATTAGGGAAAGCTAGTGTGAGCCAACATGGGATTCAACTAAACCCAGTTTGTGATTATATAAAAAAATCGACTGAATGTCCTTGTAAGGTATTGGCTCTTAGAGGTAAATCTAAGCATGAATTGTGGGTAATCGGAAGAAAAGCCAATATTAAAGAACAACAACTGCTTTATTCTCCCTATCTAGGAATTTACGATAAACGGACTAATACCTTTCAGGAAATCAAATCGGGTTTACCTGAAAATGTTGCCTATATACAAACGGAATATCGCGATTTAATGGTGGATGATAATGATAATCTTTGGATTGCTTCCCAATTTGCAGGATTATTCAAACTTTCGCCTCCTTTTATTCCGATACTAGAGGAAGGTAGACCCAATTTGAAGCATTTTAATTTTGATTATACTGATGGAGGAAAGAATCGAGGGCCTAATAATTCAAGCAATGTACTATTTAAACTATATATAGATAAAAATAAAAACCTTTGGGCAGGCACTAAATCTGATGGAGTTTATAAAATAGATTTAAAAAAACCTTCATTTCATAAAGTAGATTTAAAATCTATTGTCCAAGATGGGAACGTATGGAATTTAGTAGAAGATAGTGCTGAAAATGTATGGATAGGTACAAATGATAAGGGCTTAATACAGTATGACGCTAAACAAGAGCAATTAAAGATTTACAAGGATAATTTTCTAGGGCATAAAGAGTTTCCTGTATCACCAGTTTTAGACTTACCCAATGGAAAAGTGTTATTTCGTAGCCCAAATTTTCATCTAGTATATGACCCTAGTAGCCATCAAATTACAGAAACATTACCTGCATTATTTTCAAGTAAGAGTGAGATGTATTTCCCTAGTTCGATGTTAAATGATTCGCTAGCATTTTTGCCAGCATCTCATTTGATTAATGTAAATACTTTAAAAATAGTCAAAGAATTAGAGCGACCAAAGCAATCATGGGGATATATTAGAGGGATAAAGCATAAAAATGATGAAGGTTTTTGGCTAAGTGAGGCTAATGGAAATATTAGTCTTTTTAGACTTTCCGATAATAATACTTTAGACACCATCAAAGTATTGAATAATAACACTAGTGTTTCTCATTTATTAGAAGACCAATCTGGAAACTGTTGGATTATAACAAGATATGGTTTGTTAGGCTATACACAAGGAGTAGATATATCCCAAAAGATAACAAAAGTCGGCAATAAAAACTTAAAAAATGGCTTAGCGCAACGAGATAGCCATGGTCAATTTTGGATGTTTACTCCAAATGGAACTTTCAGGTTTAATCCCAAGACCTCAGAAATAGAGGAAGTTGCTCAATTAAATAAAATAAAAGCACATTATTATGCTACTACTAACAAAAAAGGCTTCATTAGAGTTTTAGGAAGCGAAGGTTTATATACTTTTCATCCAGATAGTTTAAATATAGATTCAATTGCTCCCAGAGTTATAATTCAAAAATTAAATTATATACTTGATGATGGAACACGGGAAAGTAAAGATTTAAATTCGAATGGATTACTTGGTTTTGATTATCAACAAAATGATTTAATCTTCCAATATGTAGGCATCAACTTCAACAACTCCAAACAAATTACCTACGCTTACCAACTAGAAAACCATGAATCCAATTGGCAACAAGTAGGTAAAGAACGCACCGCCCGTTTCTCTAACCTCCCCCCAGGCAACTACACCTTCAAAGTCAAAGCCGCCAACGCCGACGGCATCTGGTCCGAACCAGCATCCATAAAAATTACGA
>CAZXYA010000873.1:0-3190 GCA_964644655.1 uncultured Saprospiraceae bacterium | reverse complement strand
TCGGCAATATTTTATCAAAAGATACCGACAGTATTAACTGGACAGACTACTTAGTCATCTAGCAGGGCTTATTAGAACAAAAAAACCACTTCAAGGTTGAAGTGGTTTTTTGATAAGAAAATTTTGATTGTTAACCATTAAACAATCTTAACAATCAAACAATTTTGACTATGAGGTAGCATAAATGACGGATAATCAAATTTCTAAAAATTTAAACATGCTCTTAGTTTACTTGCCTCCAAGTTCCTTTACTTTAAAATCAGCATTCGCCTTATATTTCTCTCCTGATATTTTCTTATAAGCTGCTAAAGCATCTGCCTTATTACCAGTCGCTTCTAAGATATTTCCTTGTGCCCAGTAATACTTATCGGGAACAGCTGCCCCACTAGCTTCTGCTAATTCAACTGCTTTGTTGATATGTGAGACTGCATTGTCCTTATCTTTTTGCTTAGATAAAGACTGGCCTAAATAATAATGTACGTTATGCGTTTCTTTTAATTCTAAATAGGCTTTTCCTGCTTCAATAGCACCTGCATAATTTTTGCCAGAATATAATTTACCAACAATGCTTCCTGCTTTCTTGATCAATTGAGTAGCACGTTCTGCTTTGCCACTTTTTTCGGATAAATCAGCCGCTGCGATATAAGCGGTAACAGCTGCTGTCTTTTCTCCTTTTCCGTCTAAAGCCTGTGCTTTCCCCATATAATTAGAAGAATAATCAGGATTTAATTCCATCCCTCTAGCAAATAAAGTTAAGGCTTCATCATAAGCTTTTGCTTTTCTTTTAGCAGAGCCTAAATTATAAGCTGCTTTAGCGCCATTTTTCTTGGCTAAAGTTATCACTTTTTCATTTCCTTCTGCTTCTGCTACTTTTAGCGCCTCTTCGATTTGAGGATAACCTGTTTCATAATCTTTAGCTTTCAAACTGGCTAATCCTTTGTTGTACAAACTAGCTGCGGTGGCATCTTGAGCTATTGCAGTCGTAAAAAGACCCACAACTAACACAAGTAATAAAGTTACCTTCTTTAAAATATTCATAGGAAGTCGTTTAATTGAATTCATAAATAGAAAATTGTTTTTGATTTAAAAATTAAAATTTTGTTAGGGTAGTTTTCAAAACGGGCAAATTAAAAAAATGGTTGGAAAAATTATGTTAATATGAGTTTAAAATTGATTTTTTTTCAGTTAGGCGTAAGGTTTCGGACTTATTCTAGATCCTCCTTGGACTTCATGACAATTATTCTATTTTTGTTCCCTAAGCTGGCGAAGCCAGTACCATAGTTTTCAATTTAAAATTGAATTTTTAGAGAACCTTATTTCCCTCCAATTTAAAAGCATATATGAAGCAACCAGCATTAATTTCCGTAGAGAATATTTACAAAGCCAAAGTTAGATTAAAAAATGTGGCCACTAAAACGCCATTGATGTACAATCATTTTTATTCCGAAAAATACGAGGCAAATATCTATTTTAAAAGGGAAGATTTACAAGTTGTTCGGTCGTATAAGATACGAGGAGCTTATAACAAAATGGCTAGTCTCTCCAAAGAAGAATTAAGCAAAGGAGTCGTCTGCGCAAGTGCGGGCAATCATGCGCAAGGAGTAGCTTTTGCCTGTCGTGCTTTGGAAGTACAGGGGAAAATATATATGCCCTGTACTACACCAAAACAAAAGATAAATAAAGTAAAATCCTTTGGTAGATCTTTTGTAGAAGTAATACTAATAGGGGATACCTTTGATGATTCCTATGCAGAAGCATGGAAAGATGCCAAAGCTAATAAACTGGCATTTATTCATCCTTTCAATGACGAAAAAGTGATTGAAGGACAGGGAACCGTCGGTCTAGAAATATTAGAAGACTGCGAAAAGGATATTGATTATATTTTTGTAGCTATTGGTGGTGGGGGCATTATTTCGGGTTTAGGGAGTTATTTTAAACAAATGAGCCCCAGTACTAAAATTATAGGTGTTGAACCAGCAGGTTCGCCCGGTATGAAAACTTCTTTAGCGCAAGGAAAAGTCATTACCTTAAAAGAAATGGATGTCTTTGTGGACGGTGCAGCAGTCCGTAGGGTAGGGGACTTGAATTTTAAAATTTGCCAACAAGTAGTGGATGACATTATTATTGTACCAGAAGGAAAGGTTTGCACGACTATTTTAGAATTGTATAACGAAGAAGCCATTGTTGTCGAACCAGCAGGTGCTTTGTCTTTGGGGGCTTTAGAATTCTATAAAGAAAAAATAAAAGATAAGACAGTCGTTTGTCTAATTGGTGGTGGAAATAATGATATTACTAGAATGGAGGATATTAAAGAACGATCTTTATTGTATGAAGGTATCAAACATTATTTTATTATTCGTTTTCCGCAAAGGGCAGGTGCTTTGCGACAATTTTTAAACGATGTTTTAGGCCCTCATGATGATATTACTCATTTTGAGTACAGTAAAAAAAATAATAAAAATGCTGGTCCTGCTTTGGTTGGAATAGAATTAAAACATAGAACCGATTATGCAGGTTTAATTGATAGAATGAAGGAATATCAAATTGATTATCAGACGGTAAACGATCAGAAAATGTTGTTTAATTTTTTGGTGTGAAAAAGATTGCTATTACGAATATTGCAGTACCAACTAATAGCCCGCAAAAGGTCAGGGCTTGTTGGGAATAGGCAAAGTTATACGAGGTGGAAGCAAAACTATTTTAGTAGAAATATTGATTCAAGACAGGGATACCTCAAAGCTTTTAGCTAAAGGCAGAGGGTTATTTAATCTCAAAGCGTAATTTAGATAATTGGACTGGCTCAAAATTATTTTGACATTTTACATTATATACACGTAAGGAAAATGATTATTTAATTTTACTTTTAAAAATAAGTAAGTACTTCTACAAAATTTAACGACACTTTTAGATAGAGTGTAATAAGTTGATAAGTTCATAAGGTAAATGAGGTAACCAAAGCGTTTTATGCTCATTAACTCATTAATCTTATAGACATATTACGCTCAAAAAGTGTCGAATATTTTAAACATAAATCTTTTACAATCTAATAATGGCACAATCAAATCAAATACCCGTTGCATCAAATTTTAATCGAAAAAGTACTGGTAAAGAGGTACTTGCTGATATTAATTTAAGTGGTAAAGTGGCAATTGTAACAGGCGGTTATAGTGGCATTGGCCTCGAAACAACC
>CAZXYA010000872.1:0-3205 GCA_964644655.1 uncultured Saprospiraceae bacterium | reverse complement strand
AGCAGGATTTAAACTTATTTAATTTACAGCGTAATTACTCTCCTTCCGATTTTTCTCCAATAGTTATTTTGACTATTTCTACTTTTCGCTCTCTTGAGGCTTCTGGGCTATAGACTGAATTTTTTCTGTCTTTTGGATTTTCACTAATCACCTTGCCTGTTTCTCGTTCTCCAAAAGAAATTTCATCTAAAACCAAAGAACCATTTTCGATATACTCATTAAGCATACCATCTCGATAATTGGCAAAGTGGTTCATTAGACAATTGACTCGGCGCCTACCTAATTTTATATTATAATCTGTTCCTGCCAAAGGACTAGCATAACCTCTTATTGAAATAACGGCTGTATTCTCCCGTTGTAAATATTTTATCAAAGTTTCTGAAAATACGCCTAGGGTATCAAAGTTTCCTTTTAATTCATTATCGAAGAAGTCGATAATTGCTTGTGCCTTGTCATCTAAAACAGGGATTGGGGTATTTTCAGAATAATTGGCTATAAATTCACTCTTTTTTCGAAAATAGGCTGCAAATAAAGATTCATAATCTTGGGTAGTTACAATCTCTCTACTACCTGGATCAGGCGCATTATTATCAAAATAGAGCGTTAAAGGCAATAAATCGTCTAAAACCTTTAAATCACCAGGTGCCAAAAATAATCTTTTGGCAAGGGAAGTAATACCTGATGCTTCGGTATAATTCCTTGTGTTAAACTCTAAGGTATCTGGAATATACCCAATTAAACTAGCAATCAAACAGTACTCTCTTTGAGAATAGATATCAAAATGAAAATCGTTGCCAGTAATATTGTCTACGATAAATCTTTCTCCTGATGCTTTATCAATTAACTGTACAATACAGTTGGTTAAAGCTCGTTGATTTTCTTGGTTGAAAGTAAGCGCTGTTAAATCCATTTCAAAAATATCAGGGGCAAGGAATAAGTCCTTTTTTAAAGTAATGGATTGAGAAATACCTCTAGTATTGAAATTTAGGGTATCACTAACATATCCATCTTTAGAGGCCACCAAGCGATAGCGAACATCTCTTAACAAACCATCAAATTGGAATTGATTGTCCAAAGAATTGGTTCTACCTTCAATTAATAAAGCTTCGGTGGCTGTACCCGCTTTGGTCATGCTACCTGCTGGTATTTTGAATAATTGAAGCTTTACCCCTTCTAGTTCTTTTTTGGTAAAATCATCAAAAGTTAAAGCTTCTAAATCTATATTGATAAACTCCGCTGCGAAAATGTCTTGGCATCCCATATCATGTTCACTTAAGCGCATACAACCCTGCCTGCTCGAAGAAAAATAACCTTTATCACCAGTAGGATCTAAGGAAAAATGGGTGTCATTAAAACTACTATTTAAGGGAAAACCAGCATGTTCTATTTGACCATCTTTATAAACATAAATATCATAACCACCTAAGCCAGTCCTACCATCTGAACTAAAATAGAGGGTATTGGTTGGTTGGTGGAAGAAAGGGGTTAAATCATTGCCTTTAGTATTAATTTGTGTAAAGTTGGTTGGTTTTGAAAAATAACCTTTTGCACCTACTTCGCTTATCCACAAATCCATTTGCCCTACACCACCTGGGCAATTAGAACTAAATAATAATATTTCTTGTCCATTTTCATCGTAAATAACGGTGGGATGAGTTGCCGTAAACCCTTTTCTATTAATGTAATCTGGTAAAGCTACAGCTTCTTTCCAAGTACCATTAATTGATTTTTCTTGATAATATAGTTGGCAACGTATACGACGACTTTTACCCACATAATCACATATAGTATAATAAGCTCTTGTTTGATCTTTAGTAAAAGCTAAGTGGGCTACTGATTTTTCGGGTTGATTAAATCCGTCGATTGGAAAACCAGTTGTTGCCATATCCGAATGCAAGATTTTGGCATACAATCTTGGAGGAGTATTTTTTTCTTCCTTCTGATATTTTAGAGAAGCATAATACAATTGATCATCTACCAATAAAGGAGAGAAATCATTATACTTGGTATTAATCGTTTCTCCTAAATGCCTTACATGATATTGGTTATCCAGTTTTTGAGTACGAGGAATGGCAAATTTACAGTCATCAATATCTTTTCTAGCTAAAGCTAAAAACTGATTATCTATTGGAGGCGGGCTAGAAATATACTGTTCAAAATAAGTCAAAGCGCCAGTATAATCTCCTTGCAATTTTTTCATTGCCCCCACTTGATAAATGGCTGTTGGATAATCTATTTTTTTATTCAAAGTATCCATTCTAATCACTCTTAAATAACCTGCTTCTGCAATGCCAATGGCTCGCATTCGTCGAGCGACTTCCGAAAACTGAAATTGCTCGTCAATGGTCAAACTATCTTTAGAACTGATACCAAAAAATTCATCATCTGTAAAAAACAAATCTCCATTCAAAGCTTGCTTAACAGCTGCTTCAAAACGCTCATTTTGGCTAAATGCCAAGGTATTTAGTAAAACGGTTAAAAAAAGTAGACAATAGTATTTTTTCATTACTTTATCCCTGTTTAATAGGTTTTAATTTTTTGTAAGTAAAGGGATGTAAGATTCGGGTTGTCCGTTGTTGGTTATCCGTTGTCAGTTGTCAGTTATCTCTTTCTAACTGACAACTGATAACCCACAACTGACAACTGCAAACTGCTTAAAACAACGGACATATTTCAAATTCTTTAGGTGGACGGACTTTTGAGAATATATAGATTAAGGAAAATTCTGGGCCGCCTCTTCGAAAAGAAATAAGGTTAAAAGGAGAAGAAGTAACGTCATAACTTACGCCAAAAGACCACATTCTATAATCGACGACCATACTAGGCACCCAAGCGTCATCTATTCGATAAGATAAACCCAAACCGAAAGCTAATTCTTTATCTCGTTCTTTATTTAAGTGAATTTTACCCATACCACCCACTAATATTTCTTGATGCGGTCCTTGAAATTGGGCAATAGCTTGTATCCCTACGTCTACTATTTTGCCTACACCAAAAGTTGTCATACCATAATAAGACCATCTTCGATCTAGTTTTTGATTGCCGTCATTATAGAAACTTTGATCAGGGGTATTGGCATGAAAGACAGCTACTCCAAAATCTAATTTCATCCGATTATCAAAATTTTGAAACCGATAATTGACCCCTCCAGAAAGGTCCACATAAAAAACGCTGGAATTAAGTGCATTTTCTTGAGTGGACAAAC
>CAZXYA010000871.1:0-3205 GCA_964644655.1 uncultured Saprospiraceae bacterium | reverse complement strand
TGAAATCCCATCTATGAGAACTAGTGGTAGCTCGATCTGCCATAAAGACATCGTTATTGCTACTAGTGCTAATCATGTTCTGGTCCTTTGTTAATATTTTTTGTTCTAAAGAATACCTTGAAGAGGCAAAACCGCAACGGTTTTGCCTTTGGGTAATTCATTATTTCCAATAATTGAAATAACTATAGGTTATCAAAACCTAACTAATTCGTATTGGAAATTATTAAAGTGTTGAATAGTTTTACATCTTATTATTATCAATTAAAGACAATTACGGCTTGATTTATTTGAATACTTCAAACTACAAATAAGCCAACCATCTATAATTAAAACGAATTAAACTAATTAACAATGAATGACTCAAGTTACAAAAAAAACGCACTTGCACTCTTTTTGGTTTTGTTTACTTTCTGGCAAAGTACTGCACAAAGTAATCTTACAGGTACTATAACAGATGCAGGTAATGGATTAGGACTTATTGGTGTATCCATTGTCATCCAAGGAACAAATACGGGAACAATTACAGATTTGGATGGAAATTTTGAATTAAAAACGGAACGAACGCCACCTTATAAATTAGTCATTAGCTATACAGGATATAGAAATCAAGTCATTGATATTACTGACCCAAATCAAGTGGTTACAGCGACATTAACAGAAGGTCTTTTACTTGGGGATGTAGTAGTAACAGCTAGAAAGCGACAAGAACCACTACAATTAATTCCTATTGCCATTAATGCTTTTTCTGGTGAGGTAATGCAAGAATTAGGCGTACAGAATGCAGGGGATGTTGCTCTTTTGACCCCTAATTTCACTTGGAATACGGAGTTTGGAAATGCTTCTCCGCAACCTTACTTGAGAGGAATTGGAACGAATAACTTTTCTCCTATTAATAATGGACCTATTGCTGTTTATCAGGATAATGTATTCATCGGTCCAAATATTGCACAAGGCTTTGCTACTTTTGATGTGCAACGAGCCGAAGTACTAAAAGGTCCACAAGGCACTTTATACGGTCGTAATTCAACGGGTGGATTGATTAATTTTATTTCTGTTAAGCCAAAAATTGGCGGCGGAACAAATGGGTTTGTAAATGTCGAAGGAGGTCAATATGGTACCTTTAATTTTGAAGGTGCATTAGGTTTCGAAACTGGTGGTAAATCTGCTGCCAGAGTTTCTTTTGTACGTAATAAAAATAGCGGAACTTGGGATAATGTAAATCCCAATGGTGGAAATGCAAATGTTACTTCTGATTTAGGAGTAAGATTACAATGGGCGGCTAATCCAAGCGATAAAGTTTCAATTTTGTTTAATGCGCATCTTGGTAAAGCGAACCCTGATACTGCACCTTTCAAAAATATTGGCTTATTCCAATCGGATGGCGTCACGCCTTTTGCTAATCCTGGAGTAGGTGCTGGTGGTGCTACTGCTGACTTTACAGAATCATTCGTTGATGAAAGAGATTATTATACTACCTCGAAGGGGGCAGATTTTGAAAATGTAGATACTAGAGGTGCTTTTCTCCAATTGGATTTTGACCTAAATGATGACCTTACTTTACACTCGCTTACTTCCTACGATTATGCTGAAATTCGAAGACATGACGATGTAGATGATGGAAGTATTGGGATAGAGGATGATTATTATGCAGATGATTTTAACTGGTTTAGTCAAGAAGTAAGATTGTCAGGAGCGCAATGGCATCTTGGAGGATATTTTTATAACGAAACTGCTCAAGGTGTTCAGATATGGACAAATCCTATTTTTGGCAACGGGGAAGGAAATGTCCATGATATAGCAACAACAAGTTTTGCACTTTTTGGGCAATATGATTACTCCATTAATGATAAGGTAAGTCTTTCTGGTGGTTTACGTTGGTCTTATGAGCAAAAAGATGTAAGACGTTATGATGGTTTTATGCCTTTAATTAGTAGTACTGCTAATGGTGGTGATGGTCCATTGTTTTCCTTGGATGATGTAACGATAGACCAAGGCCATGGCATAACTGTAGGTACTCCCAATAAAAAAGATTGGAATGCAATTACTGGTAGAGTTTCATTAGATTATAAAACGGACGATGGAAACCTATTATATGCATCTATTTCTCGTGGATTTAAGGGAGGAGATGTCAATGGTGCAGCTTTTTTAGATGAATACGTTGCATCAGCTGGACCTGGACAAAGTGATATATGCCCTGGAGAAGAAGCACCAGGAAGTGCCCGTTGTGCAGAGTCCGTAGCAAATTTCCAAAGAAAAATTGTGCCTGTTGACCCTGAATTTTTAAATGCACTAGAAGTGGGATTCAAAGCTAATCTAGCAGATAATAAGTTGAGAATCAATGGTGCTTTGTTTTACTATGATTACCAAGACCAGCAAAATACGATTCTAGTATCTGTACCTGGCTCGGGAGGTCCAGGAACAACTACTTTGGAAAACGCCGCCTCCTCCAAATTTCCTGGTGCTGATTTAGAAATTAGCTATGGTGATAATGGTTGGTTTTTCCAAACTACCTTTGGTTGGTTAGATGCAGAGTATGATGATTTTGGTGAAAATACTGGGAATCAAATTTCCTTGACGCCTAAGTATCAAGGTTCTTTGCTAGGGCGCTATTCTATTCCTTTTGAAAATGGTGGTAAATTCACCCTTCAAGCAGATTTAAGCTATCAAGGAAAGACTTATTTTCAACCCACAAATATTGCTAATTTAGAGCAAGACCCATATTCTTTATTAGGTGCAAGATTGTCTTATACCGCTCCAAAAGAAAACTGGTCTGTTGCGGTTTTTGGAAGAAATTTAACGGGAGAAGAATATTTAGGTTCTGGATTTGATGTCTCTGTTTTAGGGTGGTTAGCAGTTAAGCCTGGGCCAAGAAGATATTTTGGAGCGTCTATAAATTATAGCTTTTAATATAGAAGATTAAGAAGCTGTTTGAATTTAACAATTAGAATTTATTATGACCCTTTTTCGCCTACTCTTCGTTGTTAAAAAGGTCATTTAGCTGTGCTAAACTCCCTTTTTAACGCCTCGATTAGACTAAAAACAGCCTATAATATTTTTCAAAAGCTAAATTCAAACTGCTTCTAAGGGGTAGGAAAATTTAACTTACCCATTCTGCGATATTATTTTGGATACCTTATTTATTTCCTACTCTCTTAGCTCGACTTTAGCCAAATTAAGCAGCTCTAGCTGCCATAAAAGCTAAATG
>CAZXYA010000870.1:0-3214 GCA_964644655.1 uncultured Saprospiraceae bacterium | reverse complement strand
GTGCAGAAACCGAACCTAAAAAGTTCTGGGATTGCAAAAAACCAACGCCTTATTGCACGGGTGGTTTAATCACAGAATTAATGTCTTCAGGTATGATTCAAGTTTGGGCAGAAGATCTTGATCAGGGCAGTTATGATAATTGTACGTCTAGCAATCGCTTGGATATACGCATTTATCACTCGGCATTAGGGTCGCCTCCAACGACTATCGAAGGGGTTAATGCTTTACCAAAGCAAGTCACTTTAAATTGTGTCTTTTTAGGCATTCAAGATGTACGAATGTATGTCATTGATGAAGAAGACAACTGGGATTTCTGTACCACTTTTATAGAAATACAAGATAATATGGGCGCTTGTGAGAATAGAGAAGCGCAAGTAGCCAGAGTGGAAGGTACAATTATGGATTGGAAAGGCAATACCGTAGAAACGGTACAGGTCTCAACCGCTAATGATAATAGGATGATGACGCCAGCAAATGGGCAATATGGTTTTGATTTACCTATGAATGCAGATTATACGGTAACCCCAGAAAAGGATGTACAACCATTAAATGGGGTCAGTACCTTTGATTTAGTTTTAATCAGCAAACATATTTTAGGCATTACCCCCTTTAACGATCCACATCAATACATTGCTGCCGATGTCAATCAATCTGGTTCAGTTACCGCTTTTGATATGGTCCAATTAAGACGATTAATCTTAAGTTTAGATACTGAATTTAGCAATAATACCAGTTGGAAATTTGTAGACAGCAAGTACCAATTTACCAGCGAAAATCCAGCAGCGGAAGACTACCCTACCCTAGCCTCGGTGAATAATTTAGCACAGGATATGCAGATGGATTTCACAGCGATTAAAATTGGAGATGTCAATGGCAATGCTAGAACGAATAGTTTGGTGACTACTGAAAGTAGAACAAGCAATGCTACTTTCTCTATAGAAACTGCTGATATTGACCTAATAGCTGGTCAAACCTATACTGTTGACTTTAGCACTAAAACCATAGCCAATATCGAAGGATACCAATTCACTTTAGGCACCGGTAACTTGCAATTCGAGCAACTGACCAATGGCATCACTAGCATTGATAATTTCGGTTTACACAAAATTGATCAAGGCTATATAACAACTAGTTGGAACAAGCAGCAACCAACAACCAGCAACCAGCAACCAGCAACTAGTAATCAACCAGCAACCTTATTCAGCATCACCTTCACCGCCACTAGCAATGATCAATTAAGTGAACAATTGAGCATCCTCAATCGCCCAACAGTTATGGAGGCATATAGCACCGACGGTGAATTATTAGATTTACAATTAAACTTTACCAATACAGCCGCTTTAACACAGTCGTTTGAACTCTATCAAAATCAACCAAATCCTTTTGTTAAGGAAACCAATATTAGCTTCTTCCTACCCAAAAAGTCGGAAGTGGTCTTAACCTTACGAGATGAAATGGGTCGATTGCTCCAAGAAGTCAAGACTGCCAAAGCAGCAGGCCTACAAAGCATCTCTGTCAATAGTACAGATTTACCTAATGGCTTGATTTATTATCAAATCAGTAGTGAATTTGGTATGCAGACCAAGAAGATGTTGCGGGTGGAGTAAGGTTTTTTGATTTTATTATTAATGAGTTTGGAAATCCGTATCGCCTTTTGGGGGTACGGATTTTTTTTTGGATGATTTTAAAAACCCCTTCTGCTCGGTGGCTTTTCCGCCGAGCAGAATTATAAGAAAACTAGTAACTATTTAGCACTTAACTTTTTTTACCATAAAGTAGATAAAGTTCATAGAGTTCATAAAGTAGCCGTAGAATAGCGTGCCTTCATGAACTAAAAACTTTATGTTCTATGTGTACTTTATGGTTAAAAAATAAGCTTGCTGAACAGTTACTAAAGCAGTTACGGGAGAAAAAGTAATCGTGGAAAAAGAAAATGATACCCATCTAAAGGTTTTTGTGCCCTATGGCAAAAAAGGTTGGATAGAGATAGTAAAAAATATTCCAGGTCGACAATGGGAGATTAAGGAGAAGTATTGGACGATTCCTTTTGTCAAACAAGCTTTTTCCTATTTGGAACGACATCTAGGAGATTTTGTGCATTTTAATGTAGGCATTCCTTCTGATTTACCTGAAAAATTCCCTGAAGCTATAAGACTTACAAAAAAGAAGTGGCAACGAAAAAGCAAACAATCATTAAATGTAGACCAAAAATATGCCCTAAATCAGTTAGAAAAAGAACTACGACTAGAAGGTAAAGAATGGTCTACCATTAAAAGTTATCGAAATCATTTAAAGCATTTTGTTTGTTATTACTCTAAAGTGATACCAAAAGATATAGGACATAATCAAATAAAAAACTACCTGAATTATCAACTAAAAGAGAAGTGCATTGCGGATAGTACTTATAATCAAATTTTAAATGCGCTGAGATGTTTTTATGACAGAGTGCTAAAACAACCAGAAAAGACTAGAGATATTCCTCGCCCCCCCAAGAGAAGAAAACTGCCCAATGTGATGAGCAAAGAGGAAGTAGCTTTGGTGATTCAGAAAATTGATAACTTAAAACATAAAACTATTGTTGCTTTAATGTATGCTACAGGATTACGAGTAGGAGAAGTAGTGAAATTAAAAGTAGGAGATTTAAATTTTGATAAAAAACGCCTTTTTGTGCAATCAGGTAAAGGAGATAAAGATAGATACACTATTTTACCTGAAAAAATAATATCTTTGTTAAAAGTATATATGCCAGCTCATAAAGTAGATGACTGGCTATTTGAAGGACAATATGGTGGCAATTATTCGGTGAGAAGTGTTCAAAGTATTGTCAAAACAGCGGTTGCTAAATCTAGAATCAAAAGGCGAGTTACCGCTCACAGTTTTAGACATGCTTTTACGACCCATCTGCACGATTTTGGCTATAGTGTGGAACAAATTAGGATTTGGCTAGGACATGCTGATATTAGTACAACACAGGGTTATTTGCATGTAGGTAATGAAAATCAAGCAGCTTATAAGAGCCCTTTTGACAGCATGGAAATTTAAAAATAATTAGAAGTATTCCCAAGTACGCAAGTGTAAAATCTTGATATACAACAACTTGTGATTTAAACGATAAACTTGAAGGCATAGCCGAAATACACGTAATATGCGTGGATACAGTAGTTGAACAAAATTAAAATAAATAAAAATAAAAAATAACGAAATAAAAATACAA
>CAZXYA010000869.1:0-3218 GCA_964644655.1 uncultured Saprospiraceae bacterium | reverse complement strand
TCATCCCTTGCGCTTTATGAATCACTTAAACATCAAGTGGACGGTTGGTATCAACCTAGTGAATTACAACAGTTGACAGCAACTGCCACTTCCATTAATCAACGGATCAAAGCATTAGAATCGGATGCGACTAATCGAGATACGAAGTCAAATGTATTGAGAAAAACAGTACAATACTTATATACCAGAAAAGCATCAAATTTACAAGCTTATTATTTGGCTGATCCCGATATCAATTATGCTTTCCCTTTTGTAAGTAGCTTATTTCCAGTAGATAGAAATTTAGAAGTTGCGCAAATTTTAGAAATAGGCGTAGTAGAAGAATGGCTGGAGAAAAAAGTAGTTGATACCATTAACATTGATCACTCAAGCACAACAATTAATACATTTTCGATAACCTTCGCAGGAGAACAATTAGCCAAATTTGGTTATTATGTTGCGCCTAAAACTATTGGTTTACCCGAAGGTATTTTAGGGCTTGCCCCATTCCAAAAATTGATCAAACAAGAATTAGCCCATGTCCAACAAAATCAGCATCAAAGCTTTTTATTGGAATTGGGGCTAATTCAAAAAAATCTTTCTTTTCTAAGCGAAAAAGCACAAGAAGAACTCGCCTTAGATTGCTTATTGTATTTACAAAAAAGTGGCATCCAAGCTAGTTTTGGTTTTACGCCATCTCATCAATTATGGCTATTATTGCCTAACTTCACAGATAAAACAGCTATTGCTACTGCTAAAAAAGTCTTTACTAGTTTGCAGAAAATGTTGCGAGAGATTTTAGATATTTCTACGCCTTTATTGGAGTTGAATATGTTTAAGGTTCAGGAACAATTGCCTGTGATTCAGTAGAATATAAATAAATAAAATGGGTGTTACCTTACTAGTGGACAAAATGTTTTTGGACACAGAGCACACCAAGGAGACACAGAGATCACAGAGTTCCGAATCATTGATTATCAACGCTCTGTGTGCTTTGTGTCTTCTCTGCGCACGCTGTGCCATAGAAAATGTCCACTAGTAAGGGGTATCATCTGAAATCCGTGTTAGTTTTAATCTGTGTTAAAAAATCCATATTACCTTTTCTAATTTTTGTTAACACCTTGTTAATCAAAAATAAAGCCTTTCTTATACCGACTTTTTTGAGCAATTTGCGTTAAATTATCTGACTTCTGACAGTAAAACGGTCTAACCGCTGACCTCTTATTAATATGGATAGCAGCATTATCAAACGTGTCGTCATTTTAGGAACCCTTGCCATTATAGGTATTCTGGTCATCCAATCTTATTGGGTGATGCAAACATGGAATTTAAAGGAAGATGAATTCCACCAAACAGCAAAGATTGTTTTAAAAGAAGTAGCAGAAAACTTAGCCCAACAGGATAGTTTTGATTTACCTAACAAAGATTTAATCAATCGGCGTTCTTCTAATTACTATGTTGTCAATGTTAATAATCATATTCATGGGCCGACTTTAGAATATTATCTAGGAAAAGCATTATTTGAGAATAATTTGATTCTTCCTTATCAGTATGGACTTTATGACTGTACGAGTAATAAAATGGTGGATGGGAAGTATTGTGAAATGTCCAATGATTATAAAGGAGAGTTAGCTACTAATTTGGGAGAGTTACCAAAAATGGAAGGGCTAAATTATTATTTTGGCGTCCGTTTTCCAACCAGAACTAGTTATATGTTGGGGCAAATGTATCGCTCTGTTTTTTTTACCATCCTTCTTTTATTAACTATCTTTTTCTTTGGTTATGCCATTGCTATCATTCTGCGGCAAAAGCGCTTATCCGAAATGCAAAAAGATTTTATTAATAATATGACCCATGAATTTAAAACCCCTATTTCTACCATAAAAATCTCGGCAGATGTATTTGCCAATGCCCCCGAAGTAGTCGATAATCCCCGTTTAGTTCGATATGCAGATATTATTAAAACACAGAATCAACGCCTAAACGATCAGGTAGAAAAGGTGTTACAAATAGCTAGAGTAGAACAAGAGCATTTCCAATTAAATATGGGAAATGTGGTATTGGCAGATTTAATGAATAGCGTTTTGAATAGTGTTGAATTGAAAATATTTGAAAAAGAGGGACAATTGAAAAGAAACATTCAAATTGGAGAAACAATCATTAAAGCAGACAAACATCACTTAACCAATGTCCTCCATAATTTATTAGATAATGCCTTAAAATATGTTAAAAACAAACCCGTTATAGAGGTGAGTGCCTTACAAAAAAATGGCGCTATCCAATTGAATATCAAAGACAATGGTATTGGCATTAAAAAAGAGTATCATAGCAAAGTATTCCAAAAATTCTACAGAGTACCAACTGGTAATATCCATGATGTCAAAGGATTTGGATTGGGCTTATTTTACATTAAAAATATCTGTGAAGCACATGGTTGGATAGTCCAATTGGATAGTGAAGTCGATAAAGGAACAACCTTGTCTATTTTAATTCCTAAAACTCAAAAAGTCAATGCTTCTATTTTAGAGCTGCTTAAAAATAGGTGGCGTTTGTTCCGTAGGCAGTCTGTGGTAGCAGTAGGCAGTAAGCAGTAGGCAGTAGGCAGTAAGCAGTTTATCCATCGGATTAAAACTATATATTCCCATACCTTTATACCCATTTACCTTATAATCTCTATACCTCATACACATGAAACCACATATCCTATACGTAGAAGACGATGAAAGCTTAGGCTTTGTGACCAAAGACAATTTAGAGTTAAAAGGCTACCAAATCACCCATTGTTTAGATGGGCAAACGGCCTTGGAAACTGCTCGAAATGGGGAGTTTAATCTTTGCCTTTTAGATGTCATGCTACCAGAAATGGATGGATTTACGCTAGCCAAAGAAATTCGGCAATGGAATCATCATATTCCAATTATTTTTTTAACTGCCAAATCCTTAAAAGAAGATAAAATCAAAGGCTTACGTTTAGGCGGGGATGATTATATAACCAAACCTTTTTCAGTAGAAGAATTGGTTTTAAAAATTGAAATCTTTCTAAGTCGCAGTCGAAAAATTAATAGAGCCTTTGAAAAAGCACAACTAAAGGTCGGACAATTTGAATTTGATCATAAAAATCTTACCTTAAGTATCAATAGCCAAGGCCGTAAACTCACCCAAAAAGAAGCAGATTTACTGAAACTATTTATTGATAATAAAAATCAAGTCATCAAACGCTCGGTTATTTTAGAAAAAAT
>CAZXYA010000868.1:0-3220 GCA_964644655.1 uncultured Saprospiraceae bacterium | reverse complement strand
TACAAAAATCATTTTGAAGGGGATGCCGTTGATGGTTTCTATGTAGTCTTTGTTATCAGTCATAGCAGGTTAAGCTAAATCATTTAAACGATTTTTAATAGCTAATTTAACGATTTCAAAATCATTTTTTGTTAATAATTTAGTCGTCATGGCATTAATATCGGTTAACCAATCTGATAATTTTCCAAAGTTTTGATGAATGTCTTTTATCTTATGGTATCTATCAGATTGCGCCTCAGAAACTTGTCCTATTCTTTTTTGAATAAATTTCGCCCACTTTTGCTCTTCTTTTTCCCAATAATCAAAATATTCATCCAATATATCAGGGTCATCAAAAGCAATAAATTCAACAGGTACAGGCAGAATTCGATTGGTGAATAAGGTTTTATCCCATTTATTATTTCTAGCAATTTCATAGAGTTCAAACATGCAGTAGGGCGATTTTGCATATTTTTCACTCACAAAAATTAAGATTAAATCTCCTTCGCCAAGTTTTTTCATAAATTCACTAATCAAACCTCCATATTGCACATTCATTTTGTCCCTTCTTACATCAAATTTTTCTTTGGCTAAAACATCATATAGCGCATCCACTAATTTCTCCCTACTTTCTCCTTCCTCTTTGTCATCTCCCCAAGCATAAGAAAAATAGATTTTGGCAGGAGGCATCTCTTCTATAATGGGGTTTACTTTTTCAACAATAGGCTTAGTTATTATTCCTTCTCCTGTTTGAGCTGGCTTTTTTAATGTTTCCAATAAAGCTAAGGTAGCAGCCGTAATTTTATTTCGTTCTAGATTTGCTTCTGAATTAGTTAAAACGCCAATTCTCTTGTCTCGATTCAGCGTACTTAATCGCTCTTGTAATTGGGTAATTTCCGTTGAATTGTATTCTTTGCTTAATAGGGTTAAGGCTTGGTCTAATCTTCCGTTGGCAATTAAATTACGAATTTCATCCATTGTTTTAGATTCTGAATTTTCTTTATTTGCTTCTTTAAAAATATCTTTAGCTGCTCTAAGATTATCTGTTTCCCATAGAAAAGCATATTCCTTGACCCCATATCGTTTTAACGTATCGAGGCTGTCCCATTCTTCTCCTTGCTTGACAAAAATAGTAAAACTCAATTGATGTAAAAAGCGCGTATTTTTAAGTATTTCATTAATATTTTCCAAAGCAGCAATTAGCTGATAGTGCAAGATTTTTATTTCACTTTTGTAATAATTAATAAACACCAACTTATTTTCCCAATCTTCCCAAATATGGGCATAAGCATCATTGTCCGCATCTTGAATGATGACATTATTTTTCCATCTTAACTCATTATAAATAAACTTTTGCAAATCAACCATTAATTTATTGACTGTTCCAGCAGGAATAAAAGGGTTGTACTTTAATTGGATTTGTAAACTAGGTGGTTGGCAAAGTACTTCGGGAAGTGCTGGTTCTGCTATAGGCAATAAGGAAGGTACAATATATTCAATCTGATTGAAGTGATTGGGATGTGCGTAACAGAGTTTATAAGCCAACATCAAATCAATTAATTTTTGATGTTCTTCGGTAGAAAAAGTAGGACGCTGCCAAATATGTTTAAAATCCGCAGGGTCTAAAATACCCCGTTTGATAAAAGGGCTATCTATAATTTTGCAAAGTGCATCTTTAATCCAAATAGGATTGATGATTATCCAATTATTTAAAGCGCCATTTTCTCCAAAGTAAATAACGGTGCCTATTCTATCCAAAATTTTTAACCAAGTTTTGCCTTCTGCTTGGTTCAAACCATTTGCTTCACAAATAGCATTATATGTTGCTAAATCAATGTGATTTTCTGCTTGTCGCTGTTCTAATGCTGTTTTTACGTCCATCCATTTTCTAGCAAAAGCATCGGTGAAAATTTTAGCGTTTACCTTTGGTAATATTTCCTGAATATTCCTTTCTAAAATATCGAGATTTGTTGGTGTTTTACAACTAATCTTAATAAACTGATGAATATTTGGAAATTTAGCTAAATAATCTTCTTCATTAATTGCTTTTTTGCCTTTATCAATCTTATTCAAGACATGAATAATAGGCGCAAAATGTTTATCTGTATCATCATAACTATAAGCATTGACCATAGATAACCAATATTCAAAACCTATATAATCTTCCTTGGTTGGTACATCATCTACAGATGTGACAAATAAATACAGCGTTTTAGGATTACAAAATAATTGCTGGATTTCTCGGTATTTTCCTTGTCCGCCAAAATCCCAGATATTCAACTCAAAATCAATAGGTTGGTCTAACTTGGAAATGGTCGTTGGTAAATCTTTTATTAGATAGGGGGCAATGTCTAAACCTGGGGTTCTTTCCTCTTTTTTTGGTAAAGGGGCTGCCCTGTCTAATAATTTTACCTTAATAGAACTTTTCCCTACTTCTCCATTACCAACCAGTACCATTTTAGCTTGATGTAAGGGAGTTGGGATGTTGCTAGTCATTCCCTTTCCTCTCTCTGAAGTTATTATACTTTCTGCCTCCGAAGTTGCCATTGACTTTAAATAAATCATCACCTCTTCGCTAGAATTATGTCGTTCTCCTGTGCCTAATACAGTGTCAGGTATATTGTTTAATGGATTTTCATTTAGGTAAAGTGTATCTAGTTTTTCTAAGGTTAAAAAATTAGCGGGAAGTTGTTCTAAAACATTTTCTTCAAGGTCTAAAATTTGCAAATTAGGTAACGCTATAAAATCAAAAGTGGTGATCGCATTTTTTCTTAAATAAAGATATTCTAACTTAGGCATTGGACTTTCTATCTTTAAAAGCAGTAGATTGTTATTACTTAAGTCGATTAATCTAATATTCGAAAAATTACTTGCTAATCTAAGGATTTCTAATTTGTTATTAGCTGCATAAAGATATTCTAACTGACTTAAATTTGTAGGAATTTCTAATTCCTTTAACTGATTATCACTAATATCTAAGTGTTTTAAATTTGATAAGTCCCCTTGAAACGCTAAACTTTCTAATTTTTTATTATCACTAATACAGCAATAGACCAATTCGTTTAAAATAGGTAATTCTAAGGTCACTAGTTCGATTCCTTTTAATATTAATCCAACTACATCCCCCGCGTCATCACAAATACAACTTTGTGAGTGGTGGTCACCACGGAATTCTGCCCAATTGGGGGTTTGGTAAGCTTTTAAGTCAATACCCAACTTTTCTTCTAATGCTTGTTTTGTC
>CAZXYA010000867.1:0-3224 GCA_964644655.1 uncultured Saprospiraceae bacterium | reverse complement strand
AAACTATCCAACCGTATCGTGACGCCAAAAGAATTAGAAAAAATTAAGGATGAAATTAGGTCAAAAGCGGCCATTAAGTATCCGAAGAAAATGATTGAATCAGCAGGACTAAGAGCACAAATAGAATCGCTTGAGTTAAAAACTCATTTAAGTGCCTGGTTGGTTTATAATGGATTTAATTATTCATTGAACCACAAGGAAACGAAATTATTACCAGAAGAGGCAAGTCGGATTGACCACCGAGTTTTGCAAACTATCAAAAAGTCACTTGCTTTAAATTGACAAAGGAAAAATTCATTTTTAAATATAAAACAAATACTATGTTCAAGAAAACTACACTCAACAGTACTTTATCACTATTTCTATTAATTTTTTTATGCACATTTAATGCTTGTTCTTCAGAAATAGATGATGGCTCAACCAGTAGCTCCATTTTTTCTCAAACGCCTGAGCATCAAAAAGTAGTAATTGCTTTTGCGGAAAATTTGGGCAAAGGTAAAATTACAGAATCTAAGAAATATGCAACAGAGATTTCAGCGGAACTACTTGATTTATCCATCAAATTAGGCGCAAAATTAGAAATAGACCCAGATGCTAGCTATAGTATTCTAAAAGATTCTCTAATGGGGAAAAGAGCCTTAGTTCAAGTGAAAGACAATAATAAAGCGAAGGCAAAAGGAGAATGGTACGATATGGTAATGATAGATGGAGAATGGTTGGTTGACTTGGATAGAACCATGGGAAGAAATCAAAAAACGAAGGAGAAGAAAAGAAGCAAAAAGAAAACGGCGAGCGGCAGACCAAAAAGCAACGGATAAATTGTTTAGTACAAATTAATTTTTTTGAATTTTTTCCCTTTCTTGAGGAAGAAATACTAATTAATTATTTTTCTAATTAGAAATTATATACCATGCTAATTTACTTTAAAATCTAACTAAAGTGTTGATTTCCAGATACTTAATTAGTTAAATTTAACGTATTTTTAAAAACCCTATAATACAAATTATGTTAAGTAGGTGTGCGCGCTAAAAAATTTCTATGATTTTGTCAACCTTTAGAAGTTGATTTTTCAATCTAGTTTTATCCTTCTCCATATCTTTTATTCTACCATCTATATCATATGCTCCTTTCTTCTTAGATTTGATTGCTTTTTCAATGATTGAGATATACTGATTCGCATATTGATTTATATTTTTAGCATTAGAATTTACAGAATTAATATATTTTTTGTCTATAAAATTCTTAGTCTTCTTCCTAGCCATTTTTAAGGTTGGTTCAATTGTTTCGAGTACCATTTTCTTGTAATCAGCTGAAGATATTCTAAATTCTTGGGAAATAATTTCTTTTCTACCTAATCCAAAAATTCTTAAAAACCTGTGCCACAAAGATTCCAAAAAATTCATGTTTGATTTTTCTTTTGATGACGTGATACTAGCTAAACTATTCTGAGTTTCATTATAAAATTGATTCAAAGTAGGCTTTTCTGGCGAAATCCCACTTGGGTACAGTTTTATTTGAAGTGCCTTATTGATTTCTTCTTCAATACTTCTTATTAAAGGTTCACTTCTTTTGTTTATTTCATTACTAAATTTTGTAAATTCTAGATATTGGTCCTCTGCTATTTTATTCCATAAACTATCGAATTTATTCCTTAAATATTTATTGACTAAATTATTTATTGTCTGAATTTTGTTTTGTATGGAATTACTATCATTATCAATAATTAGATATTCCGTTTCTCCTAACAAATCCGTCAGGACTTGCAGCCATTGAAATCTTGGTCTAACCCCTGATGTATCAGAGAAAGCTTTTTTAATTAAATCTGTAATTCCTTCTTCAAATTCGTCGAATCTTTTATCTATAGGTTCATAGGCTTTTTTTTTGAACTCAATAATTTCTTCTTGAATATCCTTTAGTTCTTCTTGAAAAGTAGTTATTTTCTCTTTTAATTCATCAATGTTTTTAATTTTACTAATCAAAGCACTTCTACCTACATCTATATTATTAATAGCTTGTTTAAGTATTTTTTCAATATCATCTATTACACTACTGATAAGAATATTGGCTCTTTTTTTATAAATAGTCTGAAGTACTTTATCTTCTAATTCAGTAAACCCTGATTTTTCTAAAATTTCTGGAATAGCTTTTATACAACTTTCCTTTGTTGCTAATTTTGCACCTATTTCTCCAAAGGCTCTTTCTTTAAAATCATTTAACTGACCATCTGTTATTAGGTTATCTTGTTCAAGAAGTTTGCATAAAAGGGCACGCTCTGCAGAAATCAACACTATATTCTCTTCATTTATATCAATTTTTAGAGATGTCTTTAATATGTTTTGAACATAACGCCTTATATCTACTTGGGTCATATTCATTTCTTTATCATGACGATTTATTTTATCAATTTTATTAACAACAAAAAATAGCCTATTCTTGATTTGATTCAATATTTCTACTTTCCATTCTTTTAGACTTTCAAACATTTGATTTTCATCGGCAGTCTTTAACTTTGTGAAATCTAACAGGTAAATAATAACATCTGAATTTTTGACTAATCTTTCAACCTTAGCCTGCAATGTTGGTATTCCATGCTCATTTACACCAGGGGTATCTAAAAAATCAAAACCATATCCACTTAATCTCTTGCTTTTGAGCGATGATAAGCTGAATTCTAATCTTAGTTCCCCCTCAATTCCTATATCTAAATCTCTATCTGAATCATTGATTTTTCTAATATAACTTCTAATTGCATCTACTCCTCTAGCAACTTCTTTTTTTTCGTCAAACAAAACACCGACCTTTCTTCTTGAATTGTGGCGAATTCTAATGATGCGCATAGTTTCTGCAAAAGATGCGGAAGGTAGAAATTCTTTACCAATCCAAGAGTTAAGCAGAGTCGATTTACCAGCTTTAATTAAAGCCATAATGGCTATTTGAAACCTTCTATCATCCCACTTCTTTTTTACCTTGGCATATCTACTTATTATTTCTTTCAGCCAATCATAATTTGGAATTCTAGAATCTAAATCTTCAAAAATTTCATTAATAGAAATTACAAGAGAACCCAATAATTCTTCGGCGTTTTTAGCTGATATTTTATTTTTGGTTAAAGTATTTGCTGAATTTTTTTCTGTAAAGAGAGATATTAAAGATTTTGAAATTTTATTTATTTCTAACCTATAATCATTATCATTAATAACTCCTTTATTATTTTGATTGGTCGA
>CAZXYA010000866.1:0-3241 GCA_964644655.1 uncultured Saprospiraceae bacterium | reverse complement strand
GAATTTTCAAGCAGCTTTTTTCCAGCTGTATAAAAAAAGTGTACGGTAGAGAAATTAAAAAATGTTGCCTAAAGTAAAACTCTACAACAACCTCTCTAAAAAAGAAATACTTTAATATACGCATCTCATTAGGAATATTTATTATTGGAATAGTATTAAGTCTAGTCAGTAGATTGATTAGAGATTTATTAGGGCATTGGATTTGGGTGTAGGGGAGTAAAAAATATTTCTAAACTTATATGATGGATTTGTTGAAAATGACCCTATGCAGTAAATACCTCTTGACCACTTTTGAAGTTCTTCTTTAATTGTACAAACAATTTCTCATAGTCCGTTTTCATCTTTGCTTTTGTTGTTTTGATGATGCTATAGCCTAACATCATTTTGGCTTTCATAATCGCTTCATGCTTTGTACTGCTTTCCATCTTCATGATAAAGTCAATCTAATCTCCGCTTCCTGCATCGCAGTTAGTAGAAAAGCACGTCCAGGTATTTGTCTTTGGATATACCTGTAGACTTGGGGTCTTGTCATTGTGCCAAGGACAGCATAGGCGACTATTGCGGTCTACTAATAGGTTATAATGATTTAGTACTTCTACTAGCCTTAGTTTTGATTTGATTTCTTGTATCTCCATCTAAAAAAGTTTGATGATAAACATGTGATACAAATGTATGCTTTGTGGCTCATTTAACCAAGCAACATGTATTTCTTTTGATAAACTATTTAACCTAAATTTGTGTATACCTGATAAACATTAGACTCTAAAGCATTAGATTATGAACATTGGAAGCAAAATATCCCAACTTAGAAAGCAAAATAGCTGGTCTCAAGAAGAACTCGCTCAACAAATCGAGTCCTCTAGAATTATGATTGGTAAGTACGAACGTAGTGATAATATGCCCTCTGTTGAAGTACTGGTAAGACTTGCAAAGGCGTTTAATGTAAGTGTAGATTATTTACTCGGCGAAGGGGCTAATGCCTCCTATGATAAGAACATGATTAAAAGACTTGAGGAAGTAGAAAATCTACCTCCTCAAGAAAAAGATCGAATATTCCATTTTATCGACCTTATTATTAGAGACCACAAAGCTTCTAAGGCTTATGTGTCTTAAGTAATTTATCATTTGATCATATACCTGTTTACTCTAAGGTGCGAATGAAAATATTTTTACTCAATTAGTCTGTAATTCCAAGATGCTTAGCCTTATTTTCTGAAACTTCATTTGTCAAATGTTCAAATTTGATCATATAGGACTTTTCAAATTCCTTCCATTTCAATCCTCTGTCTTCAAATAATCTGGTAGCAAAAGAAATTGGATCTATAAGTTTATTCTGCTCAGGAATATAGACTAAAGGTTCATAAATAGGATTCCAAGTGCCATACTTTTTATCTAATAACCAAACTCCATTTAATTGTGTTCGTATGTAATCTGCATATATGAATGCAAACATCCAATACTGATCCCTAGTTACTCGTTCTACCCCCTTATATCTATCATATTTCTTTTGTCTAATTTTATTAAATAGGTATTCTAAAAAAGCTACATTATTCTTATCAGACGGGCTAGTACCGTTTATATTTAACTCCTTAGTTAGCTTATCGATAAAAATCGGTATTGACTTTTCTATTGAAAGCATTTCTTTTTCATAATCTGAATAAAACCAAATTTCATGATTTGGTAATGGAAATCTGTCAGCTTTAATAAAATCAATTAAGTAATTATTATTTTCTAGTAATAAACAAGTTTTACTTACATCATTTGGGATCAATAAGACACGTCCATCTTTCAAGTTAAATACAAATGCATGGTTTGTTTCTAGTTGATAGTCATCAAAACCAATCGCAAGATTTTCTTTATCAAGTATTGAAAATGCTTCATCTTTTGATATTAATGTTATCCCTTCCATTTGATTTAAAAATTCTTTCAATAGCAAGTTACTTGCTAGGTGCTGAAATGCAAACTGATATCTTCCATTTTTAATTCTAAAATGAGCTTTGCCTTGTACAACACTCACACTTGGATTAACTGTGTGGATTGCAGGAGATAAATTAACATCAGCAGTTGTTAATACATATAAACGTGGTCTAAATCCTCTATGCTGATTTATTTCATCTCTAAAGGTATTGGCTAAATTATTTATATGTCCAACTATTTGTCCTTGATTTGAGGAAGAATATAAATTTCCATACTTCGCCTTTGCTTCATACCATGTAGCATTCTCAATTATTTCAGGTCTACCAACACTTGGTATTGGACCGTGCATTCTAATAGGTGTATATACAGCATCTGCTCTAAAATCAGGTACCGTATTTCTTCCTCCAGTTTCAAATTTTGGACCTCTATAGCGATGGAAACCACTTATTGGTGTCAAAGGATCATTACCTAAAGTTCGTTCTACAATGTCTTCAAATATTCTACCTAAATCATTTGATCTACAAATATAGCATTCACCAATATGCCTTGAATAGGTTACTAAATCTTTCTTATACAAAGGTTGCCAATCAGAAGAAGATAAGGAGTTAGCTACTGAAGCAGCCGCAATATTTGATACAGCATTAGAACCTGCAGCAGTTGATCCAACTGAACCACTTAATCCTTTAAAATTTAATCCACTAAACCACCCTGCATCAGCACCATATCCAATGGCAGCACCAGCGGCAAAGAAGCCTGCATAATACCCTGCACCCTGATTTATTTTTCCATCATTTGCTAGATCAGCAATACCCCCGACTAGTGTACTTACTCCTGCTCCGATAGCCATAGCCAAGAATGGATTATCCCCGAGTGGATCCACATTAGAAATCGGATTATTAGACATCGAGTTATAAGGAGAGTACATAATATTTGCCTCGGCTTTAGGATCTACCTGTAACCATACCTACACCCTCTTTCAAGCTATATTTCAAAATTCCTACACGCACTACTTCTAGTACCCTTACAATTTACAAAATTTTCTTTTCACTTGAAAGGGTTTCAATTGAAAAAAAATGGGTTTAGTTTTTTTTCAAGCTGTTTTAAATCTTTGATGCGTAAGCATTAAAGATTTACAAACAGCTTAGACGGGGTTTGGGGTCGGTCGATTGAGACCCCAAGTGCTAGAGATGCCTTTTTTTGGAACCAACCTTTTAGGATTTACGCGAAGCGCGCGAGTCCCGACGAAGGGGCTGCGGTGGGTTCGTGCGTTGGGACGGCGCAGCTCCTGCAGGAGAGATAGCAGCGAGCACAGCGAACAGACCCG
>CAZXYA010000865.1:0-3248 GCA_964644655.1 uncultured Saprospiraceae bacterium | reverse complement strand
CCCTCTTGAATTATAAAGATTATAGCGTGTTTAGAAATTTTGAGAGGGTGGAATTATATATTCCATCCTCTTTTTTTATTCATATAACTTTAGCCCTATACTTCAAAATTGGTAATATCAAATTCCTTGCACTCTGCAAGCATATAAATCTATATATATGAAACGTTTTTTTTTTTCTTTATCTATTTTAATAGTTTGGGTAACTGTTCAAGCCCAAGTTCCAGCTGATGCACTTCGCTTTTCTTCTATAGATGTTTTAGGCACCGCTCGAACTGTTGGCGTAGGAGGTGGTCTTGGTGCTCTAGGTGCAGATTTTTCTGTCTTGAGTACCAATCCAGCAGGCTTAGCAGCATTCCGTAGATCTGAATTTACCGTTACCCCATCTTTCTCCTTAAATAATACAGAAGCAACACTAGATAATAGCAATAGTGCTACAATTGAAGAGAATAGATTTGCTTTTAATATAAATAACTTAGGCCTTGCTTTTTCTAGGCAAGGAAGAAATCCAAATTGGAAAACAACCAATATTGGTATTGGTATAAATCGAATTGCTGATTTTAATCAAACGTTTACGTATCGAGGAGAAAGTAGAGGGTCTTATATTGATTTCTTTCAAGAAGCTTCAATTGATCTAACACCAGGGGAATTAAGTAATTTCACGACAGGTTTAGCTTTTGATACAGAAGCTATTTTTGATTTAGACGATGATTTATTTTATGAAACAGATGTAGAGTTAAACGAAGATGCATTATTATTTAAAGAACAGACCGTCAGAAGAAGAGGGGGGATTAATGAATTATCGCTAGCTTTTGCAGGTAATTACAAGGAGCGCTTAATGATTGGTGTATCAGTCGGTTTTCCTATACTACGCTATACGGAAGAGAGAGTATATATTGAAGAAGATCGAGCAGATGAAGTACCAAATTATATAAATATGCAATTTAATGAAAGTTTAACAACAACTGGTTCTGGCATTAATTTAAAACTAGGCATTATTTATAGGCTGAGTCAAATGATCCGTTTAGGAGGTGCTATTCATACCCCAACAACTTATGGGAGCTTGGTCGATAATTTTGAGACCAGTATGCAACATAGGTTTATCATTAACGGAGAGGAACAATTCTTAGAATCTGCTTCACCTACTGATCAAGGAGAATTCGAGTATGAGTTAAAAACGCCATGGCGATTTATCGGTAGTGCTGGGTTCATTATCAAACGAGCAGGATTTATTACCGCAGAGATTGAATACTTAAAATATAGTAGTGCCAACTTCGATTTAACCAGTACCGATAACAGCCAAGGCACTATAGATTTTCAGAATAATTTAAACAATGAAATTGCCAGTATTTATCAATCTGCTGTTAATTTGCGATTTGGAGGTGAATTTGCCTTAAAAATCTTCCGTTTTAGAGCAGGTGCAACATTAACTGGCACGCCTTATGCTGATGATTATATTAGGGATAACCCTAATATATTAGGGATCGAGGGCTTTACACCTACTTATGCCTTAGGCTTTGGTATCCGTCAGCAACAGTATTTTGTAGATTTTGCTTTTAGATTTTCTGATCGTGAAAGTACTTTTACTCCTTATATTGTTTCAGACTTTTATCCACAAAATAGTGTAACCACAAATTCATTAAATAGTAGTTTGTTATTTACTTTTGGGTATAAGTTTTAAATAAAGGTGCAAAGGTATAGAGGTGTAAAGGTACAAAGAAGTAGCCCACTAGGCTTTTGTACCTTTATATCTATACACCTTTGCATCTTCATTACCTCACCTCCCTTTTTATAAATTACCAAAACTTACCATTCATTTTACTGCCCCTCTTGCAAAATGCAGGTAGTGCGACTAAGTAGTTATTAGTCAAGGTAATCCTCTCGGATAATTTGGCGACTTTTAAATCTGTACGTCGTTAAAAATACCTGCCGGCAGGCAGGCAGGCTCGCCATAGCTAAGCAATGGCTGCGTTTTTAGCCTAGTACAGCTTCAAAATTTATCCAAATTCTATACGACACCATTAACTTGACTAACTACTAAGGTTGCTTTGCCATTACACTTACACTCAAAAAATGAAAAGTATGTTTCGATTTGTATTTAGTATGGTTACGGTGTGTTTAATGTCTTCCCTATCATTGGTCGCCCAAAATCGTAATTACCAAAAAGGAGATGATTTTTTTAAAGTCGATGAAAGAAAATTAATTGAAACTAAATGGAAGTACACTTATGCGCTTCATTTAGAATCGAATACCATTATTCATAGAGCAGAAGATACTTATGAATACTTTTTGTTCTTTCGGTATAATTATAGGTATCAAGAGTATTTGAATGGTAAATTCTCAAAAGGCAAATGGGGATTGTCTCAAAATGAATTACTTTATAGTTTTAAACATATCCAAAAATTCACAGTTGCAACTGCTAATAAAAAAGTATTGGTCTTAGAATTTACACAGCCCAATAGTCGAGGGACCTATCAATATCACTTTGTCAAAGTAGCTTCAGAAGATAGTCCTTTCATCAAACCACCTAATGAATTACCCGATGTCAATGTAGAAGCTATTAATCCGAAAAAAAAGGAAAAGAAATGGTGGGTTTTTAACAAGCCCAAAAAGAAAACTAAAAAATCAAAGAAAATTACCCCAAAGAAAAATGAACCTTATATTAGTATTGAAATAGTTGGTGGTGGTTTTTATGGTGGCATCAATCCGACTTATAGAGATTATATCCATATTAAAAATGATGGCAGACTGATTAAAGAATATAAAAGTCGAGAAAATGGGCTGGTTGTTACCAAAAGAAATATTTCCAGAGAAGAACTAGAAAAATTTGCAGCATATGTTGTTGCTCAAGATTTTTTTAAAATGGACCGTATTTATGGTTGCGAATCCGAACTATGCCAAGAACGGCAAAAGAAAAAACCTGCTCCTATTCCACTTAGACTAGCTATTGCTTATAAAGAGCAAAGAAAAGTAATTACCATTAATATTTTTGGTAAAGATAATCGCAATGTACAATATGTAGATTATCCGCCCGCTTTAGATAAAATTATTGCAGCTATTCAAAAAATGGCTTTGCGAATGGATCCTTCTTAAAACTCGATTATAGCCCATCAGATTAAAAAGTAATAATAATCCCTGCCCGCGGCAGGCAGGGATTTTGTTACACAGCAGTACACAGTATAACAAAAGTTTATTAGTAACTACTTAGGAGTCAGATTTCAGGGGTCAGGAGTCAGGGAAATCGTGCTAAA
>CAZXYA010000864.1:0-3250 GCA_964644655.1 uncultured Saprospiraceae bacterium | reverse complement strand
GTAGCAGGACAATTCACGGAAACAGAATTCGAGGAGATGGCAACACAAATGGCACAAGGAGATACTAGAGATATTGAGGTAGCTACCTTAAAAACGATGCAAGACAAGGTCATTTTATTGGATACTAGAGAGAAAAAAGAATATGAAATTAGTCATATTCCTGGCGCAATCTGGGTAGGCTATGACAATTTCAATATGAAAAGAGTAAAAGCAATCGCTAAAGATGCCAAAATTGTAACTTATTGTTCCGTTGGATATCGAAGTGAAAGAATCGGAGAAAAACTACAAAAAGCAGGATTTACAGATGTTAGCAATCTTAAAGGAAGTATTTTTAAATGGATTAATGAAGGAAATACCCTTGAAGATAAAGATGGACAAACGACAGACAAGGTGCATGGTTTTGATAAAAATTGGGGGAAGTGGGTTAGAGGTGATAAAGCAGTTTATTAACTTATAGTACCATTCAAGTCCATCTTAAGTAAGCTCCCTGCTTGGCCTAATGAATCTAATAAACCCGTTAGTTTAATCTTTCCTCTAGATAATTGGACTAATCCTTTTTTCTCCATTTGTTTTAGTAATCTGGAAATAACCTCTCTGGAAGTCACTAAATCATCGGCTATTTCTTTATGAGAGCTATAAATAGTACTAGCCTTTAAAGTAGTTGCTTTTTCGACTAGGTAAATAGATAATCTTTCATCCATATTGTGAAAAACAACACTTTCTAATACCTTTAAAATTTCATCAAATCGTTTACTAAATGTTGAAAAAACGAATTTTGACCAGCTAGGATGTTCTTTATGAAAATTGCGAACCAACTCTACAGGAATAGCAATAAACTCAGTCTCCTCTTGAATCTTTGCTTTGATATAACTTTTCTCCATCTTAAAACAAGCGGTCATCGTCAACGCACAAGATTCTCCTGCTTTGATATAATATAAAAATACCTCTCTACCTTTTTCATCCTCTCTAAAAACCTTGATTGTCCCACTAATCACTAAGGGAACAACGGTAATATAACTCCCCATATGCATCAGCTCTGTTCCTGCGGGCAATTTAAAATATTGGCAATTATCAATAAGTGCCTCTACTAATAGATTATTATCAAAAACAGGAAATTTTTTCCTTAATACTTGCTTTAATTTAAGTCTCTGCATAGTTACGCTGATTTGATTGAAGGTATTGACCGCAAAAAGATATCAAGGTGCAGCGCACCGACCACATTTTACACTTTTTTACAAAGGTGACCGGTAGGCTGTACCTTAAAAAAGTAGCTAAAAACTAGATACAAAGGTGGTCGGTGCGATGCACCTCTATCTACCATTTTCAGATTGCTATCTTTTTACGGTCAATAATTGAAGGGGTAAAATACGCTCATTTTTAACAAGTTAACGTGACTTTTGTCACATAAAGAAATATATATTTTTTTAAAAGTAATTTATACGACCTTTTATTTTGCTATGTGACTAAAGTCACATCATATACTTTGTGTTGCCTGCAACTTTGTTGAAAATTTTTAATAATTCTATTTTTTAATTCGGGGAATAGAAAATAAATAAGGTGCGAATCAATGTGGTTTTAATTTGTTCTTATGCAAGGCGGGAAAAACGGAGTTATGCCTTTGCATAATGAGCCTGCCTGCCGGCAGACAGGTATTTTTCCAACGCAGTAGAAGGGCAAAATAAAGCTACAGAATTGGTAAGTTATATTTTTCCTAGTCCCTCAAATAAAACAACAATGGTTCATCACGTTAAAATGTACTTACAAAAGGGCTCTTTTATGGGAGCATTACTACTTTTAGTATTTAATGTTATTTCTTTACAAGCACAAAAGAACGTTGGAATTAATACTTCTGACCCCCAATCCACCTTAGAAATTAGGTCATCAGGCAACTCAGATGCCTCTTCTGCTTTAGATGTTACAGACTCAAATGGCACTTCTATTTTACACGTTAGAGATAATGGAAGGGTTGGAGTTGGTATAACAACTCCTGGCGCAAAATTCATGGTCATTGGTACAGATGGCGCTCCGACAATGAATATTTTACATGATGGCGCAAATGGGATGAATCCTGCAATCCGAGTAAATGATAATGGTAGAGTGGGTATTGGAACAACTGCTCCAGGAGCAAGATTTATGGTTGTGGGTGAAGATGGTGCTCCTACTTTTAATGTATTACATGACGGGGCAAATGGAATGAATCCTGCAATTCGAGTGAATGATAATGGTAGAGTGGGTATTGGAACAACTGACCCTGGCGCAAGATTTATGATTGTTGGTGAAGACGGCGCTCCTACTTTTAATGTATTACATGACGGGGCAAATGGAATGAACCCTGCAATCCGAGTGAATGATAATGGTAGAGTAGGAGTTGGGACGATAGCTCCTGGTGCAAGATTTATGGTTGTGGGTGAAGATGGTGCTCCAACAATGAATATTTTACATGATGGTGCAAATGGAATGAATCCTGCAATTCGAGTAAATGATAATGGTAGAGTGGGTATTGGAACAACTGACCCTGGTGCAAGATTTATGGTCGTTGGTACGGATGGCGCTCCAACAATGAATATTTTACATGATGGTACAAATGGAATGAATCCCGCTTTAAGAGTCAATGATAATGGTAGAGTAGGTGTTGGAACAACTGACCCTGGCGCAAGATTTATGATTGTTGGTGAAAATGGCGCTCCTACATTTAATGTACTACATGATGGTGCAACTCCAACGAATCCTGCTATTCGTGTCAATGATAATGGCAGAGTAGGAGTTGGTACGACTGACCCTGGTGCAAGATTTATGGTCGTTGGTACGGATGGCGCTCCAACAATGAATATTTTACATGATGGTACAAATGGAATGAATCCTGCTATTCGTGTCAATGATAATGGTAGAGTAGGTGTTGGAACAACTGCCCCTGGTGCTAGGTTTATGGTTGTTGGTGAAGCGGGCGCGCCTACATTTAATGTATTACATGATGGTGCAAGTCCAATGAATCCTGCCTTAAGAGTGAATGAAAATGGTAATGTAGGGATCGGTACAACTGCACCTGCTTATAGATTGGATGTTGATGGAGATATTAATGCTTCTGGAATTATCCGTGTCAATGGAATGATGGTCGCTTCTGATAGCAGATATAAAAATACCATTGCTAATCTAGCAAATAGCTTATCTATTATTGGTCAATTAAGAGGAACAAGCTATTTATTAAATAACCAAGAAGTTTCTACAGACGAACAATTTGGTTTCATCGCAC
>CAZXYA010000863.1:0-3260 GCA_964644655.1 uncultured Saprospiraceae bacterium | reverse complement strand
TCAAACTATTAGAGTCCAGACTATTATGGCGATACCGATGAAAAGTATCCGTTTTTCTATCATAGCGATTCAATCCTCCATGTGTGCCAATCCATAAATCTCCATCACTATCCACTCTCAGGGCAGTAATTTTATTATGGCTAATACTGGAAGCATCTTCGGGGTCATGGCGAAAATGCGTAAAAATCCCTGTTTCAGGGTCGTATCGGTCTAACCCAAATCCACTTGTGCCAATCCAGACAATTCCATCCTTACCTGCACATATAGATTCCAAAGAATTACTAGCAAGTGAATTGGGATTTGAGGGATCGTTCAAAAAGACTTTCAGTTCATAGCCATCATAGCGATAAAGTGCTGGTCCGCTAAACCACATATGCCCTCTCGAATCTTGGGTGATGCCCGAAATTAACCCGTTCATAGAAATGCCTTCTGGCGGTACAAAGCGTTTAAAGTTTATATCTTGCCCAGGTAAATTAATGGTCAAAAACAATAAAAGAGAGAACCCTATTAATTTAAGGTTATTTTTTATAGGATTATTTGTGTATTTTCTCATAAGCTATTATTTAGTTTTCTCTTTAGACATACTCTTACCTTTTCCTGTACATTTTTGGAAAATAAAACCGACCCTGCCACACCTAAAGATTCTATTCGACTAGCTATATTCAAGGCATTACCATAAATATCGTTGCCCTCGTATATCACGTCGCCTAGATGTAGCCTAATCCGTAAAGGAACTTTGGGTTCTTTTCGCAATTGTTCTTGTACTAATTTGGCGCATAAAACCGCATCCAACACACTTGAAAAAATACAGAGGCTGCCGGCTAGTTTACGTTTTTTGGTGTCTTTCATTTTCTTAGTTTAGTTTTACGGGGTGACTTCCCGTCACCCCGTAAATTTTCAAGCTTTCTTCGCTTTTAATTTACCCCGTGACGGGAAGTCACGGGGTAAAAGGAGACTAATCCTTCAGCTTCACAAATTCCTCAAAAGGCGGATACCCTCGCAGACTCGCCAACTCATAACTATAATTATAGTCCCAAAGACCAAAACCATATCCCTCTTTAAAAGCCAATCGCAAGAATCGCATAGCGGCCTCTTTGTTTCCTAAACCAGCATACACCATAGCTTGGGCATATTTATATCGACCGTGGGAATAAGGCGTCTCTAAGGTTTGATACTTTTTAAGGAAGGTTTCCACCATTTCCATATTGCCCATTTTGGCATAAGCAAACCCGACATGCGCTATATATTCCCAAGTTTCTCCATGTTTTTGTTTGACTTGCTCATAGGTTGCCAACATGTTGTCATAATCTTCTGTGATAAAATAAGCATTCGCTAGATGAATTATTGGGAGTTCAATGGATTCAGGGCGGTTTTCGATACGAGCGACCATTCTTTTGCCCCATTTCATTTGATTTACTTTATCTCCTTTCGCCCCAAAGTCAAAAGCAATTTTATATAGCCTAGCCAAGATTTGATTTTCGGCTACCCCATTATTTTCCATTGCTTGAATCAATAAATCCAGACTATCAGATTGGTTTTGTTGCACGTAAATTTGGGCTTTCAAATATTCAAAACGATGAACTTCAGGAGGGACGTAGCGTAAAATATCAAGGGCTTCGGTATAGCGTTCTAACCGCATGAAGGCTGTGGCATAAATACCAAACCACCATCTTTTGACAGGCATGTCAAAGGTGATATTAGCAAGATTTAGTTGTTGACAATTAGATAAGGTCGTTTGAGGTTTGTTCAATTGATTAGTAATATACCCTAATTGATAATTCAACCCAAAATGCTTAGGGTCCATAGAAAGAGCTTCTTTAGCAATTTGATAGGCATCTTTTAAATTTCCGTATAATTCTGCCTTTTGTCCATCTAGTATCAACTTATCCATTCTAGAAGGATTTTTAAATTTTACTTGAATAAGTTGCTGTAGGGAATCTGTAACTTCTCCTTTTCCTTCGTTGGCATAAGTCTGTGCATAAAATAAATATCCTCCTATATAAGTACTATCCAATTCCATTGCTTGGCGATAATAACTTCTCGCTTTTTCGTAATCTACCCCAAAATATTTATGTCCTTCCGAAAGGGCTACAAAAGCTTGATATTTGGGCGCTGTACTAAACACATCTAAGTCTGATGCACGAGAGGCAAAATATCCAGCAATTCGTTGACTCAATTCATTGATTAAATCCGAAGGCTTGTTTTTTTTACCGCTGAGATTGGGTAATACAAATATAACTTCAGCGGTTTGAGGATTAATAATTTGGCTTTCAAAAATCAACTCATTGCCTACTTGATAAAATTTCCCTTTAATTATTTTTTCTGCTCCTGTTTGTGCTGTAAAGAAATCTGGATTCGCCTTGAAATAATCAATATTATCTTTGACATTATCAAATTGAACCACCTTTGTGTTTTCTAAATTCATTAAATTTCGAGTAATCCAATCGGCTGCCATATTCCCCAAAACATTCAAGGTGCTATCATTGGTATTATTTTCATAAGGTAAAACCGCAATTCGAGCCTCCTGTATTCCGTCGGGAAGGGTTTCTTTTTCTTGTTGGAAAAAATAATAACCACCAAAAGCAAGCAGGAAAAACAGGGGAATCATCCACCAAAATTTAGTGAGACTTGCTGGTTTTGCTTTTAATTTACCTTGTATATCTTCTTTCTTTGGAATAATAAAGCCTTCGTTTGCCAAAGCATAAACCGTCATGCCTTCTTGTACATTCTTAAATTCAAATTTTCCTAAATTAACCAGTTTAAAATCAGGTTGATTTTTTATTTGATTGCGTACATTGCTCGATAATAAAACAGCGCCAGGAACACCCATAGATTCTACCCTAGAGGCAATATTCACCGCATCTCCAAAGACATTATCGTCCCGAAAAACAACATCTCCTGCATGTAAGCCAATACGTACAGGAACTTTTGGGTCTATTTGAAAATCCGTTTGTAAGGCTTTGGCACAAGCTACCGCATCTACCGAACTATTAAAAATACACAAACAACCATCTCCGTAAAATTGGATGATTTGTCCATGATGATTGGGTACTTCGGTTTCTAGACTTGTTTTGAATTTTTTTAGGCTATGGAGTGCCTGTGGTTCATTGGCTTGCATGGTGGCGGTATAGCCCTGTATATCCGCAAATAATATGGCGGCTAGTTTTCGACTATTTTTCATTGATTTATATTTTGATATTGCTAACCCACCCACTCGTATGTTTGCATCGAGGTAAAAAATGCAAAAAAGTTGATTGAAA
>CAZXYA010000862.1:0-3260 GCA_964644655.1 uncultured Saprospiraceae bacterium | reverse complement strand
TAATTATTTTTTGGAAAAAGGCATTTTGCAAGTAAAAGTAATCCCTCCTTTAAGTAAGGTTGGATACATTAAACTATAACTATAGGCTTAACTTTCGCCAGAGGCGAGCTACATAAAGGTATCGGATTAAAAATCCTAACCAGCAGCACGGTTTTGGGGGTAGCTGTAGTGCCAGCGGTTTTGCAAAACAACCCATCCTTGGTAAATAATATAAAACATAATTTGAAATCAAACCAACTAAGTAGAGAAACTGATGTAATTCATTTAAATTTGACAGGTTTACATGGGGGACATTACCTTGATCCCTCAAATGCAAATATATTTGGACAACCAGGAACAACGGTAAAATATTCGGATAGACCAAATACTAATGGAAACACATATAATCCTGATCCAAATATTATGCCTCCTCAAAATGTAACAGCAGTTATTTCTGGCACTCAAATAGGGAGTAGAAATTTTAATGACGGTACTAAGGCATTGGAAGTTGCACCAGCAACTGTCAGAGTACTTGATAAAGATGGGTGGATACAAGTGATGAATCAAGGAACAATTCCGAACATTAGTGAAGCCTCAAAATTAATTTGGCTTAAAAAAGGAAATAATTCTGCTGGATTAGCAAGTTTGTATCCTAATGGACTTTCTTTGGAAGAAGTTGAGGAATTAGTTAGTATTGCTTTTTCTAATCCTCTTAAAAGGTGGGGGGTAGGAGGAAATTCATCAGCTTGGGAAAGTGTGATTTCTTTTAAAGGTAGACAGGTTAAATTTAGTGGATTCGGAACACAAGGAACAAGTGTTGAAACAGATATATTCGCTAGTGGATTTATTACAGATGTAAATTAATAAAAATGAAAAAATACAATTTATCTTTTTTTAAAACCTTAATTGGTACACTTGATATAAAAACAGAGAATGAACGTTATAAATTCATTTGTCTTTTAAGTAGTTTTAATAGTATAAAAAAAATTGAAGAAGAAATCATTCCAACACTTAATCTTTATAAAATCAACTGTCAAAAGAAAGAAATAGAATGGGTAAATTACACAGATGGGTTTATTAGGTTGGAGAATAAGGAAATAATCTTTGGACAGTATGTAGATGAAAATTTAGCTACACTAGACCAATTTAAAGATTATTTGGAGGAAGGGGAAAAAATAACAGGTTCTATTCCTTTAGAAGATTTTATACAAATTATTGAGCAATGGTTATGTTTTTTAAAGGAAAAAAGGTGAACTATATTTCGGTGTTACAAATATAAAATAGATTTCTACTGGCACAAAGCTATAACCCGATGTTTTAAGTTTATCGACAGTCGTTTATCGAAGACAGCAAACGGCTATTATTTTAACATGTTGCCCAAAAAGCACAGAGCCGATATTGATTTGAAGATTGTATCTTCAAATCAATATCGAACAAGTTTTTAACTCGATGTTTTAAGTTTACCGCTACTGATTTAGCAGGGCTATCTATAACAACAATTAATAGAAATTCTGTTAGTTTTGTGCAAAATGCTTTGCCTTTAGGCGATGGATTTATAGATATAGTCATTCATGGTTCAGGTACTAAATTTTTAGTTGAAATAGAAGGAGTTACTACTAGTATTGAAGTAGAAAAATTAGCCTCTTTTATTAATGCTGCTTTTCCCGATAAATCTAAAGCGGTTCGCTTGTTGTCTTGTAATAATTTGGAAGCGGCGCAGGAGTTGGGTGAGAAACTTGGGCGAGATGTTATTGCTACGGACGGACTTATTTATCTTACAGATTTAGGTGAAATTGGCACGCATAATACTGATTGGTTCAAAATTAGCCACAATAGTAAGACAAAAATCACCTCTGATTGGGATAGAGGTCCACCAAGGGATGTAGATAATTATATTTTACTTGGTGAGATTGAAGATTTATTGGTAGCTATTATTTCAAATTTTAAAAATAAAGATTGTGTACCTTGTTCAAATGAAATAATCGCTCTACTAAAAAAATATAATTTATCAGGGCAAACTATAGAAGTTACTACTCCTTATCCCCATATTTGGAGTACGAAATTTAATGGAAATATCACAGATAACGGGTATCATATTGGAGTAATCTATAATGGGCTAGTTTATGACAATCTTACGGAAGGATTAAATTTGAATTCTTGGAAAAATGATTTAGATGCTCCTTTTGGGAAAATATTTTTTGATATAAATGATTTTTAATGTTATGAAAAAGGATATATATCACCTAATCTCTACTATAAATAAAAATCCAATTATGTATCTAGGAGAGCCTAACATTTATTATTTGAAAAATTACTTGATAGGTTTCTGTGTGGGTAGCAGTAATGATAACCTTATAGTGCTTAATGAATTTCAAGATTGGATTCAAAAAAAATATGTAATTCAAAAAAGTATTTCTTGGGCTGAAATAATATCAGAAATAGCTCTTCGGGAAGAATTGGATGCATTATTATTATTTTTCAGTTTATTTGAAGAATTCTCGACTAGCTAAAATTAGAAAATCTAATAAATAATGAATAATAATGATTCTTTAGAGCTTATTGAAAATTATGTGTATAGATTAGTCAATAGTAATAATTTAAATCCTGTAGAAATTATAGTAAAACCAATCATAAAATTATCTTGGGGGACGGTTTATGGGTATAATACTAAAAGTTATATGGAAGGGAAAGATGAAAATTTTTTAGTTGGTAACATACCTATTCTTTTTGATGAAATCAATGAGGGTATTACAAGGTTAGGAGGAATTATTACAACAAAACATGGTAAGAAACGAATTACCATGCTAGAATCATTAGAGCGATATAGGAAAAACCATAACAGAGAACTACTTAATCAAGAACAATATGAAGGTATTATCGAAGAAACATTTTTAGGTTCTTATCAGTCTGATATTTTTCTTTGGGAAGATTTTTTTAATGAAGAAATTTTTGAAGATTTAATAGATGCAATAGAGAACTATAGGACACTTTTGAATGATAGTGAATTAGTTAATAAGAAAACTATAGCCATTATATATTCTTTTATCAGAGATTTAGAATTCAAACAAACTAAGCTTGAAATCCCAAACGGAAAAAAAATAATTATGAGTGAAGCTCAAGAAAAACTATCGGATTTACTAGAAAAATTACTTTGGGATGGTATTAAAAGATATAATGTAATGGATGGTAAATGTTGGTATGGTATTAATAAAAGAAATTAATAAAAAACGTGAGTTTTGGATAAGATTAATTCAAACGAGAACAATCTCTACCTTATTTAA
>CAZXYA010000861.1:0-3274 GCA_964644655.1 uncultured Saprospiraceae bacterium | reverse complement strand
GGAGGGCATAAAATAATTTGGACGAGAAATCCCCAATTTATTGACCATGTATTGCGTACTAATCAGCGAAATTATCCTAAATCTAATATGGCAATAGAAAAGGCTTCTGCATATTTTGGTGGAGGATTGGTGTTTGCTAGAGGGACCTATTGGAAGCGGCAACGCCGCTTGATTCAACCTGCTTTTCATCGACAAAAACTAATGGGCTTGTATGGGATTATGGTAAAAACAATTCAAGCAACACTTGAAGAAATACCAACGGGAAAAGCAATAGATATTTACCCTATTATGAATCGTTTGTCGTTTAAAATTTTGGTCAATTCTTTATTTGACATTTCACTTTCCGAAGCACTAATAACCGAATTGAATCAACTTTTTTTAGAAGTCCAACAATTCTTATGGAAAGACGCTAATAAACCTTATTTGCGCTTACTGTATCCAATTAATGGACAAGAGAGAAAGCATCATGCCAAAGCAGCGCGACTAAGAAGTATTATGCGGAAGATTATTCATGAACGAAAACAAAGTAATAAAAACTATACGGATATTTTAGACATGTTTATCCATAGTACTTATGAAGATACTGGTGAAAAAATGAACGAGGACCAAATTATTGACGAATTACTAGTAATGCTTTTTGCTGGTTTTGAAACGAGTTCCAATAGTTTGTCTTGGTTACTGTATCTATTGGCAAAACATCCAGCAATCAAAGTAAAATTAATGGTCTCTATAAAAGATAATGATATTTATACTAGTGCTCAAAATGACTATTTAAAAGCCACAATTAATGAAGGCTTGCGACTATACCCACCTGCTTGGATGACCGATAGAGTTGCCTTAGAAGAGGATACTTTTGGAGATTATTCTTATCCAGCAGGAACACATATTTTGTCTTTCTTTTACGGTGTCCACCGAAACGAAAAATACTGGGATAATCCGAATACCTTTCAGCCAGAAAGATTTTTACAAATGGAAAAAGGTAAAAAGGTAAATGCTTTTTTTCCTTTCGGTACAGGACCAAGAATGTGCATTGGGAATCATTTTGCCTTAGCAGAAATCGCTTTCCTAATCCATGCTTTTTTTGAAAAGTTTGATGTAGAAACAACAGACCAAGTTCCTCAAATGAATCCATTATTGACTTTGCAACCTGATAAGGTGATGTTGAAAGTTAAGTCAAGATAGTACCTATGGTATTAGCGTATCAACTATAAAAAGGATAGTTAAAAATATTGTAACTGTTCAGCAGAGGGCTTAGGGCGTGGAGCGGAGAAATACTAAACAGAAAATCAAAAGTATTTAGGATTAAAACAATCATTTCTTTAAGCATATTGCTGCTTTTAACCCTTTGCCCTACGCCCCCAGCACTATGCTAAATAGTCACAAAATATTTAAAATTTCATCTAGCTCGTCAAATCCGTTGGGTTGCTAATCCGTTGGGCAAAAAAGACTTCCCCAACAGATTAAGCTCCCAACGGATATATCTATTTATTTTCTGAAGTTTTATTACTTAAAATAGGAAATCACCCGAATAGCAGCATCGAGTTTTCTAAAGACTTGATGCCTTTTTAATGAATCAAAACAAATAATCATGCAACGAAAACATCTTTATTTAGCCATTGCCATTTTAGGTCTAGTAAGCACAGGCTATTATAACCTCCAATTTTTTCAAACAGCAACCGATACTTCGGTCACTAATTTTATCCGATTGGCAACGACTACGTTTCCTGCCCAATCTATAGGTGTAGATATTTTAGTGGTCGTACTCACCTTTTTTGCTTGGTATATTCCAGAAGCTATTCAGTTGAAAATGAAATATTGGTGGGTATTTATTCCATTGACTTTTATGGTGGCTATTGCTTTTTCTTTTCCTTTGTTTTTATATTTTAGGGAACGGAAATTGGAAACAACTAGATAGAAAACAAAAGCCCAAAACCCAAATAATTCCCTCGTTGAATCGTACCAACTGCTCCTTGTTGTAAAAAATTATTATTGATGTCGGTAGGTGCAATAGCACCTTCATCGCCATCTCGAATCGTATAAGCTAAACTCAATCTAACTTTATTAGACAGATAATAATTTAGGGTGATTTCAAAATAATTATCGGTACCAGCAAAAGCACCCAAACTAGCTGCATCTTCTTGTCCTCTTGCATCTGTTGCGCCATCTAAAAAAACATAAGCTAGTACAGGTTCTAATATTCTGCCATTCTCTAGAGGAACGTAATAGCCTGTTTTAATAAAACCTGTATTAGCAGAAGTTTCAATATTTCCTAGTTCTCTTTTTAATTGCATCCATTCTCCTGATAGATTAAGTGGGCCAAAATTAGCTAATAAGTCCACGCCAAAAGAAGTATTGCTATCCCATAAATCGGACTCCCCTTGATGACTACCTGATACGGCTAAAGTTACCCCATTTCTTTGCCCTTTATGGTTAAATGAAAGCCCTCTGGAATATTTATTATATTCTGGATCACCAATATGAACGGAAAGGCGATACGTCAATAAAGGGCTGAATTTTTGACCAGCAGAATTACCACTAAAACCAATTAATCTAGGATTCCAAACACCCAAATTATAATCAAAAGCTAGTTTGTCATTATCTCCTTTAAAGAAGCCCCCCAGGTTTGTACCTACAATTCGCCCTGGTCCTGTACCCGATACATGGCGTCGGATATAATTTTGCGACCATGCTTTTTGAAAGGAACCGACTTTAAACGGGCTGGTACTACTCTCTCGACTAATGAGTGGGGAGAAATAGCCAATGGTCCAATATAAACTTTCTGATTTTTTACTTAATTTATGCTGAACTAAAGCATTCCAAATACGAAATTTAGGAGAGGCGGTATTATTAAATGCACCCACATTGCCCGATAGTACATCTTGTCCGACAAAATCTAAAGAAGTGGTAAAATCATAAATCCAACGGTCACCATAACTGCCTTTGATACCTGCCCGTGTTCGGTGAAGCGAAAAGTTTAGGCGATTATCTACTGACTCGAATTGTTGGTTATCTTGATTGTAAAGTTGTTGACCATCGGTGTACGTACTCCAAAGTTGCAGGGCCAGCGTAGGTTTGATGACTAATTTGGGTTGTTCGGATTCTTGCGCTTGTAAGCCTGGAATAGCAGCAAGAAATAATAAGCAGATTAAGATGGAAAATCGGCAATACATATTGCGCTTTGTTTTAAGTTATGTGAAATTGAATAGACAATCAGAAAGCAAATTGATAATTATCCTCCGATAAAATCGGAGTAAACTGAGGGAAGCTAATCCGT
>CAZXYA010000860.1:0-3280 GCA_964644655.1 uncultured Saprospiraceae bacterium | reverse complement strand
CAAACATTTGTTGTTAGGAATACCTTTCATCGTTAAGAATATCTTTTTATATTCTTCCCCATCAACTACTAATTTTTGAGGGTTTGAAAATATAACATCTTCGGCTTCGAATTTTTTCGGGTCTATCATTTTTATTATTAAGAAAAAAATATTTTTTTTAGAAATAAATAAAATAATTCTTAGCAGTTGCTAATATTTGTTAATATTTACTAACATTTGCTAATATTTACTAACGTTTGCTTAAGCAAAATGCTTATAAAACTTGCCAAGAGGTTGGGCAGTCATTGCAAAGAATTAATTTTGCGTATGGTACTCGTTTCAGTTTTATTCTAACCGCTTCTTTTTCAGTCTTACTTTCGATAACACAATTTTCTTTCAAACATTCGTCAAAATTATCTTTGTCTTTGCATTTAAATAAAGCGAGCCATCGAACTTGCTCTCTGAAATCTGTAAGTACCGAGTTATACTTTTGAGTTAGAATCCAGACGCTATGCCCGGTATGTCTTCCCGAGAAAGCAAGTCTGGAGAGTTCTTGCTTTTTAATCGTAAGGTCTCTCTCAGCACTGCAATCATCGATGATAAATAAAGTGGGTTCATTCTTGAATTTTTCGTGGAAATATTTTAATGTTTCGTTGAATACATTTCCCGGAATAACTGAGTGAATATTTGGGTCTTTTTTTATCCAAGGTCTTGACTGATAAGTTTCATTATCGTTGATTGTCGGGCAAATAATTACGATATGTTTGAAAACATCCTTATACTCCTTTTCGATAAGATTCAAACAAAAAACTGTTTTTCCCGACCCTGTTTGACCAATAATTAATGCGCAGTGGGGATTTTTCGGTAAATTCATCTTTTATTATTATTTAATAAAAAAATGGAGATGATTGAATTTTTTCTTATTTTCATATGTTTACTGTTATTTTTACTGTTATTTTTACTGTTATTTTTATATTTTTCGATAAAAATAATCTTTATTGTAATAAAAATGGAAATGGAAGAAATTATCGGGGCGATGGAGTCGGTGAATAATAATGGCTCCTCAGTTAATGATGAAACAACTGAACTGAAAAGAGAGAAACTTATAAGCGCCGTTATGGGCGGTGGAAAATATATCGAAAAGAAAATCACTGTAGAAGTCCTGAATAATATGAGTGCTGAAGAAATCTACAAAGAATTTGACAAATACGAAAAAAAGCTAGGCTCTGTTATGGTTAAAACTTTAGGAAAATCTTTGTTAGAAGTTTATTCGAGCATTGCTAGTTATTTTTTACCAATAAGGCCGGAGAAAAAAGAGAAATTAGTCGAGGACCTCAATCAAGATCCATTTCTGGATCACGCGCTAAGTAGAACTTGCTGCGAACTTTATCATAAGTATGGTATGTTTCTAGCGCCTTTGACGACCTCTTTGACAACTTTTAAATATTGCGATTGGGATTTAAAAAATTCAAAAATTTTAAATAATGACAATAATAAAAATGGAACCGAGCGAAGTGATTCAGATGATTCCGGAAGCTTTGCCCTCAACGAGTATGGTAACGGACAAGGAGACTGGGAAGGAGACTGACAAGGAGACTGGGAAGGGGACTGGGAAGGGGACTGGGAAGGGGACTGGGAAAATTAAAAATCCTAAGAAAGTTGAAGCGGGTAAAAAAGGCGCTTTAGTTAGAAAATTGAAGAAAGAAGCCAAAGCAAAAGCTCTTTTAGAATCAATTAATGTACCAATGCAGAATGTAAAATTGCCTAAAAAGGTGCCAATGCATAATGCGGAGGTGGAAAGAGTAACTCAAGAACCACACAAACTTGAAACTGCCATGAGGCAAGTTCATGGCCAGATACCAGATGTTAAAAATACCCCAGATATCCCAGTTGTTAAGCATGGAAATGTTTTGGACTATGCTATACTTATTGGTACTGCGCTGGGGGTTGTTGGTTATTTTGGGTGGCAAAAATACAACAAAAAATTGCCCCCATTAGAAAGGCCGCATTTAGAAGGGCAACAAGGTGTCCAGAGGCAAGGGGCCGGGAGGCAAGGTGCTGGGAGGCAAGGGGCCGGGAGGCAAGTACCCGAAATTCCTAAAATGAAATAATTTTTATAAAAAAAATTTTTTCTTTATATAAAACAAAAATGGCGGAAACAAAGAATATTGCGAATGCAGTTTATCACGGTGCTGTTATTACTGGAATTGTAGTTGGGTCCGCAAAAGCGATGAAAATGGTATTTAAAAATAGTACTACTCCAAAATTTAATTTGGATCTCCCAGATATTGGAATGGCTACTCTTTATATTAGTGGTGCACTTCTATTGAAAGATTACTTGGTTAAACAAAAGATTATTCCGAATGATATCTCCCTTCCTCTAAAGTAATATCAAAAATAAAATCTTGATTAAAAATAAAAATGGCTTCCGTTGCAATGATGCTTGGGGGCGCTGTTGTAAATGCTTTAGCTTTCTCTGGTAGTAATTATTTTTTCTCTAAACTAGGAGATAAAGATGATCATGAAAAAGAAATGAAAAGGCATAATGAGGCTGTTGAAAATTTGGCAAAGGCAAGCGACATGTGGCACGAAAAAAGGGAACAGAGATTAGACTTTATCAATGAACGACTCAGAAAACAATCCCATTCGATAAAAACTTTTCAAAATATTGATGATGCAATGCATGAATATGCCGTAAGATTTGGAAAGGGCTTAACTCCCTTAGAACCAGAACCCGTTTTGGATGATTTTTATGTGAAATCGGAATCGCAACATCAACACGAAGTAATATTTGTTGCTATTGGAATGGTAATGCTTGTTGGGGGAGCTATTTGGTGGCGACGAAATGAAAAAAAATGAAAAAATAAAATATTTCCTTAATATAAAACTGAAAATGCCGAATGCGAATTGTTCTTGGATTTTACGTTATACAACTGAAAGTTGCGGAAGAAAATGTTCCAAACGGGGTAACGAAAGCTTTTGCGCATATCATAATAATCTCATAAAAAAAGACCATATGAATCGTGTTTGTTCGGTTTGTGGTATTGGGGTTATATCGAAATTTAATTTATGCGCAGAGCATGCTGTTGATAAGAGGAAAGAAGCGATGAATGTCCACAATAAGAACAATAATGCTCTTAGGGCGGAATGGAATAGATTGAAAAGGATTAATTAATTAAGCTATTTCCAGTTAAATTTAATGGAGTTCCATTAAGTTACTAAAAAATAAAAAAAATGAAAAAAATTTAAAAAATATTTTTTTTATTAATAATAAAATAAGAAATGGCCACAAATTCACCCG
>CAZXYA010000859.1:0-3287 GCA_964644655.1 uncultured Saprospiraceae bacterium | reverse complement strand
TTTTACTCAATCCTAAAGATAGAGATGAGCATCCTGATAAATGTGAAATTGTTTCGATTCGATGTGTTAAGCGAGGAGATTTTGGTTGTTTGTATCATGGGGTAATTGACTTGGAAAGTATTTTAATGCCTAATAAAGGAATGGAAGAAGTTGGTATTTTGATGTTTCCTGAGGAATTGGGTTGCTTGGATAAGATCTATTGGTTGGTTGGGTATGAGGTGGAACGGAAAAATAAGTGTATTCAGAAAAATAATAAATAAAAGAAATTCTATGCAATTAGCGGCTATATGGGTAAAGGAACATTTTCTATTTGGAACACAAATTATAAATCTAGGTGGGAAATATCACTATACTATTCAAGAGGCAATTGACGAAACAAAAGATACCATAAAAATATCTAGGCAAGAAAATGAAAAGTATATTTCTGGTTTTTATTCATTCCCAAACAAAAAATTATCGCTAATTTCTGCCATAGTTGGAAAGAATGGTTCTGGAAAAAGTACCGTGATTGAAATAATTAGAAGTATATTAAACAAGGCGACTTGGGGTAGAATTAGTTTTGAGTTAGGTATCTTAATTTTCGAGGATTCAATTTCGGGGAAGGTTGCTATTTATTTCTCAGACCCTTTCAAACAAGATAGTTTTCTGGAGTCGCAGGAAGTAAGAAAAAAGAAAACCATAGAACTTTTAGATTTTGAAAAAACAGATACTAATACTTATGTAGAGTCAATTTTTTATTCTCCGTTTTTAGACATAAAAGAAAACACTCTAAACTATGGGAAGTCTCCAGATATCGATTTATCATTAGATAGATTATTTCAAGATGATTATGAAAATAATAGGAGTAAAGATAGTCCAGACCCTTTTACAGAGCATAAATACCAAAATATTTACAGACAGTTCAATTTTTTAAAAAAGCCTTTAATACAGAGCCTAAGGCAAGATTTCGATTTTCCTTTTTATGATAAAGTTGAACTTAGTTTTCGAGGGCCAATTTACTCGCCAAATAAAGACTATCCTTTTCACAATACACCATATGACTTTAGAGAACCCATAAAATGGCTTTATGAACTTTGGAGGAATCAGATTAATTCAACAGAAAGGCAAGTTCATTCTAACACTGATATAGAGGAAGATAGAAAAATCATTAAACTTTGGTTTATTAAAGAATTATTAGGTAGTCTTTGCCATCCATTAGAAGATAATAACGCTTTTCTGGATGAGGGAAAAATGAGGGATTTAGAATACCCTTTACCTGACTTACCACTTAAAGAAGCTGTATTCTTATTTTTGGATAAACATTTTTTTGAAAAGTTTAAGAAAGTAAGTTTACCAGTTAAAGAAGTAAAGGACCTAATATCCAATACTTTTACAATTATTGATAGTCTCGAAAAAACCAGCCTAACAGATAGGAGCAAAATCTTCTTATCGTTTGATGATGCTCAGAAGATAATGGAATTGCACAAATCCTTTATCAACAAAATGCGAAGTTTTAGCACAGAACCTGCGGGATTCTTAGATATTAATCCTAACAGAGATATAAGTTCTGGAGAAAAAGCAGTACTTGATTTATTTTCAAGATTCGAGCATGGTATATCATTAATAAATCAAAAAGATTACAAAGGACAGTTCCCTAATCATTTTCTAGTTTTAATTGATGAAGGAGATTTAGGTTTTCATCCTGTTTGGAAGAAACGATATGTGAGTAATTTAGTTAAGGTGCTACCTAAGTTATTTGAACAATATGACAGTACCGTTCAGATAATATTTACTACGCATGACCCACTTACTTTATCTGATATACCAAATTATAATGTAGTTTATCTCGACAAACAAGATAATAATTTAATAGTCTTAGACCGAGATAACCCAAATAGACCCCAATACTCCTTTGGAGCTAATATTAGCCATTTATTATCTGATTCGTTTTTTGTTGAAGATGGTTTAGTTGGAACATTTGCTATTGAAAAAATAGATAAAACTATCGAATGGTTAAACAAACCACACAAAGCAGGAGATGAAGAATACCATCGAAAGTTAATTGAAATCATTGATGAGCCTTTAATAAAGAGGAAACTATCAGCCATGTACTCTGAAAAAACAGGAATCAATTATTTAGAAGAAAACGTTCTTGAAGAGCAAATTAAAGTACTGAATCAAAGGTTAGTAAATCTTAAAAAGAAGAATCCATGATATTTTTAGAACCCACGAATTATAATGGAGTTTGTAGCTCTCATTATTCAAAACTAGAAAGTAGGTTAAGGAAAAAAATCAACTCTAATAATCCCTTACTCCCTTGGTCTATTAAACAATTTTTATTAGATAATTTAAAAGAAATCATTACTGGTTTGCCTGATAAACTTAAAACTATAAATGATGGTTTTTATGCGTCATTAGGAGCTAAAAGGAAAAAATCTAAACACATCAAAGCAATCAATGGTAAATTTGCAAAAATCATAGATTATGAATTATTTTCAGAGAAAAGAGTAAGGAATTATGACGCTTATGATTTGGCTGAAGAACTCGATATTCAAACATGTACTTATTGCAACAGACAACGTACAATAACAGTATTAAAAAGTAAATCTGTTAAAGACCATATTACTAGACCACAATTTGACCATTTTTTCCCTCAATCAAAATATCCTCTTCTTGCCTTATCTTTCTACAATTTGATACCAAGTTGTTCATTATGTAACACTACATTAAAAGGAGAAAAAGAGCTTAAATTAGATGATCACATCCATCCATATATTGATAATTGTTATAATTATTTTAGCTTTTCTTTTGTTCCCAAAAATACTATAAGTATTAAAGGGACTAGAAATAATCATAAAATTACTTTAAATACGGATGATGCAAATAATCCTAATTTAGCCAAAAAGATTAAAAACACTTTTGATATTTTCAAGGTGACAGAAATTTACAATGGACATTCTGAAGAAATAAGTGATTTATTAAGATTAAAGGATGTAATGAGTGATAAATATTTAGAAATGCTTGCCAATAACACTTACAAAAATTTATCTATTTCTGAAGATGAACTTTATCGATTAGCTTTTGGTACATACAGAGATGAAGCTAATTTTAGCAAACGACCATTTAGTAAATTAAAGAAGGATATACTGAAGGAATTAGGAATGATAAAATAGCAATAAAATAGTTAGTTAATAAATTATAGAAACAAGAGATTTGCAAGAATAGTAATTCAAAGAAATAAATCTGACCCCCCAAACGACCCCCAAAAGAAAAAACCCTTGATAATACAATGATTATCAAGGGTTTAA
>CAZXYA010000858.1:1708-3288 GCA_964644655.1 uncultured Saprospiraceae bacterium | reverse complement strand
TTAAGAAGGCTGTCTACAGATTGTTTGTGATTTTCTGATATAATATGTGTTTCAGCGGAGGCGAGGACTAAATCATTATATTCTATATCGGTATTCTCTTCAGACCTGATAGCTTTGGGAATGGCAATGTCTAAATAATGATAGGCAGAGTCTACTTCTTTTAATCGATTGTGTGACCTGATAATGGAAAAAAATGTACGTAATTGATCCTTTTCAGTAATCGTTGTTTTTGAATGAACGTTAATATATTCAAGGTTTTGTTTGTGGATATCAAGAGCCTCTTTGATATCTCCGATTTCTTCTTTTAATGTAGCCAAAGAGTGTTTGGAAAAATAAATAATCTCTTGGTTATTATTTTGAGAGGCATACTTATATGCTTCAACAAAGTTATCTGACGATTTTTGAAAGTCCCGGGTATTAAAAAAGTATTTCCCTTTCCAAAAATATGCTTGCGCAGGGTGTACTTTATTTTGAAATCGATCTTTTAAATCGATAACACTATCTAGATAAAATAGTGCCTGTTCTGCTTTTCGATAATAGAACATTTGTAAATAGGCATCGGCCAGCGTAACCCAATGCTCCCTCTTTTTAGCCTTAGTTATTACAAATTGGGTAATCTTGTCATCATTCCAACGCCAGTTATATTGGATTAGTTCATCAAGTGATTTACTTTTTAAACTATCGGGTAGTTTGTAAGATGCTTCTTGTCCAAAAGAAAAAATAGTAAAACCTAGTATGGTCAGAATTGTGTAGAAAAACTGTGATAAACGCATCGGGTAAAATTAAAGATAAGCAGTCAATATATGTAATGAAATGTCTTTTTTAAGATAAAAACAACACGGTTATAGCTGATTCATTATTTATGAGTCAAAATATAAAAATGAGATGTTTTAAAAGATAGTCCCGATCAAGTTTTGCCCCTACATTCTTGAGGATAATCCTGTTCCAAACATTCATGAATATCCATACGATTTTCATGAATGCAGATTTCCTTTGCTTGTAATAGTGATTAATAAGTTGAAGTTTTGAACTCTGTCGAGTGATGAGACTCGGACAAGAACATTCAAAGGAAACTGTGATCTATGGAAAAATTGCTTTTCTCATTTATGTATAACAATGGCATTCATGATGTCGATAAAGATGATGTATATCTTCAATTAACATCACATAGTGATTACCCGAGCATTCATGCGATTACAGATACATTGGATTATTTTGGGATAGAAAATCTGGCGGCCCAGATTCCAAAAGAATCATTGTCGGAAATTCCCAAAACATTTTTGGCAATTATTGAAAAAAATGATCAGAAAGAGATTGTTTCAATAGTCCGAAAACGGAAATATATTCTTTTAAAGGATCAAGAAAATAAAAAACGAAAACTCGGTCTAGATGATTTTATAAAAGAATGGACGGGAATCATTATTGCAATTAATGTAGAGACGAATGCATCAACAAATAACTCTCGATTTTCTTTAGACATAGCATTAATAACACTAGTACTCGTCATATCTGTCTTTTTACTCTATATGCAGATGGATTTTAAAGGATTGTTATATGTGTTACTCTCTATGATAGGTTCG
>CAZXYA010000858.1:0-1608 GCA_964644655.1 uncultured Saprospiraceae bacterium | reverse complement strand
GTGCTTATAGTACTATATACGTTGTATGTTCAATATATGGTATTGAAGAAGTGGTGTTTTCTTTGCTTGTTGATTTCTGGAGTTCTAATTGCACAGTTTTCCTTTCAGCTAAGTGTTTTTGAACATTGGAGTTTTTCAATCCCTTATTTTCTGAAAATAGGAGGGATCTTTTTTCTTATGCTTTTAGGATGGAGAATCTTGAAAAGATTCTGGAAACGTATGATTAAACTAGAGCATACCCGTAAAGCATATTATAAATTCAAACGATATAAAGAATTTTTCTTCTCTGCACTTCATCGAGAACAAACAGATTATGAACCCATATCTGAAAAGCATACACTTTTGTTTGGTGATCCTAATGCTTCTATTCAACTTACGGCTGTTACGAATCCCTTTTGTGGGTTTTGTTCAAAAACATTTTTATCATACGATAAATTACTAAAGATATATCCTGAAGATGTAAATCTTAAAATAGTCTTTGGGGTTCCCATGGATCATACAAATCCTGCATATAAGATTGCATTCACAGTATGCGAACTATATCAAAATGATTCCTTAAAAAGTTATGAAGCATTACATGCTTGGTATTCCCATAAGAATACTGATAACTGGTTTCAAGAATATATATATAATGATATCACTTCTATTGAAGTGATAGATATCATAGCAGCACATCGCAAATGGTGTTCTGCAAACAAGATTAATTATACGCCAGAAACTATAGTGTATGGGAAAAAATTTCCCAGTGAATTATATCAAATAGACGATTTATCCTTTTTTATTGAAGACTTAAAAGATATGCCTGAGGAATCCGAAGCGGCTTAAGTCTTTTAAAATGAACAATTTTAAAGAAAAAGAAATTCTTTCGCGAAGAATAGACACAAACTTGAGTGTCTTAAAATGATCAAGAAAATTAATTTTAAAAACGTAAAACAATGTTTAATAACATTTCAAATCTGGGAGCGATTCTAGATAAAAAAGAACAAAAAACAATAAGTGGGGGATTTATATTTTGCGGTCCTGGTGATGAGCCCGGTTTCTGTTGTGAATGGTGCCCTGATGGAAGCTGTAATGGCTATGTGGCAACGCCTTTTGAGCCATGTCCTATTGCTGCGCCTTGTTCATTTTAACCATATAGCCTCCTTAAAGTTAGGGAGGCTGTTTTATACTCTTTCGGATTAAATGCCCGAAACTTTCTACAATGATTAACTAAACAGTTTTAACATTAAATGCAATCGATATGAAAAAAATAAATCAAGATCAAAGTAAGCTCAATTTTAAGAAATTTAAAATCAGTAAACTTAAAATGGGTAACTTAAGAATAGTACAAGGGGGAATGATTTTTCGTCAAGGAACAAGACCTGTTGATCCCGCAGGGAGTTGTCCTTCTGATAGGGCGTCACTGGACTGTGATGTGGTAGCTGGAAATTCAGAATTCTGTTAAATCCTAAGATAGAGGAAAAGTATGAGAAAACACCTTTTTTGGTTTTAAGTTAAAAGGTGTTTTGGATTGTTCGAAGATCATTTACTATTAATTATTAAAAACATAATCCTTATGAAAAAAATAAATCAAGATCAAAGCAAGCTCAATTTTAAGAAATTTAAAAT
>CAZXYA010000857.1:0-3305 GCA_964644655.1 uncultured Saprospiraceae bacterium | reverse complement strand
AACATGGATAATTTTGCAGAAGTTTTTGCCATTTGCATCAAAGAAAAAGCGGATTCCATCATTCTTGCACCACCTGACTTAGAAATAATCATCAATGGTATCTTATGCTTTAGGGAATAATCTATAGCCATAGAAATCTTCTCCCCCACTACGGACCCCATAGACCCGCCAATAAAACTAAAGTCCATAGCAGCTATGACAAGTGGTCGGCGACTAACTTTTCCATACGCTACACTCATCGCATCTAACAACTCCGTTTTCTTTTTTGCTGCTGCCAAACGGTCATCATAATTCTTTAAATCCGTAAAATTTAAAAAATCTTTAGAGACTAGATTTGGAAAGAGTTCTGTATATTTCCCATCAAAAATAAGTTCAAAATAATCCTCAGAACCTATCCGAATATGGTAATTACAATGTGGGCATTTGAGAAAATTTTCTCTCAATTCCTTCATCGTACTCGTTTCCTTGCACTCTTTACATTTATACCAAACTCCTTCTGGTGCTTCTTTTTTTTGCTTAGTCGCCGTTGTAATACCTTCTTTTAAACGTTTGAACCAACCCATGCCGCTCAGTTTTGCAGTTTCCACTGTTTAAATATTGAAATAAAAATAAATAATTAGGATCAATCTTAATCCAACTTATTTAATGTTCATTCCTGAAAGAATTTCATCCTTAAAAGTTAAAATTGTTAGATAATGTTTTTACTATCTTAGTTGGTTATTAACTATCAATTAGTAATGGTAGCAAAAAATACGAACTATAAAACAGTCATTAAAAATTCTAAAGCAATTAACTAATACTTATGGAAAATATAGATCAAAAATAAAAATCTATAAAATTCTATTAAACAGTAATTTAAATTAATTTAATTGTTTAAACACTTCAAATAGATTATTAAATGGGGATTAATTTTTAGTTAATCCGCTTGCAAATATAAAAATCTATTAGAAACAATTAAGTTTAAATACGCTTCGATGTGCAATGTTCCAAGTATAATGTTGTTGTAATCTTGACTGGTAAAGTTGCAAAATATTGCTAAATTGCTGAAAATCAGGTCTTGTAGAAAAGAATCAATCTTTAAAAGAATTAATAAATTTTAAAATTGATAGAAATTTTTATTTATTTATTTTTCTTTTCATAATTTGAAACTTGAATATAGGACATCTTTTTTAGTTCTAGTTCTTATTTAATAAGATTTTTACAACTGAGTAAAAAATTATATAAAAAAGGTATCAACCAAAACAAAAATCATGCAACGAAGAAAATTTTTAAGTCATTCTGCTATCGGTCTAGTCGGTATTCCAGCTATTGTAAAAGCCGCTAATCCACAATCTATTTCAAGCTATTTTTCCGCAGGTCGAACGACGATTCTATTTCAAGGAGATTCCATTACTGATGCGGGTAGAAGAAAAGATCGGTATTATGCCAACGATGCTTCTGGTATGGGCTTAGGCTATGTTCATCATATTGTCACTTCTCTTTTAGGGCAAAACCCAACTAAAGACATCAAATGCTATAATCGAGGGATAAGTGGTCATAAAGTGTTTCAATTAGCCAACCGCTGGGAAGAAGATTGTCTACAAATTCAACCAGATATTTTAAGTATCCTTATTGGGGTCAATGACTTTTGGCATACCTTAAGTCATGGCTACGATGGTACAGCAGCTGTTTATGAAAAAGATTTTCGTACCTTATTAGACCGTACTCAAAAAGCCATGCCCAATGTCAAATTAATTATTGCTGAACCATTTGTGCTAAGAGGTACTGCTATTGTAGAAGAAAAATGGTATCCTGCTTTTTCAGCTTATCAAAAAGCTGCTAAATCGGTAGCAAATGATTTTGGTGCTGCTTTTATCCCTTTACAATCTATCTTTGATAAAGCCCTAGCAATCGCTCCTGTAAGTTACTGGTGTCCAGATGGAGTACATCCATCTTTGGCAGGTGGATATTTGATGGCGGAGGCTTGGCGGGAGGTATTGAAGGTGTAGAGGTAGGCTGTTCAGAATTGGAGATAAAGTTCCTCTGATTTGGGAGGACAGAAAATCATAAATCTGAAATCATACATCTTACATCATAAATCTATCTAAGTAGGTAGATCTAAGTAAAGGGCACTTTTTAGGGCAACAAGGTGATAAGATTTATAAGGTAATGAGGTTGACTAAACCATCTCTTCGAAGCAGTTAAGCCCTTTTATCCTCATTAAGCTCATCAACTTATTATCTCTTAACCCTTTTTTAAAAGAACCTTTTATTTAACAACAGCTACTTAGTTTTTACAGGACAGATTTATGATGTAAGATTTATGAACTGTGATTTATGATTTTCAGAACCAATCAACTCTATCCCTATAAACCTTTATACCTATGCACCTCTATACCCTTATACCTTTTATTAAACCGCATACCCCAGCAAATACTCATAATAAAACTGGCATTCTTCCGCCAATTCCGTTAATGCACCATCCAAGACGACGTTTTTTTCTACATAAGGAATAAATCCAGTTGATTGATGTACATTCGCATACCAATCTTTTGCCCAGATACCGTCTTCTTTAATCGGTCCTGCTTCCCATTTCAACATATTTTTGTCAAATGGAATGGTTAGCTGTTGACAAAGTTGAGTCAGTACTTTGGATGGATGGAGTAATAATTTTTTAGCATCTATAACCGCTGCTAATTTATTGGCTTTTTTCAATCGTTGGAAAAGATCATATTGCATTTTTATGCCAATATCTGCAATAGTCGGGTTTTGAATAACTTTAGTGTAGGAAGCTATGATTCTCTTAGGATCTCTGATTAAAAGAACATTCTCTGTTTGCGCTGTAAAAGCCAAATCCAATTGAATTAGGTGATGCGTCATTTGTTTAAAAAGTGCAATGGGTGTTTCATAATTACCAAAAATGACCTTATCCACCACTTTTTGACCATCATTTTCCATTTGGTCTAGAATTTCTGCCGTCATGGGATGAACTGCCTTAGAAGTCGTTTTACTTAAATAATGGGCATATAAAGGCTCATCTACCACCGTCGTATCTTTCCGCTGGGCAAAGGAGTACATAAAAGCAGTTGATATATTTCTGGGGCTAGACCAAACATTGATTCTTTTAGTAAGCATCTTTTTCTAAATTTTCGATTTTCAAACTGCAATTTAAAATTGAAAATTGATAAAATAGTTTAAATTTTGAAAAAATTGAAGTAACTCCTTAGGAATGAATTAAAATTAAAATGACAATTAAAATTAAAACCACTACGGACAATCAATAAGTTGCAATTTTAAAATGTAAAGTTATTTTTGAACCGTTCCTTA
>CAZXYA010000856.1:0-3314 GCA_964644655.1 uncultured Saprospiraceae bacterium | reverse complement strand
AGACATATAAACAGTTATTGCTAACATCGACTATGAAAAATTTATGGTTTTACCACAATATTACTTTTTACTGCACATTACTCTTGTGTCTTATTTTAAGCTTTCCACTTAAAAGTCAAGTTCCTAAAGCCATTTTTGTTAAACACAATGGAGTGCAAAATGATATTCCAAAAAGCTTAGAACGAAAATTCAGAAGAGATGCGGCCCGATTAGCTTTAAGGTTAGAAGCAGAAAAAGAAGATTTACGATACTTAAATGTTGGTATTCCTCAGCCTACCATTGAGATGGTTTATAAGCTGTTGACACAGGTCTATAGTAGTGATGAAATGGCTAAATCTATTGCGAAGTGCAATGTCCATACCTTTCCAAATCCATCTATCGATCAACTAGTACTTATTTACGAAAAAGATATTGATTGGGCAGCGCCTTTAAGAGATGGGATTAGTGAAACAGAAAATGCCGACCTTAACGACCTACTAGATGAATATGAATTAGTTATTGAAAAACATGTTCCTTGGAATGATACCGAAGATGCATTGACAATTCGCTCCAAAGCGCCATTAAATATGGCTGCCTTAGCAAGTGAATTTGAAGAGATAGAAGGAATCGTTGATATTGATTTAGGAGTACCCAAAGTAGCGGGGAATGATATTTCATTGAACCGATTTCAAGATGGTTGGGAAATTCAGTATATTTTAAAATTTGGTTCTTTTACAAATGGTAAAGGAAAACAGCATATTTGGAAATACCAAGCCTTAGACAATGGCGCTATTCAATTTATCGAGGAAAGTGGGAGTCCAATTCCTACTTGGATGCGTTGCCACAGAGAAGAAGACTTGTTCGTTTTTAAAGGGTGAGTTCAGTTGTCGGTTATCGGTTGTCAGTTTAGATTCATTATAAACGGTAGACTTCCTAACCTGAAAACTTAGCAAATCATTTATTATTAATCAATTATCAAACGCCTATTTTAACTAAAAATAGCTGCCCATTTTTCATATAATTTAGGGGCTATTTGTTGGTATTTTACGGAATGTGTAAAGAATAACGTACCACTTACAACAATTGGATCTATATCATCAGGCAATCCAATTATTCCCGCTATTTGTTCCTTGGTAAACCCACCTATCTGATTTATTCTTGCCCAACCTGCTTCATTTACATTTGGATATATTTTATTTGGATAAGCTAATTGATAAGCTTTGATATATTCGTGTAAGACTAGATTATAATATTGTTGGGGTTGTAAAAAAGACCACATTACCTGTTGTGCGGAAAAGAGCAAGACACCATCTTCTTCAAAAAGTTCAGAAGCATGCAATTGTTTAGGGAATTGAGGAGAGGGAAAGGGTGTCGTGTATACAACGATTCGTTCAAATTTTGGTAATAAAAAATCTTCTTGTTGAAAGGTCATTTGAACGATGTTAGCAGCAATGACGCCTTTGATATCTTCTGGCAGTTTTTCCCAACCCATTGGCATGAATTCTACGGCCATCATATAGAGTGCCATTCGGTTCCTAAAACGCTTTTTATCACTCAAAGACAGGTCATTATAAAAAGAATGATGTTGTATGAGTAAATTTCGCATTGGTTTGTCAATCTCTGGTGGATTTCGAATGTACCACCACCAGTTAATTTGAGGGCTAAAAGTGTAAATAATAGCTAGGAGAATAACAAAAAATATAATATAGTAAGAGAAACTTTCATCAACCTCTAGTGTTAGATAAGCAAATACAGCCGTTAATAATAAAAATGGTATGGAAATAACTCTAGCAGGCATATAATTTATAGTTTTGTTTGTTACTTTCCCTAATAGATGTGTATTTTTGTAATTCTCGAACTTCGCAAAAAATTAAAATTAGTAATTAAATATTACTCAAACGTTTTTTTATTCCAATAAATTTCCAAGAATATAGCTTTATTAATAGGAGAATTTTTTGAAAAAAACTCAACGTTTTTGCTTGTTTTTTGTATTAATAAGAAATATTAAAATAAAATATTTAAGATAGATGGACTTACTAAAACAGAAATTTCACGAAAAATCCGCCAAACTTAGAACTGAATTAAGAGCCTTGATTAAAGCCAACGGCAATCAGGTTGTAGGAGATGTAAAGTTAGGGCAAGTTTTTGGTGGAGCAAGAGGTATAAAAATGATGGTTTGGGAAACGTCTTCCCTTGATGCAGAAAAAGGCATTCGTTTTAGAGGTTATTCTATCCCCGAATTACGAGAATTATTACCAAAAGTACCAGGTGGTAAAGAACCATTACCAGAAGCCTTATTTTGGCTGATGTTAGTAGGAGAGATTCCAACAGATGAGCAAACAGCTTGGTTAAGTGCTGAATGGAGAAAACGTGCAGGAGTGCCAGAACACACCTTCAAAGTATTAGAAGCATTACCTGCTGATACGCATCCGATGACGCAATTTACCATTGCGATTAATTCTTTGCAAACAGAAGGTATTTTTGCTAAACGGTATGCAGAAGGGATGAATAAATTAGAATATTGGGATGCAACTTATGAAGATGCTATGAATTTGGTAGCTAAATTACCAAGAATCGCTGCGTATATTTATCGTCGAACTTATCACAATAGTAAGCACATTGCACCAGATCCAAGCTTAGATTGGTCGGGGAACTTTGCCCACATGCTAGGTATCAAAGGAGATGATTTCAAGAGTTTAATGAGATTATACCTAACGATTCACGCAGACCATGAAGGAGGAAATGCTTCGGCGCATACGGTGCATTTAGTAGGATCTACTTTAAGTGATCCTTATTTATCTTTTGCTGCGGGGATGAATGCTTTGGCTGGACCGCTGCATGGATTAGCTAATCAAGAAGTAATTAAGTGGGTCTTCAAAATGATTGAGGAGATTGGCACTAAAACGCCATCTAAGCAACAAATTGCAGATTATGTCAATAAAACTTTAGCAGAAGGAAAAGTAATTCCAGGTTATGGTCATGCCGTTTTGCGTCAGCCTGATCCAAGATTTACAGCTCAGAAAGTTTTTGCAGAAGAATACATTAAAGATTCTCCTATTGTCCAAGTAATTTGGAAGGCTTTTGAAGTAGTGCCACCCATTTTACAAGGATTAGGAAAAGTAAAAAATCCTTGGCCGAATGTAGATGCGCACTCTGGTGCTATTTTAGTCCATTATGGAATGACCGAATATAGTTTTTATACCGTACTGTTTGGTGTTTCTAGAGCGTTAGGTGTTGTTGCGGCACAATGTTGGTCAAGAGCCTTAAGTTTACCTTTAGAACGACCAAAATCAGTTACTTCTGAATGGATAAAAGAAGTGGCGGGTGCTTTGGCA
>CAZXYA010000855.1:0-3321 GCA_964644655.1 uncultured Saprospiraceae bacterium | reverse complement strand
TTTCCCGATAATGTGTAATAAACTTCGTTGTTTACCAGGCGTTAACTGGTGAAAGAAAGTACTCCCGGCTTCATCTATCAATAATAATTCTTCCATTTCTTCGGGTAAAGGAATCCCGTACTTACTCTTATCTTTTTTTATTTGCACCTGCAATGCTGCCGTCTCTCCTAGTTTTAATTTTTTGCGCACTTCTGCATTAATCATAATAAAAAAACCACCTTTTCCATTCGGCATTAAAGCAGCATGAAAATCATGTTGGTCATTTAACCTACAAATAATTCGACGATTATCTTTTTCTATAAATTGTTCGGCAATATCTAAAGGCACCTCAATGGTATAATTCCAAGAAAGGCTAGAGGGTTTTCTTTCCAATTTCGTTTCAAATACGACGGTGTGTTCTCCCATTATTAAATTGATTAAAAAATTAAAAGTGTAAAATTTAACAAGTTTATCAAAAATATAAAAGTAGTTGACACTTTGTAGTTCAATCGCATAATTCAACACTGATTAGACAGATTAAACAGATTTTTACAGGTTGTAAATAAGGAGTAAAAGTCGCTTAAAACCTACATTAAATCAGTCTAATCAGTTAAATCTGTGTTGAATAATAGCTAGTGTGTCGTTTACCTTCGTAAATTTAGAATGTCAACCGAGTGGATAAACTTGTCCATTATTCTTTGCTAAGTTTTTTAGCAACGGATTAATATTAGCAACGGATTTAACGAGCTAGATGCTATTCATACTATTTTTTGAGGTCATATTTATTTGACATTCTATAGAGGCGTTTCTAAATGGTAATTTTCGGTCTTGACGGATTTTTCTTTGATATTCAGCCGCATCTCCAAAAGAAGAATGAGAAACCCCTTTTTTAATAATAGTTTGTAGTTTTTTTAATGTTGCCTTTTTCATTGAAATTGTTTTTTGTTGGATAAAAATAGGTGTTTTTGAGCTAAATAAACCTAATTGAAGATGAAAATACTACAAATTTTAATTTTTTCTTTGCTGATAATTGCAAAAATATTTGGCCAAGATACTTTAATAGATGGGCAATTAATAGAATGATTACCGAATTCCGCATAGACTTATTACCTTTGAAAATGGAGACCACGCTTTGTCAAGTCATATTGAAGAAGTAGATAGGCAAACAATTAATTGGTTTAAAAAATATTTAAATTAATACATGAAAAACATAAACACCATCCTAATAGCCAATCGTGGCGAAATAGCATCAAGAGTTATCCGAACCTGTCGAAAAATGGGCATTAAAAGTGTTGCCGTATTTTCGGAAGCAGACCGAAGTGCGCCCTTTGTGGAACAAGCAGACTTAGCGGTATTTATTGGCGAGAGTAGCCCCACAGCGTCCTATTTAGACCAAGATAAAATCATCAATACAGCTAAAAAAACAGGTGCAGATGCCATTCATCCAGGCTATGGCTTTTTATCAGAAAATGTCAGTTTTGCGGAAAGATGTGCTGCGGAAGGGCTGATTTTTATTGGACCTAATCCCAATGCTATTGATGCAATGGGCTCAAAGTCTAAGGCAAAAAGTTTGATGAAAAAGCACAAAGTGCCAGTAGTGCCGGGGTATCAAGGAACTGACCAAAGCGTAGAACGATTGACGAATGAAGCGATAAAAATGGGCTTTCCAGTTTTATTAAAAGCAACGGCAGGTGGTGGTGGAAAAGGAATGCGGATTGTCCATGAAGCGGCAGGTGTAGAAAAAGCAATTGAAGCAGCCAAAAGAGAATCTTTAAGTGCTTTTGGAGATGATGAATTGATTGTGGAGAAATATATTGCTTCTGGGCGACATATAGAATTTCAGATTTTTGGAGACAAACATGGCAATGCCATTCATGTTTTAGAACGAGAATGTTCTATCCAACGACGATACCAAAAAGTAATTGAAGAAAGCCCTTCGCCTGTAATGGATGAAAAATTACGTACAAAAATGGGCAAAGCAGCAGTCAATGCTGCCAAAGCTTTGGATTATGATAATGCAGGGACCGTTGAGTTTATTTATGATGACAAAACCCGTGATTTTTACTTTTTGGAAGTCAATACTCGGCTGCAAGTGGAACATCCGGTAACAGAGGAAGTAACTGGCTTGGATTTAGTACAAATGCAAATTGAGTCCGCCCAAGGTTTGCCCCTTTCGGTAACTCAAAAAGACATTAAAGGAACGGGGTATGCTATAGAAGCAAGATTATATGCAGAAGACGCTAGTAACGATTTTTTACCCGTAACAGGGACAATTGAACGTTTTGAATATCCTGCTGTAGACGGATTACGAGTGGAAACTGCTATTCAAAGTGGTTCAGAAATTTCTGTTTTTTATGACCCAATGATTGCAAAAATCATTATGCATGATGCGACTCGGGCTGGCGCAATGCGGAAAATGCAATATGTATTGAGAAATTTGATTTGTCAGGGAATGACAACCAATCAGGATTTTCTATTGCACCTAATGGAGAATGGTGATTTTCAAGCAGGAAAATATGATACGCACTTTATTGCCAATAAAATTGACCTAAATACCATTGCTGAAAAAAGCGTGGAAGACCATGCTTTAGTAGGTATTGCAGCTACCTTATACGGTTGGCAGCAACGAGAACAAGCTCGAACTTTACTGCGGTCGATTCCATCTGGTTGGCGAAATAACTTTTACCAAGGCCAATCAGAAGATTACCTCATCGGTGAAACAGCTTTAAAAACCCAATATCGCTATCAAAATGAGCGACAATTTGAATTTCAGGTAGGGGAAGCAACCTATGCGACTACTTTAATTGCAGCAGATGATAAAAATATTCGAGCAGAAATAGATGGTATCCAATATGCTTTTAGTATTGCCCAAAAGGCAAATACTTATTTTGTACATAATGAAAATATTGGGAATGTAGCCCTAACACAAAAAGAACGTTTCCCCATCAAAGAAGCAGAGAAAGTGGCTGGTGGCTATGAAACCCCGATGCCATCGCAAATTATAAAAGTATTGGTAAAAGAGGGACAGACTGTAAAATCTGGTGAAGGTTTGGTCATTTTGTCCTCCATGAAAATGGAAAACACGATTGAAGCGGTAGCTGATGGCGTGGTAGAAGCTGTTTATGCAACAGAAGGTAGCAATGTGGAAGCTGGATTTTTATTGTTGAAGTTGGGGGAAGCTGAATAAGTATTTCCAATGAATAAAAGAAATTCTCAACAGATTAAGTTTCGACGGATTTTTTATAAATATATCCTAAATTTTCTATTAGAAAGTTTGGGATTTTTTTATTTTGAAACCACTCTAAAATCTACCTATCTAATGTTTGGTAGGCATAATTAGTA
>CAZXYA010000854.1:0-3324 GCA_964644655.1 uncultured Saprospiraceae bacterium | reverse complement strand
ATTTTTATTTTTACCATTTAAGACATATAAGTTCATTTAAGAGGTCTCCTAAAATCAACTATATGAACTTAAATGACTCTATGGTAGAAAAAATACCTATTTCTGACTTTGTTGGTGAATAGTTACGTTTTTTCTTTTTGGATGTATGTTTTGATAATTTCGGTTAGTGTAGATAAGGGAACTGACCCATTTTCTAAAATGGTATCATGAAAAGAAGCTAAATCAAATTTACTGCCAAGTTCAGTCTCCGCTAATTTTCGCAATTCTCTGATTTTTAATTCTCCGATTTTATAGGAAACCGCTTGCCCCGGCCATCCGATATAACGGTCAATTTCTGTATTGACTTCATGCAAGGATAAGGCAGTATTTTCAGACATAAATTTCACCGCCTCTTCTCTTGTCCAATCCATATAATGCATCCCAGGGTCTACCACTAAGCGACAAGCTCGCCACATTTCATAAGTCAATCGACCGAAATCTTCATAAGGGGTTTTGTACATGCCAGCTTCTTTGCCTAAAAATTCAGCATATAAGCCCCAACCTTCCCCAAAAGCAGATAAATAAGTCTGTTGCCGAAAATTAGGAATATTTTCCATTTCAGCGGCTAACATCATTTGTAGGTGATGTCCAGGAACGCCTTCATGCAAAGACAAAGCAGGTAAAACATAATAAGGTCTAGATTCCAACTTATAAGTATTGACCCAATATTCCCCTGGTTTTTTGCCCTCATAAGAACCTGGAGAATAGCGCCCACCTGTATAATTAGGGGCTAAAGCGGCTGGTACAGGCGTAACCGTCAAGGGCATTCGAGGCAATTTGCCAAAATATTGAGGCAATTTGCCTTGCATTTCTGTGGTAATCCAAGCAGCTTGTTGCAATAAAGCCTTAGGCGTTGCTGGATAAAATTGTGGGTCGGTTCGCAAAAAAGTTAAAAAATCGGTAAATGAGCCATCAAAATTTAAGCTATTAATAATCTGCTGCATTTCTGCTTTAATTCGCTTAACTTCTGATTGCCCAATGTCGAAAACTTCCTTGGGCGAAATATCAAAAGTGGTGAAGAATTTAACTCGTTGCTCGTAATAAGCTTTACCATCTGTAATGCCTGTAATCCCTACTTTTTGAGGGGCGTTTGCCAAATATTCATAGGCTAAAAAGGCTCTGAATTCTTTATAAGCTGGGAGTATTTTAGTCTCTATTATTTTTAAAATAGTGGTTGTTTTATCTGGTTGTCCTTTTACCGCATTTAGAAAAAACAATTCAGCCTTTGGTGTATTCAAAACCCCATCAATTAATTTAATACAGTTCTCCACCACCAATTTTGGAGAAGATTTACCTTGGGCTTGCCCAACTTGCATTTGATACATCCGTGTCTGAAAATAGGCAGGTAAGGCACTTAACTTAGCTTGAAATTTGTCAAAATCTTCTTCGTTAGTGACTCGTTGATTTTGAATGCCATAAACGACACCCGCTAGAAAACCGCCTTCTGAATTTAGAGGAAAAAGATGTGATTCAAATGCTAAATGAAAGACTCTATCTTTTAAGACTAGCTGGAGTAAATTATGATTGATTTTATCCGAAGGGACTAATTTATTTGCTTCAACTTGTTCCAGTCTAGTTAATATTTTTGTATATCCTGCTAGTTCTTTTGCGAATTTTTCCTTAGATAAATTAGACCAAGGGGCGGCAAATTCTTCGTTTAATTGTTTGCCTAATGCTTCATAATCTTGGATGATAGTTGCAATATCATCTTTAGTAATCGTTTTTGTTGTTGCTAAAGGTTGAGTCGTACTGCAATTTAGCCAACTCAAAGAGAACAATAAGAGTAGGGGAATTATTTTTAACTTCATTGAACAGATTACTGGATGGTAAAAAACAAGGCGGTTGTGGGAAACAACCGCCTTGTAAGTTTTGAATTGTGCTATTTATTAAGATTGCTCTATTAGAAGCACCTCAATTCTTATTTTAAAAATATTTAATCGTCAAATCAATCAATGTTTGCTTAAAGCCATTATAAGGAGGCAATAATAATTCTAAGGCATTCGGTACATTTTGCTTTAAAATGCCTCTAGCATTAGAAAAAGATTTGAAACCATAATGTCCATGCCCTTTTCCAATTCCGCTATTATTAGACCCACCAAATGGTAAGTTTCCATTAAAAAAGTGAACTGCATTATGATTGATGCAAGTTCCACCAGCACGAGTATTGGCTAAAATATGGTTGATGTTTTTATTTTTGCTACTGTAAATATACAATGCCAATGGTTTTTCTCGACCATTTATTTTTTCGATTACTTCGTTAACATCAGTAAAACCATAAACAGGCATGACTGGGCCAAAAATTTCTTCGGTCATCAAAGTAGAATCCTCCGACACATTGGTCATGAGGGTAGGGGCGATGTAATCTTGATTGTCATCAAATTTAGCACCTGCTTCTACTTTTGCACCTTTTGACACCGCATCTTCAATATAGCCTTTGACCCTGCGAAAATGGCGATTATTCACAATTCTAGCATAAGATTTTTCTTTAGAAGCATCCTCAGTATAGAATTTTTTAATGTATTTTTTGACTGCATCTAAGAACGCTTGCTTTTTACTTTCATGCACAAAAACATAATCTGGTGCAATACAAACTTGTCCATTATTGAGGTATTTACCCCAAGCAATTCTTCGAGCTGCCATATCCACACTTGCTGTTTCATCTACAATGGTAGGTGATTTTCCACCTAATTCTAAAGTAACAGAAGTCAAATTTTTAGCGGCGGCTGCCATCACTACTTTTCCAATAGAAGGGGCACCTGTAAAAAAGATATGATTGAATGGTAATTGTAATAAGGCTGTAGAAGTGCCAATTCCTCCTTCTACTAAAGCCACTTCTTCCTCAGAGAAAACTTCTTTTACAATCTTTTGCATAATGGTAGAAGCGTGAGACGTATGCTCGGAAGGTTTAATCATTACGGTATTTCCTGCGGCTACCGCAGACACTAATGGGCCTAAAGTTAAATTAATAGGGAAATTCCAAGGAGAAATGATTAAAACTATGCCTTTGGGTTCATATTGAATGTGAGAACTTGACCCCAAAATTGCCAATGGGGTATCAACATATTCTTTACGCATCCAGCTTCTTAAATTAGAACAAGCGTGTTTAATTTCACTAATTACGGGATAAACATCCGTTAAATCTACCTCACTTGGATGCTTTCGATAATCGTTATATAAAGCTTCTTTTATCTGTGGTCGATAATTCATGACCGCCTTTTGTAGCTTTCTTAATTTTTTAATTCGTTGAGCAGCAGTTGTATTGCCTACTTTAAATTGACTTTTTTG
>CAZXYA010000853.1:0-3324 GCA_964644655.1 uncultured Saprospiraceae bacterium | reverse complement strand
CTATTGTTTGATTTTAAAACTGAAGGCTTTTTTTGAAAATGACCTGTTAAAAGAATACAATAAAAAGGCTAAAGCAACATAAATCGTTAACCGCTTACTCATGTTGTTTAAAGATTTTGATAACTGTCTAGGAGTCAGGCGACAGGGGTCAGGAGTCAGAACATTTTGTATAATTGAAAGCAGAATCATCTTGAATCGAAGACGAAATAGCTCTCTTTTTACGGAAACCCACCTGACCCCTGACTCCTGGTTTCTGACTCCTAGCTAGTTACAGATTTTGATAAATTTGGAAAAATGAGCATTCTCCTTTCTATTAGGAGGTTGGAATAAAATTTAAAAAGGTTGTCTGATTGATAAAATCTTATACCCGAATCAGTAAAATGGATAACTATATCAGTAATTTGGATTAACAACCATAGTTCTTTCATAAATACTTTTGTTGTATCAACCACGCAAAAATTAAAGGTTGAAAACTATGTTTAGTAACGACGAAATAATAAATAGTGCATTTCGACGAGGTTATTTTGTTCTTAGTTTTTCTTTGAGAGAAGGAGTATTGTTGATACTATGACTGAACTCAAAGGATGAACGTAGTGAACCGCAAAGCGGACGGGCAGCCAAGGGCAAAAGAATCCGTCCAAATGTGGTAGTTATTGTTTTGTCGTTACTTAGTAAAAACTTTATTAAGATGTTGAAGAAAACAATCCTATTTCTAGTAGTAGTTATTGCTGTCATTTTTATGGCTTGTCAAAATAATAATATTAGTGATTCAAAACAAAAAGCAGAACCAATTATGGAAAATTCCGAAATGGATGCAGTAGCAAAACAAAAAGCTTTTTTAACCACTTTATCACAAGGACTATCCACTCCTCCACGTACTCCCATGTTACGAAAGCCTGATGAATATGGGATGTCGTATGAAGAAATCACTTTTAGTACAGCCGATGGCGTAAAATTAAATGCTTGGTTTATTCCAGCCGATTCTAAAAAAATAGTTATTTGTAATCACTTTTCTCCTGCTAATCGTTATGGGTTTGCAGGGCATCAAGAACCCTTCACTTATGCAGGTGGTTTTGAGGTGAATTTTTTACCTAAATATAAAGCCTTGCATGATGCAGGTTATAATATTTTAGTTTATGACATGAGATGTCATGGACAAAGTGAAGCAGGAAAAGAAGGTGTTTCAGGGGTTGGATTCTTTGAATGGCAAGACGTATTAGCATCTCTAAATTATGTTAAAACTCGCAAAGAAACCGCAGATATGGAAATATCCTTACAGAGTATGTGCATGGGGGCAAATGCTACTTTATTAGCAATGAAAAAACAGCCCGAAGCATTCAAAGATGTAAAATCTTGGATAGCTATTCAACCACTCAACGGTAAAACGTATCTTGAAAGAGTATTTGAAAGAATGGGTGTGGACATAGAAAAAGGTATTCAAGGATTTGGAGAAATTTACACAGAAATGACTGGTCTAAAAGTAGAGGATCACGATATGAGAGGTCATGTTGGTGGGGTGAACATACCGACACTAATGGTTCAGGTAAGAAACGATATGAACTCCCGAGCATCAGATATTCAAGAAATGTATGACAAATTACCTGTTGAAGATAAAAAAATAATTTGGATAGAAGATACGGAATTACGATTTAAAGGATATACTTACTTTTCAGAGCAACCCCAAGAAATGATTGCTTGGTATGATACTCATCAATAAATCAACTTAAACCAATAATTTATGTTACAGTCAAAATGGACATTATTCCTGTTGGCAGTAGTAGGTGTCTTGCTACTCCTTTATTTTTTAGGTCGTAAATCTGTTCATTCTCAGATACTTATTTCGGCAACGCCACAAGAAGTATGGTCGGTACTAATAGACACTCCTAAATATAGCGAATGGAATCCTGTTTTAATTCCAATAGAAGGGCAATTAAAAGAAGGCGAAAAAGTTACTTATGAATTTAGACAAGATGAAAATACCAAGAGTAAAATTCCTTCAAAGGTTAAAAAGATGATTCCTAATAAACTTTTAAATCAAGGTGGAGGAATGAACGGAATTATTACTTTTGACCATAGGTATATTTTGGAAGAAATTAATGGTCAAACTAAAGTAACTATCCACGAAGATTATCAAGGTATTTATGTAAACTTTTGGAATGCAACACCTGTTGAAAATGCTTACGTAAAACTTAACAAAGCACTTAAAAATAGAGTTGAAAGCATAGCAAAATAATAAAGATGAAGCAAATAATTAGTATCAAAAATATTAGCGAAATACATGATTTACTAGGCATTGAAAAGCCAAAACATCCTTTGGTTTCCGTTTTACCAATAGATGAAAAAATGACTAGTTTCAATTATGGTGATGCTACCTACATTTTTGATTTGTTTCAAATTAGCTTAAAGTCGGGTATTAAAGGCTCCATGTCTTATGGTAGAAATTCCTATGATTTTCGAGAAGGGATGATGGTTTTTATGAAACCTAATCAAGCAATTAAAATAGATAATAATGAAACAGCTTCCCATCATTCAGGATGGACTTTATTATTTCACCCTGACCTCATCCGAAAGTCAGTATTGGGAAAAGAAATTGAAAACTACACTTTTTTTAAATACGAAGTGAACGAGGCTTTACATCTATCTGATGAAGAAAAAAAAACTGTTACTGAAATAGTATATAAAATTGAACAAGAGTACAATCTAAATATTGATAAACATAGTCAGGAACTAATTATTGCTAATATTGAATTACTTTTAAAATACTGTAAACGTTATTATGACCGACAGTTTTTTACTAGAACCAATCTGAATAAAGATATTGTTTCCAGTTTTGAACAGGTTGTACAGGATTATTATCAAACAGATAAGCCCTTAAAATTAGGTGTTTTATCTGTTAGTCATTGTGCTAAAACACTAAATATGTCTGCTAATTATTTAGGTGATTTGCTCAAAAATGAGACAGGTAAAAGTGCAAAAGAACTTATCCAAGAATATGTAATAGATAAAGCAAAAACCAAAATCATTGGTTCAAATGAAACAATGAGCCAAATAGCTTACAGTTTGGGTTTTGAATATCCTCAGAGTTTTAATAAAATTTTTAAAGCGAAGACAGGAATGAGTCCTTCTGATTATCGTAACCTTAATTGAAAAATATAAAACATAAAATAAAGATTGGAAATTCTTTCATTCTATTGAAAAGGAGGAGAAAAAGATACAAAATATAGCGTAATTAAGGGAGTAGGTTATATTTTACCTGTTCCCTAAATAAAAAAAGGCGTCTTTTAAATGGACACCTTCAAGTCTAAAAACTTGAAAGTGTCCAAA
>CAZXYA010000852.1:0-3328 GCA_964644655.1 uncultured Saprospiraceae bacterium | reverse complement strand
CTCGCACGTAGCGAAGCGAAGTGCGTGATTTCGTAAAATGTGTACGGTAGAGAATGATAGTCTAAAAAAATTAATTAATCAATCAATCAACTAAAAATGGCTTACGACGAATTTATAGCAGATCGAATGCGACGTGTTTTCCAAGAAAAGCAAGTCACTTACACCGAAAAAAAAATGTTCGCTGGTTTATGTTTTATGATAGATGAAAAGATGGCTTGCGGCATTCATTATGACAAGAAGAAAGAAACAGATTTATTGATGGCTAGAATAGGAGAGGAAGCTTCTATTGCGGCAATGGAACGAACGGGTTGTCATCCAATGGATTTTACAGGTCGCCCAATGAGAGGTTATGTTTTTGTAACGCCAGATGGATTTGATAGTGATGTCGATCTGAGCCATTGGTTACAACTTTGTATTGATTTTAACCCATTGGCAAAAGCGAGTAAGAAGAAGAAAAAGAAGGCTAAAAGTTAATCTATCAATTTAAAAACGAAAAATTCTAACATTTCCTCTAATTCAGCGGTATTCCCATTTTCCATATTTAAATCCGTCACTTTAGGCAAATGCTGTGCAAAGTACATCTGATTATTAGACATTTCGAGTAAATTACTCGCCAATGTTTTAGGATAAGGAAAATCAGGATTAACAGCAGAAATAATATCCGCAATCTTTTGCCCTAATGCTTTATAGGGGTTAAAAAAGCCCATTTTATTTTCCTTATCTACATCGTTGATATGATAGGCTTTGATACCTTCCTTGACTACAATGCTATGTAGCAAATCTCTATCAATATATTCTGCTGGTGTTGTTAATCGAATCGTATCAATGATAGTTTTTATTGTTATCTTTAATTTTCTTCGAGGGTCAACAACATTCATCGAATTAAAGTCTATCCTAAATTGAACCCATTCCCAATACCAAGAAACTAAGTAAACTAATAGCGCATGTTTGTTTTCAAAATAGCGATAAATAGAAGCTTCTGTCGATTTCATGGCTAGTGCTAGTTTCCTAAAAGTAAAACGCTCTATCCCAATTTTATCAATTAAGATAATACTTTCTCTAATAATCTTCTTGCCCAACTTTGTTTCTTGTGGGTCTCTTAAATAGAGATTAGCATTTACTTTTATTTGAACCGAAACAGCCATAATTGTACCATTCATTTTCTTAAATATTACAAAGTTAAAAGAAAAGATAGCTTTACTATAATGAGGTAGAGAAAAAATACTACTTCCTAAAGTTTTACCTCTTATGTTAGTACACATAGCTGTAAAATGCCAAAGATAGAGTGGCAATTTGCGACTTCGTCTCCTCACAAAAGGGATTTTAAGGGAGCGAATTTTTTAGTTTTCCAACGGAAAACTAAAAAATTCGCTCCCTTAAGAACCCCTGCCGAGCTCCGATAAAATCGGAGCGAGGCTAATGCAAACTTATTTTCATCTTGTTCCCTACACCATTTGAGGATGCAGTTGTCCATTCTTTTGACCGTTCTTTGCCAATTTTCGCTCAAATATCCTAACTGGGTTTTCTTGGATTCCTCTGTATTTTCGATTAATGACTTCTACTTCTATATCCCTATACTTAGCTCCTTCTATAAAATCTTCTATGATTTCATTGACATCATGTTCTATTTCCACACAACGACTCGCATCAATAATGACCTTCGTATTATTAGGCATTTGATTTAAAGTCTTTAAAATATTTGCCTTATTCAAAAACGTTACATCTTCTGATAACTCTAACCGAATAACATCGCCCTTTGCCGTTTCTGTAATATCTAATAAGTAAGGTTTTTGGTAATTTTTGTATAAAACATAGAAAATAGCGACGACCATTCCTAAACCAATGCCCATTAATAAGTCGGTAAAAACGATTCCTAAAATAGTTACCATAAATGGAATAAAATACTCTTTTCCAGCTCCGTACATTTCCTTAAAAAGAACAGGCCTCGCCAATTTGTATCCAACCAAAAATAAGATGGCAGCTAAACTAGCTAAAGGAATTAGGTTTAAAATATTTGGAATTAACATCGCACTTAAAATCAGTAAAATACCATGAAAAATTGCCGATGCTTTGGATTTACCTCCTGACTGAATATTCGTAGAACTTCGGACAATTACCTGTGTAATTGGTAGCCCACCAATCATACCAGAGACAATATTTCCAATCCCTTGTGCTTTTAATTCCAAATTGGCTGGACTTACTCGCTTATAAGGATCCAATTTATCTGTTGCTTCTAAGCATAATAAAGTTTCTAAACTTGCTACAACCGCAATAGTAATTCCCGTAATATAAACCGCCGGGTTGGTCAACTGGCTAAAATCGGGAAACGTAAATTGGCTAAAAAATCCTGATAAAGAATCCGCTACAGGGATACTCACCATTTGTTCTGCCTTCAAAGCATAAGGTGTAGTCTGAATAATCAAACCTAAAACAATAGCACTAATAACGGCTACTAATGGTCCTTGAAGAATTTTTGTAAAACTTTTAGCTTTCATAAATGGCTGTTCCCATAAAACCAAAATCGCCATAGAAACTAAAGTGATAAAAAAGGCACCTGGACTAATGGCTTGGAGCATATAAAACAATTCAGAAATAGTATTATGTCCATCAGGTTGGTTAAAAGTTAAACTACCTTCATAATCCATATCATACCCAACTGCATGCGGAATTTGCTTTAGAATAATGATAATCCCAATTCCTGCTAACATTCCTTTAATTACAGAGGAAGGGAAATAGTAGCCAATAATTCCTGCCTTTGCAAAACCTAATACTAATTGGATAATCCCTCCAATGACAACTGCCATTAAAAAGATTTCATAAGCCCCTAAATCTTGAATAGCCGTTAAAACAATTACTGCTAACCCTGCTGCAGGGCCACTCACCCCTAACTGCGAACCGCTAATCGCACCGACAACAATCCCGCCAACGATACCTGCAATAATTCCTGAAAAAAGCGGTGCGCCTGACGCTAAAGCAATTCCTAAACATAAGGGCATCGCCACTAAAAACACAACTAAACTGGCTGGCAAATCATCCTTCAAATTGCCAAAAAATCCTGATTTTACATTTTTTAATTGATTCATAACTCGGGTAATTAAATAAGTTTGTGATTGGTTATACTAATTATATTCTTTGAAAAAATAGTTTTATAAAATTTAATTTTTATTTTACTTTATTTTATAATAGTTTTACTATCATTTAATGGCAAAAAAATACTACAGGTTTAATACTGTAGTTATTTTTGGTTATTATTTTGTAGGTTAATTAATACTTATAAGTAGTTCTTGACAGAAAACAGTCTAATATTTTTTGTAGTACAACAAAAACC
>CAZXYA010000851.1:0-3345 GCA_964644655.1 uncultured Saprospiraceae bacterium | reverse complement strand
ATTGAAGAAAAAACTCAATAATATCTATCACTTACGCATAGAATATCCGGAATAATGATTAAATAATTGTTTGTTTTTCAGATATCTAATAATTATTTAAATTTGAATATGGGATTATTACAGGGTTCATCGGAAAATAGTATTGATATTGTTGTTGCATTAATTGGTTTATTTGGGATTATACTAGGGATATCAGTTCGATATTTTTTTGATGATAAAATACGTCCATTCTTTGCTTCCAGACAGACTATTTTGAATAGACTAAAGGATGAAAAACCATTAAGTAAAAGAGAAAAAAAGAGAATACGAAAGTATGCCGAAAATCGATTAGACGAATGGCGTATATTATTTAAATCGCCTAATCCAAAAAGTAATACACATTCTCATAAAAAGTTTCTTAGACTGCCATATCAGGCCACTGCAGATTTTACAAGTTGTCCTTTAAGTAATGATTTTCTGTACTTTGATTCTGAAAAATTTGTGCCTGGTGCTATTGTTGCCTCATTTGAAAATTATCTAAAGAGTAGTGATGAGGTTGACCATTTGTCAAAAAAATTATTTCAATTAATAAAAGAAAAAACTAACCTTGTTATTTGGGTTAGAATCCCAAGGTATGAATTTGATACTGAGGAAGATTTAAATATTTTTTATAATCAATTGGAAGGGATAGTTAAAAGCTGGTTCCCTCAAGCTAAATTATCATTAGAATTATTCTTGCCAATATATGCTTTGAATAATGTTCAACAAAACATTAAAGTACCAACAAATTTCAATAATAATCCATTCTTCAAAATAGGGAAGCAATGTCATTTAAAGGATTTGTATTATACTCAATTACTGTCTAAATCTATTGTAGGCAACATTAAAACTGATTTTAATAGAAGTATTCCTATTTCCTTAATCAAGAAAAGAGTTAATGAAAATGATAGATTAAGTGATTTTCGGATTTTGAAAATTTATGGCCCACCAGGCTCTGGAAAATCACAGACTATTAATTATATAATTGAAAAGTCTATTAAGGATAATGAACCTTATTTTATAGTATGTTTTAACTCACATGAAATTTTAAATGATCTAAATACTTATAAAAACAAATATGACTCTTTTATTCATTTTATCATTAATCATATTGATCTTACAGAATTAATCACGTATTCCGAAAACGACCTTCCTATTATTAAAGAAACTCTTTTATGGCTATTATTATCCAGGAGAATAAGTCTCGTATTAGTTTTGGATAATTTGGAATATTCTGAAAAATTATACCTAGATATATTGAGTGTTATTAATTCCAGAAATATGGAAAACATAAAGTTCTTTTTGGCTGGACGATACTTTGGTAATCATTCTGCATTAGAACCTAAAGAATTAATGACAATAAAATGTGATAAATGGAGTATAGAAGAATCCATTAATATTCTTGAAGAATGGAATATTGATGATGATAAAATTAATGTAATTAGGAATACCTGGTTAGATGATGATAGACAATATTCTACATATTTTTTGCGAATTATTTCATTAAAAGATGGGAATGAGAAGCCAGATGTACTTGTTAAAAACGAAATTTCGGAAATATTAAAACCTGTGTATAAGATTCTTTCAAAGGTTGATTTAAGTCAAGATGAAATTCGAAAACATATTGAAAAACTTAAGGAAAAGGATATTTCCAAGAAATCAATTCTTAAACTTTTTGATCAAAAAAAAGAGCTTGATGTAATCAAAACCATTGGGAATATTGCTTGGGCAACTTTGTATTACACTTCAGATTCGAAAGGAAATAGAAGTAATCTAAATATAAATCTAGAAGACAATCCGGAAAAGTTGATCCCTTGGTCTCAAAACAGAATTCCTGATATTGATACAGCAAACGATTTTATTAAAGCCTGTAAAGATGCTCATATAACTGTTAATAGTAGTTTTAATTTAACTGATAAATTGGTTCAGGATGGCTCTGCGGCTATTGTCATGCAAGAAGAAATAACCTCATATTTAATTGAGGAAGAGCAACAAGAAGTTGGATGGGATACTATTGAAAGGAGAGAGGCTGTAATCCATGGAATGATTTCGACTCTTGCGGAAAAAAATTCCCTAGAAATATTCAAACTTAGTTTTAGTGCACGTCAATTAGTTGCAATTATTAAAACTATAATTAAATCCGATAGAAAAAAAGATATTTTATCCAAACTGTTAACGGACGATTATATTCACTTCCTAAAGCATAAACCCAAAGAAATTGAAGATCTTTCTATGGGACTTATGAATGCCTTTGATAATTCATCATTGTCAGATAATGATCAGATACACATCGCAAGATGTATCCACAAAATTTCTAAGGTAGATTCTCAATTATCAAATTATATTCAGCAAGTTAAATTTAATAACACTAATTTATATTATTGCATTGTTGTATTAAATGATCAGAGTAGTATCCAGATTTTTGACACTTGTGAAAATATTGAAGACCAAAGTGTCTTGTTTGGATATTGCTGTCTTATTTGGTCAGAAGATAGTAGAACAGTAATGGTTGATAAATTGATAGAGCTGTACACATCTAGTAGCATTAATCAAAATGAATTGATGGTAAACTTTATGAAGTGGATTAAAAGGAGTAGTGATAAAAACATTATAAGTACCATTGGTGTTATCATTAATAAAATTGGTGATGTTGATAAAACTCAAAGAGAAAGTTGCATTATCGTATTAACAAAGCTTTTTGATTATTTATATGATAATGAGATTAATAAGAATAAATCTGTAAAAGAAATGTTCCTTGGGTATTACGATAAGTGGAGTACTCATTTTAAACAATTTTATTTTGATGAGGTAATTCAAATAAAAGATATAATACATTATTTGGCCTTTGGCTGTAATCCTGAGCTGTGGAATAGAAAATCTGATTTTAAGATTTTACCGTCAAAAGATAAAAAAACGATATATGTAATTCCTTCAATGCCATTTAAAACGAAAAAGGAAGATATTCAAACGATCTATAGTAGATTTACCAATCCAAAAATGTTTTGTCTACCCACAAAAAAGATGTTACAACATATTGTTGAGGACAACTATTCTGAAAAGGAATTAGTAAGTGATTATTTAAGATCTAAGAAAATTAATTATGTGCCTTTTCCTAAGATGTTTCCGATTAATTTTAAATATTATTTCGAAGGAGAATTACAGGGGTTAACTGCAGAGAATTCGAATAAGCTTAGGTTTCTATGGAGGGCTGTTTTTATTATATAAATAATATCATGTATGTGATTCTAACAGCATTTTAATATTATAATTCTGGATAAGAAGTAGGATCTACTTCGTGCATGATTCCATATATTTTTTCAAAAATAT
>CAZXYA010000850.1:0-3350 GCA_964644655.1 uncultured Saprospiraceae bacterium | reverse complement strand
AATATCCTGCCTCTTCTAGTTCTAAAGGATTTAAAATAGTTCCATATTTATTGATGACTATTCGCCCGTGTTTAGACCATAAATAAGAGCGAGGAATATTGTTTTGCGTTTGTTTAAAATTACCAACCCTCCCTTCTAAAGTTGTCCCTAAGTTTTTTGTCCTAGCTTGTTTTATTTGAAGTTGCGTATGGGTGATTGTCAAAATTTTATTGATGGCTATTTCATACACCTCCTTTCGTACTTCTTTTATTGCTAAATTATCAATACTAATTGATTCATAATTCACAATTTCGCCAGTTCTATTAAACATGGCATACCCTACTTCATAAATATCCAAATCCGTTGTTTTCTGTTGTCCTAAAGCAGTAAAAAAACGACGGCTAGATTGTTTATAAGCCTTAGAACGGTTTCTCTTATAGCGAGCCATTTCTTTTTTTGTACCTTTCATTGGTTCAAAAAAAACTTTTCCATGATAGCGCAAATCATGACTGTTACTATAAGATTCAAAAGCCGTCAAGAAAAATTTAATTCGATACCCCAATAATTTATTCTCAATAATGAGAGACTCTCTGGAAGATGCTTTTAAAATACCTTTATTTTGTTCAAACAAAAGTACTTCGGGATTGGTTAAGTGGATTAATTTTTTATCATAATCAATCCCTAAAAATTCGTTTCTAAAACGTTTTAACCACCTAGAACGCACTCTAGGTTTAGCTTTTGAAGTCACTACAGCCTCGTCTAGTAAAATACCTCTTGGATTCAGAAATATCGTATCGGCAATAGCTGCTCCACTTTTCAACGAAAGAGATAATAATTCATAATTCAAATGAGAAAATACTACTTCAATATTTTGGTCTGATTCTATTTTCAAAGAAAATAAACCTTGCGCATCTGTAATGGAACCCGTAGAACTATTATCTAAAAAAACAAATACATCAGGGATTGCTTGGTGACTTTCCCCATCGACTATGACTGCTTTAATGGTCTGTCCAATGGCTAAATTATAGCATAAAAAAAGACAGCCTATTAGTTGACTTATTTTTATTATTATTTTCATTCTACAATAATTTTTGATTGCGCAAAAATAGGCAATCCATCTTTTGAAATCCCTTCTACTATTATATCGTAATTTCCTATTCGGTCGGAAGTAAAAAATTCCACAAAAGCTTCTCCTAATTCATTAAATTGAACGGTTGGTGTCCAATGAAGCATAACTCTGTTATCAGCTTTGCTAATTGTCCTATTTAGTTCCGTATAAACAGGTGCATAAAATGTTCTCGCTTGGTGATACCCTTTAATCATAAAATTTTTAATACCATTCACCTCTTTTTTAATCGTTTTTTTTCGGTATTCTGGCGTTTTTAAATAAATCATAATTAGGCCATTATTTCCTGCTTCTCCAAAAATAGTCAATTGACTATAACTTCGGAGTATATCTATAAAAGCAATATTCGTAGGATTAATGGACATTGCATAATCATCAGAAACAAAGCTACCATTAACCATAAATCGAGCACTTTGTCTTTGGGCAGTAATCTCGCTTAATCCTGACTTTTTTCCTCGTATAATAATGGAGCCAGTAGTGGGGTCAAAATTTACACCAGGTGCTTTACCAATCAAAATACTCAGTACATCATTCCGTATATTCGGGTCTATTAACTGTTCATCAAATTTCAAGCGAGTATCAGGTCGACTGTACAACATACCATCTTCATAATGTTTAATTACATTGTCAACTTTAGTAGCCGTTACTTCTACAGAATCAATTTCTATCGAAAAATCGCCATCTTCATAAGCTAAATCATTTTTATAGCTGATGTTTTCCAAATTAGATAGGCTTGTAAAATTTGCTCTTTGCTGGTTCGCTTTTTGAAAAAAAGAAGGTAGAGCGAAATCGACAGACATTGGCAATTTTTCTTCGATCTCAATATTTACATTTCGATTCCCTTTAAGCATATAACTCCCTCTTTTAACTTTTTCCTGTTTTTTATCTAAAACAGCCGCTTGCAATACCATTTCCATTTCATTAACGACTTGTATTCCGCCAATAGAAAACTGTCCATCTGTATCGGTTTCAAAATCAATCATGGATAAATTAGCAGACAATTCTGATAAAAAACCTACTGCTTTTACAGGCTTATCTATGTCCTCTTTTTTGGTGATTTTTCCAAAAACAGAAAGACCTTGTTCTGGTTGATGAAGTAGTGCTTTAGTAGGCATTTTTAAAGCATCTTGCCAAACAAATCGCCGCCATCCTTGTGTCAATAATAGTAAGTCCAGTTTAGCTTTAGTCACTTGCTCATTATCTTTAAAATAAGCCCTTGGGTTTTCAATCACACCTTTAATATCAGAGGAAAGTAGTAAATAACTTTGAATATTGTCATTATTGGCTATCGCTCTTTCTAAATAATTGCTTCGGACACTTAAAGATAAATCGGTTTCTAAGAAGTCTCCATTATCATCAAAAACATCCAACTTCAATTTAACCTTTTCTCTTTTTTCATAGATTGCTTTATCTGCTGAAATATCTACATTAAAATTATCAATCCCAACATGATTAAAAATTAATCGCTCTGCCCTTGGTCTGCCCTTATTATCAAAAAGCGTAAAATGCAAAATACCAAAAGGGATATCATAGCCATCTAATTCAAAATCTATAGTTTTCGCATCTGCTATTTTTTCTTTAAAAAATAGCTTACCCATTGCTTGACCAATTAAATAGCCATTCGCCATACTTTTTGGCACATTCGTATTTATTTGGACCTTTATCTTTTCTTCTTCCTTATTATCCAAACTCAACACTCCTCCTTCTTTTAATGGCATAGGTAGTGTTGCTTCAATAGTCTCTCCTTCAAAATTACCTTTAAAAGTATAAGACGCTCCATTTTTTGGTGTTAATAGCAATTGTCCAAATCCATTTTCATTAGTAGAAACGGTCGCTATTTCGGCTTGATTAGGAGTGACAACTTTTCCTTTTAACTGCACACCAAATCCATTTTTGTCAGTAGCTTTCACGCCTACTTTTGAGGTCAAACCATCTACCAAGTCTCCTCCTTCTGGAAAAAATTGCACCGCTATTTTTTTAGTAGCGTTTGTTTCAGATGAAGCTACATTGCTCACACTTCGAATATAAATCGTTTTACGAAAGAAAAAATCGACATCAAAATTTTTCATATACGCTGTATAGGCACGTAAAACATAATTGCCACTTTTATATTTACTCGTTATGGAAAAATCGCCAATCCCTTGACCATTTTGAATAGCAACGATTTTACTTTGGACAACTTTTTTATCCGCATCAATTAAGTCTACATACGCCACTTTGCTACTAGCTTTTTGTTGTAATAAAG
>CAZXYA010000849.1:0-3351 GCA_964644655.1 uncultured Saprospiraceae bacterium | reverse complement strand
AATTTAGGTTTTTTATGGTATGGAACAGCCAGTTATGGTATTGGTAATATTGATTTAAATAATGCTTCCTTTTCCATTAATAATGATTATAAACAATTGGTCTCCAATAATATTAAATTATTAAAAAATGATAAAAATAATGACTTATGGATTGGTAGTGAACGAGGACTGAATCATTTAAAACTAGATGCGGCCAGAAACGTCATTACTACCAACTACTTTGGAATAAGAGAAGGCTTTAAAGGCATAGAAACCAATCTAAATACAGTCGTTCAAGATAAGGATAATAACCTCTGGTTTGGAACGGTCAATGGGTTGACAAAATACAATCAAGGCATTCAAAAAGGAGAAATTTATCCACCTAAAATTCATCGGCAATCCGTACAGTTATTTGGCCAAGATTTGCAAACGACACCTTATGGAGCAACATTAATAGACAATCAGCCTTTAAAATTACCCTACAACCAAAATGAGTTGGGATTTACAGTAGAAAGTGTTCATTTGTCTTATCCTGATGATTTACAATATCAATGGCAATTAGCAGGCGTAGACAAAGATTGGTCAAAACCGACGCTTAATAATAGCTATCAACGAACCTTTTTACCTGGGAAATATACTTTAAAAGTTCGAGCCATTCCCTCTAATCAGCTTAATAAGGCCTCTACTATTTTATCCTTTCCAATTGAAATTACACCTCCTATTTGGCAAACCCTCTATTTTAGAATAGCAGCTATTTTAATCAGCTTATTACTCCTTGGTCTTTTTATAAAATGGCGAATTAACCTAGTCCAACGAAAAGCGAAACGAATTCAAAATAAATTAGAACAAGATAAAAAGCTATTAGAATTAGAGCAAAAAGCCTTACAATTACAGATGAACCCTCATTTTATTTTCAATGCTTTGAATTCTATTCAGGGCGTCATTACTCCAAATGATATAAAAACTGCTCGATTACAATTGGCTAAATTTTCTAAATTGATGCGAGCTACTTTAGAAAATGCTCGGACAGAGACGATTCCTTTAGAAGAAGAAATTAATACACTTACCAATTATTTATCTTTAGAACAATTCAGTCGAGGCAATACCTTTGATTATGAAATCATCGTAGCAGATACTATAGACGAAGCAGCGGTTTATTTACCATCCATGATTTTACAGCCTTTTGTAGAAAATGCCATTATTCATGGGGTCGCTCATTTAGAAAAAAGAGGGGAAATAAAAGTTGAATTTGCCAGAAAAGGCAAAAGATTAAGTTGTTCGATTGAGGATAATGGCATTGGACGAACAAAAGCCAAAACGGTAAAAAGTCAAATTTCAGAAGGGCATAAATCAGCGGCTTTAGACATTACTAGAGAACGGTTAAATTTATTACGAAGTGGCAAGGCTGCTAAAAACAGTTTGGAGATTATTGATTTGGTAGATAATGCAGGGAATGCCTTGGGGACTCGTGTGGAGGTGATTATTCCTGTTGAAGAGGAGTAGCACTTTATTCGTTTTATGCTAACAAAAAATGGTTTATGTTTCAATAACGTAAATTCTCAATAACCATCAAATAAAAAAGAGAGGATCATCCTCCGATAAAATCGGAGTAAACTGTAGGAAACTAATCCGTTGGGCAAAAAATGTACCCCACAGATTAGTTTCCCAACGCCTGCCTGCCGCAGGCAGGGATTTTAGACGTCTTGTCGAAATCAATAATAGTTATTTTTAAACTGTCCTTCTAAAAGTATTGGTAAATTTATCAAATCAGTCTCACCTATTTTGATATAAAGTCGAAAAAGATATTAATTTTAGGACTTTAGAGAACGATGAACAAAAAACATGGATAAAATCATAAAATTATTTTTTGGCTTTTTACTACTATTTGGGGTATTAATCATTGCCTTATGGACTTCTGATGTCCCTGAAAATGCTACGGGTTTAACGGATACTACTTTTTCTACTTTAAATAGAAGTGGAGACACCGTGGCGTCTAATCCAATGGTTAAATGGCTATCCTATCTTTTTGGGGTGGGCATTATTTCCATTTTTGGTTTTATGTTATTTATAGGTGGTAGAAAAAAAGAGGCAGCTATTAGAAAAAAATTATATCGAGTCCTAGCTATTGGAATCACAACTATGCTGTTCGTTTATACCATGCTAGTACGGTCTTGGTGGGACTATGCCGCTACCAATAATATGGATTACTTTATGGGCTTACCTCAACCAACCGCTTGGATGCTTTTTGGTATTATGTTGACGCCCTTTTTTATTGCTTATTGCTATACCACCAAATTTGAAGCATGGATTTATACCGAGGAAGATGAAAAACGGTTTGCGGAGATTATGGCTAATCGGCAGGAGAGAGATGCAGTAGGCAGGAGAGAGATGCAGTAGGCAGTAAGCAAAGCAGTAAGCAGTAGGCAGTACGCTTTGTCAAAATTCATCATTCATCATTCATCATTTAAGTTATGGAAGCCTATAGAAATCCAATCATTTTAACCTTTGTGGTCTTATACATGCTGTTGTGTATAGGCGTAGGTATTTGGGCATTACGACGTACTAAATCGACTCATGATTTTTTCATGGCAGGCCGAGATTTAGGTATCATGGTAACTGCTTTTGCGGTATTTTCTAGTACGTTAAGTGGCTTCGGGTTTGTTGGAGGACCGGGCTTAGTTTATAAATTAGGGATGAGTTCGGTGTGGATGGTTGTATGTGCGGTTATGGGCTATAATATTTCTTTTATGCTCTTGGCTAAACGCCTGCGCTTATTTTCTGAATTGGGGAATTCGCTGTCTTTGCCAGATGTCGTTTTTTTGAGATATGGAAAGCGGTCCACTAGTTTTTTGGTTGCCATAGCTATTGTTTTAGGGGTCTTGGGTTATTTAGCGACACAGATTTTGGCAATGGCAGTCGTCTTAAAAGATATTTTAATAGAAACTGATTTTTTAGCTAATATTAGCCTAGAAATGTGTGTCTTAATTTCTTGCTCTATTTTGGTTTTTTATAGTGTAACAGGAGGCATTGTTGCTTCCGTTTATTCTGATTTGATTCAGGGTGGTGTTATGATAGTTGCGGCAACGCTAGTTTTTTTAACGGTGGTTTATACCTTTGATAATGGTTTTTCAGAAATTAGTCAAACCATCCAAGAGCATGATCCCGAAGCAATTGGTCCTTGGGGAACGCTGGGCATGGTAGGTTGTTTGAGTTGGTTTTTTGTCTTTGGACTCGGTAGTTCGGGGCAGCCCCATGTCATTACCAAAATGATGATGTATAAAAATGTGAAGGACGCTAAATATATTTTACCCTTATCGGCAACAGGCTATCTTTTTTCCGCTTTATTATGGATAGGCATTGGTTTGGCGATGC
>CAZXYA010000848.1:0-3362 GCA_964644655.1 uncultured Saprospiraceae bacterium | reverse complement strand
TTCGCCCTATGTTAATATCTGTCGCACCTTTGGTGCTTGTGCGTAACATCAGTTAAATATCTATTTTTAGCATATTCGTGTTAAAAAGCATCCGTGTTAAATACCCCCAACGCAAGTTTTCCAATCTTCTATCTTCTAAATTATATTCCTAAAAATTATTTATTCATCAAGAGATTTTCTTTATAAAATAATCTCTACTAAAATTAATGATATAAAGCATTATTTACACCAAAGTAAAGCGGGTGAATACGCCCAAAATTTCAATACAAAAAATAGCTAATTATGAAAAATTTGATGTGGTGTTTTATTATGATGGCTTTTGCTGCACTTTTAGTTCAATGTAAGGCAGATGAACAAAATGATGAAATTGCGGGCTTAGTTGATATCCCTAATGATAATTTAAACCCTGGACCTGATGGTAATAATGGAGGTGGTGGAAATGCTGGTGGTGGAATAATTGATAATAATATATTGGATGATAGAGGCCTACCACAAATTGTGGTTGCTCCCGCAGACAATACTTTGACTGCTGCAAAAGTAGAATTAGGTCGTTTATTATTCTGGGATCCGATACTTTCTGGGGAACTAGATGTGTCTTGTGCGACCTGTCATCATCCAGACTTTGGGTATGCAGATGGCCGAGCATTGCCAATTGGTGTAGGTGGGGTAGGGCTAGGACCAGCAAGAATAGATGGAGTGAATGATGATATAGGATTGGTACAAAGAAACTCTCCAACTATTGTTAATACTGCTTTTAATGGAATTGATGACCAAGGGAATGTGAATCCTAACCAAGCACCCATGTTTTGGGATAACCGAGCCAATGGACTAGAGGAACAAGCTTTATTACCCCTTCATTCTTTTGAAGAAATGAGAGGACATGCTTTTGCAGAGGAGGAGACTTTGGAAGTGATCGTTGATCGAATTAATGCAATTGCGGCTTATCGGAATCAATTTCAGCAAATTTTTAGCGGCAATAATGCTGTGAGTTCAATTAATATAGGTAGAGCCATCGCTGCATTTGAGCGGAGTATAATTGCCAATAACAGTCCCTTTGACCGATATGCCAGAGGAGATCAAAATGCTTTAACGCAACAACAGATTCAAGGCTTAAATAGATTTGATGCCGTAGGTTGTGCGGACTGCCATAGCGGAGCTATGTTTTCAGATTTTGAGTTGCATACTTTAGGTGTACCAGATAATCCATTGTTAGACTTTTCTGATGCAGGTGCCAATGGAAGATATGAATTTAGAACGCCAAGTTTAAGAAATTTAAATACAACTGGTCCTTTTTTTCATAATGGAGTGGCTGGTGATATAACAGAGGTCCTTAATTTTTATAGACGAATTCAAGGAAACGGTGGTGGCGGTCCTGGAAATTTAAATATCAATCCAAATGTACCTAGAAATCAGATTGACCAAGATGCACGTAATTTGCGATTAAATAATAATGATGTACAAGCAATTGCTGCCTTTTTACGATCGCTAAATGATGAGAACTTTGATCGGCAGATTCCTGCGAATGTACCAAGTGGCTTGCCAGTAGGTGGGAATATTCGATAATAAGGGAGTAGGAAATAAATAAGATACCAATAAATCTGGTTTTAATTAGTCTAGGACACAGAGTGCGCAGAGAAGACACAAAGCACACAGAGCGTTGATAATTAATGAATCGAAACTCTGTGTTTTCTCTGTGTCTACTTCGTGTACTCTGTGTCCAAAAGCATTTTGTTCTTAGTAAGTGACTTCTAACAGTTTATGAAATAAACGGTCTGACATCTATCTTCTATTTAAACTCATTTTGCACCATAATAATTTCTCCCATTATACTCAAAGCAATTTCCTTAGGCGTTTTTGCTTTAATTGAGATACCAACAGGAGAATGAATCTTATTAATTGTGGTTTCAGAAAATCCTGCGGCTTCTAATCTTGCGACTCTTTTTGCTTGTGTTTTTCTACTACCCAAAGCACCAATATAGCCTACTTCTGATTTTAATAAAATATGTAATGCATTGTCATCAATTTTAGGGTCATGTGATAGTACAACAGCATAGGTATAAGCATCCAAAGTATAAGCGGATAATACTTCTGCTGGATATTTTTCATGAATGCTATCTGGAGCAGTAGCAAACTGGGTTTTGTTGGTGAAAATACCTCTAGGGTCAATCACAATGGTTTCAAAACCATACATTTTACCTAAGGTAACTAAATCAACTGTGATATGTGCTGCCCCAATAATTAATAATTGACTTCGGCGAGGAAATACTTGAGCAAAATAGCGGGTGTCATTATGCTCAATAATTTGATTCTTTCGTTCTTTATATACTCGAATACTTTCGTTTATTAAAAAAGTAGGTAACTGTTGACCTAAAGCAGAACGATCAGGCATCACTAATAGATGTTGGCTTTCTCCTGCTTGTAGACGGGTTAATAAAACACAAGGTTGATTGGTATTTAAATTTTCTTGTAGCCTTTTCCATACGGCCTGTTCCGCTGGTCGTTTATCAAATGCTAGAAATTTTTCTGCGTAAATTTGAATTTTTCCACCGCAACTTAATCCTACTCCCCAGGCTTCTTCGTCCGTTACACCGAAATCTAATTGCTGTCCTTCTCCCGTAGCAATCAAGGGTAAGGCTGCTTTTATAACGGCTCCTTCTACACAACCTCCACTCACAGAACCTGCCATTTCCATATCTTCCGATACCAGTAATGCAGAGCCAACTGGTCGAGGGGAAGAGCCCCAAGTTTTTATTACCGTAGCAATACCAAAGGGCTTATTTTCGGTCGTCCAATGATTGATTGTAGCTAATAATTCTTTCATGTGTGGATTTTTTTTAAAATTATTCTATTTTTAAGCAAAAATAAACAATGATTCTATAATCAAGGAATTTCTTATAAAATTGAATCTATAACTTAAATCCCCTTTTACAAATTTTGCAGTTCGATACGGCAAAATTTGTTAGGAACGCCTAGCTTTATAAGAAAAACCTTTTCTATAATTATCTAAATTGATAAATTGTTCATGGCAAAAATAAAATTCACCGCAGCATTAAAAAGATTTTTTCCCGATTTACAAGAACTAGATATAAAAGGTGCAACGGTAGCGGAAGTTATCCATGCAACAGAGGTTCAGTATCCCGGAATAAGTGACTATTTATTAGATGAAAGAGGTGCTATTCGACAGCATATGAATATATTTGTTAGAGGAGAATTGATTGAAGATCGAGAAACGCTGCAGGATGCTTTGAATGACAATGATGAGATTGTGATTTTTCAGGCTTTGTCTGGAGGTTAATCTGTTCTTAGCCCTTTGCCCTGTCAGGCTACAGATTTGCTAAATTTTCAAAATTTAGTAAATCTAA
>CAZXYA010000847.1:0-3362 GCA_964644655.1 uncultured Saprospiraceae bacterium | reverse complement strand
GTGGGCAAATTCCCAATGCGAGCGTTAGGTCGTGCCAGAGCCAGTATGGATATTGACGGCATGGTTAAAATGTTAGCGCATAAAGATACAGATGAAATCTTGGGCGTTCACATGGTCGGCCCACGGGTGGCGGATATGATTGCAGAAGCAGTTGCGGTGATGGAATTTAGAGGTTCTGCGGAGGATGTAGCTCGTATGAGTCATGCACATCCGACTTATACGGAAGCGACTCGGGAAGCGGCTTTGGCAGCCACGGAAAATCGAGCGATACATATGTAGTATGATTCATCCTGAAAGATAAATTATGAAAATAGGGTTTTCTTGTCAAAAGGAAATCCTATTTTTGTTTAATCATTTTTTATTATTAAATGTAATTAATACCAATTTAGCAATGGATATTTTAGTTGAAGAGTAATCATTCTATAAATCTACTGCCAACCCGTCCGCTGCGGTTCATTTGCTTAAATGTTCCCCGAACATTTACCCTACGGGTTCGCTCATTCATCATTAATAATCCTGTTAATCTTGCATAATCCCGTCATCCTGTAAATATTCTGTCCAAAAAAATAATCCATATCGACATGGATGCCTTTTACGCATCTGTTGAACAAAGGGACGACCCTACGTTAAGAGGCAAACCTATTGCCGTTGGTGGAGGAAGTCTTCGAGGAGTGGTAGCCGCAGCCAGTTATGAGGCGAGAAAGTTTGGGGTGCGATCAGCGATGCCAAGTGTAACGGCAAAACGTTTATGCCCTGATTTAATTTTTGTCAAACATCGTTTTGAAGTTTATCGGGAGGTTTCTCAACAAATTCGAGCTATTTTTTTAGACTATACAGATTTAGTAGAACCACTTTCTTTAGATGAGGCTTATTTAGATATTACTGAAAATAAAAAATCCCTTAATTCTGGCACTTTGATTGCCGAAGAAATTCGCAAACGCATTTTTGAAACCACCAATTTAACCGCTTCAGCAGGGGTTTCTTATTGTAAATTTTTAGCTAAAATTGCTTCCGATATTAATAAACCTAATGGCATAAAAGTCATTACGCCTGATGAAGCTATCCCATTTTTAGAGACTTTAAAAATTGAAAAATTTCACGGTATTGGCAAAGTTACCGCTAAACGAATGCACAAATTAGGCATTCATACAGGAGGAGATTTAAAAAAACGGACAGAAATAGAATTATTCCAACGTTTCGGGAAAGCAGGTCGGCATTATTTTAAAATAGTCAGAGGAATAGACAATCGTGCCGTCAATCCCAATCGGATCCGAAAATCATTGGGTACAGAACGAACTTTTCAAGAAGATTTGGATAAATGGGAAGATTTAAAAGCAAAATTAGATCCTATTATTAATGCTGTTTTTGAATCCCTTAAAGAAAAAGATAATTTTGGGCGAACCATTAACCTAAAAATCAAAAACGCCGATTTTCAGATTTTTACTCGCAGCAAGACTTTTACTAGTGAAGTTAAAGATTTAGCGACTTTTCGTCAAACTGCTTTAACATTATTAGAAGAAAATTATGAGGCGGCTGGAAAAATTCGACTACTGGGTATTGCTGCTTCCAATCTGATGCGAGAAAATTTTGGGGAAGGAGGGATACAATTGGAGTTTGATTTTCCTCTGACAGAATAAATCTTTTTAACTCAAAATATTGTCAAATGAAAGAAGATATTCAACACTTAAAAAATACTTACCTAATAATTAGCCTCCTTTCATTTATTTTTTCACTAACACAAATATGTTTTTGTACGACCGTCAATTGTAGCGATTCAATTGAGATATTAATCATAGGGTTCTTTGGTCTTATAACAGGAGGGGCATGTATTACATGGTTAGCTAACCCATTATTATTGATAGCTTGGATATACCTAAAAAAGAGACCTAAACAATCTATAATCTTTAGTGGTCTAGCATTTATATTTTCTATTTCTTTTTTGTTTTTTGATAAAATTTTAGCAAATGAAGCAGGGCATTATTTAGAAATAACTCAATACAGATTAGGATACTGGTTATGGTTATTTAGTTCTCTTATTATGCTAATAGGGAATTTACATCTAAAATTTTCATTAAGTCAATCTACTTAAGAATTTCGCAAAAAAGAAGCTGCACAGACGAGCTAGGAGGATAGAAAACGGATTAGTCGGATTTAAGCGGATTTTTCCTTAGAATGTACTAATTTTTGCATAGGTTATTTTTTCCTTAATATTTTATTTGGAAAACTTCGCAAGAATCGGGTTTTCTACAGTTAATTGTTCGCCTATCTTTGCATAAAAAATAACTATGGAAATCATGACTCAGCAACAATTAGATTATCAGCGCATTCAGCAAGCAATAGAATATTTAGTTGAAAATTTTAAACAGCAACCTGAATTAAAAGAAGTTGCAGCACAGGTCCATTTAAGCCCCCATCATTTTCAACGCTTATTTACCGAATGGGCAGGTGTAAGCCCTAAAAAATTTTTGCAATTTTTGACGGTGGATTATTTAAAACAACGCATTCAAAATAGTCAAAATGTAACCCAATTAGCGAATATGGCAGGGCTGTCTAGCCCCTCTAGAGTATATGATTTATTTGTCAATATTGAAGGCGTCACTCCTGCTACTTTCAAAAATAAAGGAGCTGGTCTGGTGATTCATTATGGGTATCATGATACCCCTTTTGGCAATTGTTTTTTGGCTGCTACTGACAAGGGTATTTGTGGGATTACTTTTTTGCAAGGTGCTAATAAACTGGAAGAGTTTGCCTTATTTACTAAAAAATGGAGCTTTGCTACCTTAATAGAAGATGCTACTGTTACGCAACCTTACATCCACCAAATATTTAATGTTAGGGAGTCTAAAAATCAAAAAATAAAAGTATTGGTACAAGGTACCCCGTTTCAAATAAAAGTATGGGAAGCCTTATTGCAAATTCCAGCGGGCAAGGTAACGACCTATCAATATATTGCAGAATGTATTGACAAACCAAAAGCGGTTCGAGCCGTCGGTACAGCTATTGGCAAAAATCCAATTGGCTATTTAATTCCTTGTCATCGAGTGATTCGGAAAGAAGGAAAACTAGGACATTACCGTTGGGGAAGTGGGCGAAAGAAAGCGATTATTGGTTGGGAAATGGCACGTATTAAATAATAGAGCGTCAGATGAGAAATAGAGTAATAGGTAAGAAAGCATTATCTGTGTTATAAATTAATCCGTGTTAATAACTGATGTTACGCACTTAGCGACTACGAAGTAGTCAAACCTGAATAGCACAGTATGCCTGCCGGTAGGCAGGAAATGCTGGGGATTTAAGATTTTGCAGAAAGTCCAGAACTACAACGTAGTTCAACTACTTCGCAGTTGGGGTACTCCATTTAA
>CAZXYA010000846.1:0-3369 GCA_964644655.1 uncultured Saprospiraceae bacterium | reverse complement strand
TCAAATAATACCTTTTCTCCGTAGGTCTTGCTAACATTTTCTAAAGTAAGGTAATTCATTTTTCTGGTTTTAAATCATGGTGATTTCGAAAATCACCATGATTTAGTGCTTTATCAAATTGCCAAAACGACGATTAAATCCTGCGATTCCTTGCAAGCCGCCCGTATGAACCGCTAAGATACTACTTCCGCTAGGGAAATAATCGTTTTTTATTAAATCGTAAATTCCATAAAAAAGTTTTCCTGTATAAATCGGCTCTAATTGGATATTATTGTCCTTTTTGAAGGTATTAATGAAGTCAATTAATTCGGGTTTAAATTTAGCGTAGCCACCAAAATGATAATTGGTATTTATTTGCCAGTTGCGCAAGGTGTCGGACACTTTGAAAGTGTCCGACACCTTAGCCAAGAGTCCTTCAATATCCTTCTGATGAAAATCTCCTTTTAAAGCAGAAAAACCCAAAACTTTTTTTTGCCCATTTAGTCCTTTAATCATCCCACTTAATGTTCCACCTGTACCACAGGAAGCACACCAATAATCAGGTAATTCAGATAATTGATTATGAACTTCTTCCACTAATTCCATGCAGCCTTTAATCGCATTTGTATTCGTACCACCTTCTGGAATTAAAAAAAAATCACCAAATTTTGGTTTTAGTTGTGCTAAGTAAGCTGCATCCTCTTTTTGTCGATAATCCGAACGAGCAATAAAATGCAATTCCATACCAATTTCTTCCGCATATGCTAAAGTAGGATTCAGCGGTTCAATTCGTTCACCCCGAATTAAACCAATGGTTTTAAAACCAAAAACTTTTCCTGCTGCGGCAGTTGCATAAATATGGTTGGAAAATGCACCTCCGAAAGTAAGTAGCGTCTTTTGTTGTTCCTTTTTTGCGGCTAGTAAATTATATTTTAGCTTTCGCCATTTATTACCAGATACTTGGGGGTGGATTAAATCGTCTCGTTTGATGTATAACTTAATTTGTTTGCTGTGGAGCAAATTGTTATGAATTTCTTGAATGGGAGAGTTGATTGTTTTTTGTATCGTTTGCACAAATAGATAATGACTTGAGATAGATTATTTTTTAATAACTTCTGTTAAGAGTCGATTTAATAAAAAGATTCGATATAGAGGCAGATTAATAAATTGTTCTCTTTTTATAAAATTCCTTGGAGAGATACGAATAGTAGCAGTAGGGTTATATTTATCCGCATAACTTTTAAGACTCCGCATTTTTGTGCTTGACCCACTTTTTACTTCCACAGGAATTATATCATTACTAAATTGAATAATAAAATCAACTTCAGCATTACTTTTAGAAGTCCAATAAAATAAATCTTTTATATCTGATTTTATTAGTTCGTTTGCAACGAAATTTTCTATAAAAGCACCATTATATTGTGCAAATAAGTTTGATGGCGTGACAATAATATCCGAAGTAATATTAAGCATTGCGCCCAATAATCCAGTATCTAGTAGATATATTTTAAACTTGGTAAAATCTGCATAGCCCGATAAAGGTAATTTAGGGGTTCTAATATTATTGACCAAATGAATTAATCCTGCATTTCTTAGCCATTCAATCGTTTCCTCAAAAGTAGTTGCCCTAGCCTTTTTACGTACATCACTATATTTAAATTTTTTGTTCTCTTTAGCTAATTGAAATGGAACAGATTGCCAAAGTTCCGATGTTTTTATTGCTTGACTTGAACTCGTATATTTAGAAAAATCTCGTTTATATGCTTCTAAAATTTCTTGCTGAATGGTTCTAACGGTTACTATATCTTGATTATTTATATATTCTTGTACGACTTCTGGCATTCCACCTACATACAAATACATTTTTAGATGTTTGGTTAATTTATCATGTAAGAGGTCAGGAAGGGATTCAAATATTGGTAAGTTTTCCAAATGCTCAACTAATAATTCTTCGCCTATAGCTTGTAAGTATTCTTTAAAACTAAGCGGATAAAGTGTCATGAAATTCACTTTTCCAACAGGGAAACTACTAGGTTTTCCAACACTTACGCCTAATAAAGAACCAGCAGCAATAAGATGATATGCCGATGCTTGTTCTTGAAAATATTTTAAACTCGTAATGGCTTCTGGTGCAACTTGTATTTCATCAAAACAGATTAAGGTATTTTCAGCCGTAATTTTTCTACCTAAAAACAAACTGATATTTTGTAGGATACTTTTAGGAGAAAGCGCTCCTGTAAATAAACTTCGTAAATTAGGATTTTGCTCAAAATTTAAATACACATAATCTTGATATTCTTTTTTTCCAAAATGATTAATCAGCCAAGTTTTACCTACCTGCCTAGCACCTTGCAATAATAATGGTTTGCGTCGAGTACTTTTTTTCCATTGTAATAATGCCTCATAAGCGGTACGGTCCATGACTTTATTTCTAGAGAAGTGTTGATTGAATTTAATTTATCTCCACAAAAATGTAAAAATAATTATTTTATCTCTAAAAAAGTGTAAATTAAATTAAATTTATCTCCACAAAAGTGTATTTAGGGGTGAGCCAATAAATAATCTAACAGAAATGACGAGGTTATTTTTTCATTTAGCTAGGCAAAATTTTTCAGCATAGCCGTCGCTACGTTGAAAAAGAATCCGTTAGGCTGGTAGGTTATTATTTTCCTCATCCCTTAAATAAAGATTGAAACTATAAAAATCTAATCCCAATAATTATTACTAAATAATAGTACGTATTAAACCTAAAGAATATAAATTGTTAGTTATTGCACAAATCCATTGTTGTGCATAAAACTGCAAAATTTACCCGTTTCATCTACCCCAATTACATCAACTTCTAAATCAATTAGCATTAGCCAAACGGCTTCTCTATCTTTAGTTTTCCAAAATCTGATTAATTTTCCTTCGGTGTGAACCGATTCAATGACATTTTCGAGATTTATTCTTGTGCTGTTTGACAATTTCAATATTCCTTTCCAACTTGTTAAATCTGTAAAGTCCATACTGATAATAGGAACAATATCTGAGGGTGCATTAATATCATTATACCTACCATCTATAAAAATATATTCATTAGATTCGTCGTCGATTAATGCTGCTCTAGGAATATCTCCACTTAGGATTATTTTGACCTTATTTTCTACATCTAATACCTCTCTTCGAGTAACTAGATTTTCTTTATATTTATCTAGGATTGTTTTTAAATCAAATAACAGTAGTTCTGAATATTTCTTTATATCTACTAGGAGCATTAAGTTCTTTGGATTTGAAAGAAGTTCATTGATAAGCGGTGATAAGTAATCATCTTCAAAAAGAGGTTTGTTATTCAAATTTTCGCTCATCCCCAAAATAGGGTGAATTAAGAAAAAAGTACGATCTTTGAAA
>CAZXYA010000845.1:0-3371 GCA_964644655.1 uncultured Saprospiraceae bacterium | reverse complement strand
CAGCCCCCCACTTCACGCAACGACGCATACAATCCTTAGTGTTAGCCTTCACCAAAACAAAACAAAATTTAAACTAAAATCAGCAACAAATTAATCACACATAAAATTTCAATGAAGAAAATAATAAAAATAGAATTATCGTTTAAAGGATTTATTCACTTTAAATAAATTCTAAATGAATCTAAAACTTGCTATATTATTATTCTTACCATTTTCAAATATTTTTGCTCAGGATAGTTTGGGTTTATCGATACCCATAAAATATGAGTTAAGGGGAAAACATATATTAAATTCAACCAACGCCGAAATTGTCAGAACCAACCGAATTATAACTGATAATCCACTCAAACATTTTGCTATTTATGGAGGAATTAGTGTTAATCCAAATTACAAAAATAAGTACTCCGTTGAATTAGGTCTGTATGCAGAAGAGCGAAATCATTCAGGCGGCAATAACACTTTAAGTCATATAGTTTTCTATCCAAAAATTACTTTTGGCATTATTGATACTTTCTCACTATTTGGACTTAAATTAAAAACTGAACATATTGGAGGAGATTTATGGGACGAGGATTTCAAAGATATTTTAAGAATATATAATTTAGACTTTCATGGATTTATTTCCAAGTTTGGCTATAAAGATTTTTGGGTTAGTTTTTATAAAATTTCTGACTTATCATACAGCGTTGGATTAGGACTACCAGAGATGGAGAAAATTTCACTAGAATTAAAGAAAAAAAAATTCTTTAATTCTTTATCAATTTCACGTAATACCTTAGATTTATTCCCAATAGATTATAACATATCAAATTACTTTAGTTATTCATTCTCTAATAAATCATCCATAAAAGGACAATTTGAAACGAGATTAAGTCAAGACCTAGAAACAGGATATGCTTTAGGACTACAATTTAATACAAGTTGGAGAAGCCAAGTATTAAAGATGAAATACCAATATTATAGTTCATCTTTTAATCAAGGATATGCTAATAATACTATGATAGATTATACAACTTCTTTCTCAGATTTTACAGGGACACAACTCTATCCGTTAAAGAATTTTTACAGACCAATAAATCAGTGGGCATTTTTTACTTCGTTACAAGGAAATAATATTCATAATATAGAATTATCTTCAAAGATAGAAAAGCCCCTGGGTAAATCTTTAAATTTCGTGAGTGATATTGATATTAATATATACCACGGTAGTTTAAATGGATGGATATTCAATCCAGCATATAGTATTGGATTAGGCATTGATTTTGGAAATTTAATTGACTTTGAAATTACTGCAACAAATAAACATATGAATCTTGACTCTTTTTATCAAGGACATTATTTGAGTAAAGACCCATATTTGTCAATAGAAATAAAAATGAATCTAGAGGAGCGTCTAAAATAAAGAATCACAAAAAGAATATTTAAATTTATGAACTTGAAGCTATCATTAATAGCTATTATAATTTTTCATTTTTTCTACGTTACAGGTCAAGAAAAATATGAAATTTTCGGCTTAATATCCAACGAAAATAATAAACCTGTGCCTTATGCTACCATCGGACTTAAAAATACAACGTTAGGTACAATTTCAAATAGCGAAGGAAAATTTGTCATGTATATTGACACATTAACCAACATCCAATTGCAAATATCTTGTATAGGTTTTGAAACTGTTTCTCTTGAAATACCTCTAGATAGTTTAAGAAATAGAATTAAGATTAAATTATTGGATTCGCTTTATTCCTTGCCAGAAGTAGTCGTATTACCTCGAAAATACAAAAGGTTAATTTCTGGATACAAGAAAACTAATGCTAAAAACCATGTTAAATTTAAAATAGATGGAAGAAAAAATTCAAACTTAGGTGCTAGTATTGGTAAGTATATTTCCGTCAAAAAAGGAGCAATTTTGGATAAAGTCCATTTTTATTTAAAGGAAAATGATTTTAGCGAGGTAACTTTTAGAGTGAATTTACTGGATAAAAATTACAATGTTTTATCTCTAGAAACTATTCTAGTAAAAGTTTCTGACCAAAAAACTGGATGGGTTTCTAAAACTTTAGAAAAAAAGATAAACCTTCCGACCAATTTCATTTTAGCAATAGAATGGATAGAATCTTCCAACGATGGGAGTGTGTTAACTATGCCAATGAAAATTCCAAAATTGGGCTCAAAACATTTTTATAAATTTGGTGCAACTCAAGATTGGAAAAAGTTTGGTCAAATTACAAGTTCAATTTATGTTAGTTATATAGTAGATGAAAAATGACATATTAAATAAAGAAGATTAATCAAAATTAAATTAAAAAGAAGGCGAAAGGCTAACAGAGTATATGTATCCAGTCTGCCTATGCGGCAGCCCGTTACATATACGGGGACGTTCTATGGCATTAAAAAAAAGCACCATCATAAATGGAAAACTTTTAATAATGAATAAACTAAGATTACTCTTAAATAGCATCATCGTAATATCAACTTCCATTTTAATAGGAATTTTAGCTATTGATAAACTTGACGGTAGTGATAGCGAAAAATTAATTGAAATTTCTCTTAATAGTATGCATATTACTTTGCTATTTGGAGCTCTATTAAACTTAATTCATTTTATAAAAGAAAAGAGTTACCTAAAAATTCTTCTAACAGTGTTGCCCATAATTTTATTTTTAGTAGCATTTATTGGATCAAATAACGAATTTAAGTTTTCAAATCAGTCATTAATAATTTTTGATTTTTACCTGATATTTTGGTTTTTCTACCTATCAATTATCGAAATAGAGAAAATTAAAAAACAGAAAATTGAGTTATGATAATTAAACTCAGAACATTAGAATTTTCGGACAAAGAGAAACTTGTAACAATTGCAAATAATAAAAATATTTGGGATTATCTCAGGGATTATATGCCTTATCCATATTATGAAAAAGATGCAATTTTTTTTATTGAATTGACGGAAAAAGAAAATCCGAAACAAACATTCGGAATAATAACAGAGAAAGGCGAATTGTGTGGAATAATTGGATTGGTTTTACAAAAAGACGTTTATCGTTTAACTGCGGAAATTGGTTACTGGTTAGGAGAAGAATATTGGGGAAAAGGAATTGCTACAAAAGCAATCGAATTAATTACGACATATGGATTCGAACAACTCAAACTTGAAAGAATACATACGGGAGTATTTGACTTTAATATCGCATCAATGAAAGCACTCGAAAAAAATGGCTATAATAAAGAAGGTATATTTCGTAATAGCATAATCAAAAACGGAGAAATTTATGATGAACATAGATATGCAAAACTAAAAAATGAATAAAAACGCCATAGAATCGAGTAGGGAATCGTGAGCCAAGTTGACCCACGACAGCCCTCTCACACCA
>CAZXYA010000844.1:0-3381 GCA_964644655.1 uncultured Saprospiraceae bacterium | reverse complement strand
ATTTTCAAACATTTCTTTTAAATTTCAATAATAGGCTTATTTTCTTGTTACTTGGGAACATTTCAAAAGAAACAAGTCTATGGTTATGCTTAGGGATGGGGTAGAAATAAATTTACAAATTTAGGGTAGCTTATTTTGTTCTTATTTTTTTTCTTGAAAACGGGAGTTCTGTTGATATAATGACTGTTTTCAAGGAGAAAAAGAAGGGCAAAAGAAGCAGCGTAAATTGTAAGTTTATTTTTAACCCATCCCTTATATAAATCGAACGCCAAAGGTAAGACTTTTTCAACTTTGTGGACGATGAAATACTGAATTTCAAGATAACAAGTATATTAGACTTGTTACCCCGTTTATAAACGACGAAATTTAACTATTTTAAGAAACGGATTTTGTCTCTATTCTCACTTATCTGTCCTTTATCTAATAGCTTCATTTCCTCGTGTTCTAGTACGTATGCGGATAGCGTCTTGTACATCATATACAAATATCTTCCCATCACCAACACTTCCAGTAGAAGCAGCATCTAAAATTATGTTGATGCATTTTTCTAAATTTTCATCACTGATGACACAGATAATCATCACTCTTGATTTCAAGATGTTAGATTTTTCTGAACCACGATATGTTTGAGAGTAACTTTTTTGCAAACCTGTACCCTTAACATTTACCACAGACATGCAAGGGATATTTGCTTCTTTTAAGGCTAATTGTACTGGCTTTAATTTTGACGGTTTTATGATTGCTTCTATTTTTTTCATGTATAATTTATTTTTTGAAAATTTGAAGACTATGTAACGATGAAATAATAAGTCCGTCCAATGGCGGAGTTATTGTTTTATAGTTACTAGGAGTAATTATTCAAATTCGGTATAAGATTCTACCCCATATTCGGCTGCATCTAAACCTGCTGCTTCATCTTCAGGACTTATTCTAATGCCAATTGTTGCTTTTATGATAGACATTAAAGCAAAGGTTATAACAAAAGACATAGTTATAATAGCCAGTAAACCAATTAATTGTGTAATTAACTGACTAGTGCCACCTCCCGTTAATAGGCCACCTTCCATTGCAAACAAACCAACAGCTAAAGTTCCCCATGCTCCATTTACGCCATGTACTGCAATTGCACCTACAGGATCATCAACACCCATTTTATCAATCATTACAACTGCTATATCTACCAGTACACCTGCTACTAAACCAATTAGAATAGCTGACATAGGGCTAACCACATTACATCCAGCAGTGATCCCAACTAAGCCAGCAAGCACTCCATTAATTACCATTGTAATATCAATAGTACCATACCTGAATTGTGTATAAATCATAGTGGCAATACCTCCAGCTGCAGATGCAAGGAAAGTATTGGTTGCTACAGAACCAATCATTTCCCAATTCCCTACTGCCGCAAGCGTTGATCCAGGGTTAAAACCAAACCAGCCAAACCAAAGTATAAAAGCACCGACTGCTGCAAGTGGAATGTTATGACCTGGGATTGCATTGGAAGAACCATCCTCATTATATTTTCCAATACGGGGTCCTAAGACCATAGCAGCTGCTAAAGCTGCAAATCCCCCCATGGCATGCACTGCTGCTGATCCTGCAAAATCATTAAATCCTCTAGCTGCTAACCAACCATCAGGATTCCATACCCAATTGGCAGCCAATGGATACAGGATTGCGCAAAAAACCACTACAAATAATGCATAGGCCCAAATTTTCATTCTTTCAGCGATTGCCCCTGAAACTATAGATACTGCTGCCATTGCAAATCCTAATTGAATGAACCAAAATAGCTTGTTAGAAATTGTTAAACCAAGGTCTCTATCAGTAATGCCAATATCAAATGCGAAATACCCATTGGATTGACCATAAGCAACACCGAACCCTATAACAAAAAAAGCGATGCCTCCAAACATGATGTCGACAAATACTTTTGCAATGATACTCATTGCATTTTTAGACCGAATAAAACCTGCTTCAAGAAGGGCAAATCCCCCTTCCATTTGAAAGATAAGGGCAGCACAAATAGCTACCCATACCGTGTCAATTGCACTCACATTTTCCGTCACTTGTGAGGCAATCTCCGATACTTGTTGAAGTTGCATAATTAATTAAAGTGTTTTGAATTAAGAGAAAGCTAGGTTTTATTTTGGTAGAACGGCACAAAATAAGAAATACAATATGTATAAAGAAATTTTACTATGGAAATTCGATGGTTTTGCATTCTATCTAGAGTGGAAGGCTTTTAATTCAGATGAATACCCCATCTTATGAAATAATTGAATGACGGAAAACTATCGAAGTGATGTCTATATCATAGATATGGTCACTTCATTTCCTCTTTTCGAGATTAAAAATAGTATAATATGGTAGGAATAAAATAAACGAGAAATTATTTCAAAAAAAAAATCTCAAAGAATTAAGAAAAAAAATATAGCAATAATCAAATCAAAATTTGGTAAAACATAAAGAGTCAATGCTTAAAAAATTAATTAATTTATTCATATGAAGTTCTAACGTTTTTTAATAATTAGCTAATCGTATCTTCTGCTTATGAGAATGAAGTCATCTATTGTTGTGGCATAATTTTTTCATTAAAAGAAGTAATTAATATCTCAGGTATTTATCAAATTACCAAAATATAGAAACCGCAATAAAACATCTAGCTAGCATAATTACTCACTAATCTTATTTCCTAAGCATTAAATATTCCAATAAAATCAAGGCATTCTTTTTGATATATATTGATAATTCAAGATAACCAAGCATACAACTTACACAACCAATATTTAGAAATTATAATCTCATGGAAATAACGAATTTTACAAGAACCGTTTTTTGTTCGAAGCATGTATCCTATACTCCTTCTTTGCGCTACTATACTAGTCCTTCCGTAAAATTTATTCCATTACAAACATAATATACTACTACTAATTATCAATCTAACTAGATGGACTTGTTGATACAACCAGATAGCAGAGATTGATTTATACTTTATTAACGAAAAAGGAAAAAATATATGATGTTTTTATATAAAACAATTGTATAAGTATTCCTTATTGTTTTCGACTCATAGATTACACTGTACATGGAGAATTCTTACCAGTAAAATTGAAGTCTACATAATTAATTTTTCAAAGTATTTTATTCATTTAAATATGTGGAAATATTTAGATATAACATTTTGAATACGTATGAGAAAACTAGACCCTTATTGCTTGTAGAATTTTCAAAATAATATACTACTTGTAAAATACTATAGCGTGATTTATATGCCTATAGGTAGGAAAATATATATGGCTTTTTATCCAAATTTATTTTACACATTTTATTAATTAACCAAAATTTACTAATCTCATGAAGAAAATGAGTTTTACG